>JBDGXD010000016.1:0-29401 GCA_039584755.1 Gemmatimonadota bacterium
GATCAAGCAGCACAGCTTGCCCTCCCTCCCGGAGTGCTCTGTAGTTCCGGCCAAGAGCGTCGACGAGCCTTCTGAAGACAAGTGAGATCCGGCAATTCGCAGGGTCCGGAACCACAGCCTGCAGCGCCCCTACTCGGGGCACGAACGGCGTCGGGGCTACGGACGGAATCGTCGCGACGTTGAGACCGATGCCCAACACAACGTCCGTGATCGCTGCGGCTTCGCTCTGCGTGTACGCCAGCACACCGGCCACCTTGGCACCATCAATCAGGATGTCATTCACCCATTTGATCTGCGCAGTCCCTTCCAGCCCGGGAATGCCATCGACGACGTCGAGCACCGAAACGGCCGCAAGTACGGTGAAGCAGGTGGCTGCGTGTTCAAAGGGTTGGTGTGGAGCCAAATGGACCGCCAGATAGATGTTCCCCGCCGGCGCCGACCACTCCCGCCCTTTGAAACCGTGAAATCGCTCGCCCGATCCAGCGAGGCACAAGATTCCGTCCGGCAGGCGAATCCCCCGCCGCGTGAGGTCGATCAGCAAGTCGTAGTGAGATTGGGAGGCCGACTCGACCAAGAACAGATAATCCCACCCGGACTCGGCTGCGAGTTTAGATTCACGGATTGCCAGAGTACCGTAGATAGCGTCGCACAACTGCCGAATACCAGCCTTCTGGTGCGCGACTGGCTCACCCCAGTTCCCCACCACACTCCCCGTGGCTTGGTCAGCGTAGTCGAGACTGTCGGTGAAGACTACCATTGGCTCTCGTTGGGATGTGGTCACGGTTGGACTGCGTGAACCGAACAAAGGATGACCAGGCTATGTACCCTTGTCAAACATATCCGAGATCCGACTCGACACAGGAACACCACCTGGCCAAACGATGATCGACGCCGTCATTGTGGTCGGATACCTCTGTGCAATGCTAGTGATTGGCTGGAACTCACGCAGCCAGTCGCCTGAATCATACTGGGTTGCCGACCGGCAGTACGGGACTGGCCGGATCAGTATGTCTCTCGTGGCCACCATCTTCGGCGCTTCATCGACCATGGGTATCATCGGGCTGGGGTATTTGCGTGGTTTCACCGCTGCATGGTGGTCATTGGTGGGCGCAGTGGCCTTGCTCGTGTTCGGACTCACACTCGCCGGACGCATTAGAAAACTTGGGGTTTACACGCTGCCGGACATCCTGAAACAGGCTTACGGCAACATGGTGGCGGTGCCCGCAGCAATCCTGATTGTCGTCGCTTGGAGCGGGATCCTGGCGGCACAGATGATCGCCGGGGCCACGCTGTTGAGTGGGGTGCTGCCGTTGGAGTATACCACCGCGCTCATGATGGTGACTGCGGTCTTCGTGGTATACACGTTTTGGGGTGGCCAGTTGTCGGTGGTGAAGACTGACACATGGCAGCTAATGCTCTTCTTGGGCGCTCTACTTGCCAGCTTTGCCTTCGTCGTGCTAGCTACAAAGAGCAGCATTGGGTCCTTGTTTGGTTCCGCGCCAAGAGGTCACCTGAGCTTTCCTGTATCCGACACCTTCGGGTGGTACGACGTCCTCGTGTTCTATCCGCTCATAATCGGCTTGCCCTATCTCGTAGGCCCCGACATATACTCGCGAGTTCTATGCGCCAGGGACGACTCGGTGGCACGACGTTCAGCGTTGATCAGCGCAATGGCCATCATACCTATCTCGCTCGTGCTGGCTGCACTGGGCGTATTGCTGAGGGAGCTGTATCCCGGAATCGCACAAGAGGCTGCACTGCCGGCTGCGATCGACCAGTTGATCCCGGCTGGGCTCGCCGGCTTGATCGCGACAGGATTCCTGGCTGCGATAATGTCGTCCGCTGACACGACCTTGGTGTCGGCCTCGACAATCCTGTCGTTGAACGTGGTCGCTGCCGGCACGGAGATGGCTCGGGCCCGCCAACTAGTGACAACCCGGGTGGCCGTGCTGGGTGTAGGACTGGGTGCGGGAGTCATCGCCGCATTTCAACAAGGTATCATATCGTCGCTACTGCTGGCCTACACCATTTTCGTGGGTGGCGTGGTGATTCCTACTCTTGGTAGCTTCTACCGAAGTCCGTTGAGAATCACACCGGCGGGCGCTATGTCGGCTGTGATTGTGGGTGGCTCAGTCGCGATACTCGGTAGAATCGACGATGGTGCGGTCTTACGGGTGGTATTGGGCGACACGGGAGATGTGCTGCTGGGACGGCTGCTGGGGCGAGGCTATCCCAGCATTCTGCCGATCATCTTGTCCTTGATCGCAATGCTGACTGTGAGCTGGACATCCGGCAAGTCAAGACTACAACCAGAACAAGACGGGTAGGTTAGGTAGAGTGCTCACAAGACGAATCCTTCATATGGCGGTGCTCAACTGCATCGCAGCAGCTCATCCTTTGATGTCCCAGTCACGCTACTACGATTCGGGCGGGCCGCTGATTCCGGAGCAGGCATCATATGACGTCCGATTCTACGATCTGGCCCTCTCCGTGTCCCCCAGCGACAAGTCGATCGACGGATCGCTGACAGCAGTCGTCCAGATACTCGCTCCATTGGATCAGCTCGTGCTCGATCTAGACACTTTGCTGACCATTGGGGCGATTCACCGGACGCCAACAAAGGGAAATGTGGTTGCTCTCGATTTCGAGCGGCGTGGTGGAAAAGTGTGGATCCAACTCGATGAGACCCAACAGGCCGGTGAACTCCTGCGCGTTCGTGTGTCCTATGGTGGCGAGCCGCGTGTTGCGCCGAGCCCGCCATGGAACGGCGGCTTCACCTGGTCACAGACACCAAGTGGTGCCCCATGGGTGTGCACCACGGTTCAGCAGGAGGGGCCGGATTTGTGGTGGCCCAGCAAGGACCACCCGTCAGACAAGCCGGACTCGATCGCACTACACATCACCGTGCCTCAACCGCTGGTAGTGGCGACAAACGGTAAGTTGCTGGAAGTCGATACCACGGGCCAAGACGTCACGTATCACTGGTTTGTCTCTACCCCGATCAGCAGCTACAACGTCGCGCTCAACATCGCACCCTACCGCCGGATAGAGGAGACCTTCCACAGCACCGCCGGAGATAGCTTCCCCGTCATTTTCTGGGTCTTACCCGAGCACGAACGAAGCGGACAAGAGCTGATGCCGGAAATACTGGATCACCTGCGGTTCTTCGAGGCCGCGGTGGGGCCGTACCCATTCCGGGCCGACAAGTATGGTGTGGTCGAAACTTCGCATTTGGGAATGGAACATCAGACCATCATCGCATATGGCGCTGCATTCAACAATCGCGCTATGACGGGTGCCGATTGGGGCTTCGATGCGCTGCACCACCATGAGCTATCACACGAATGGTGGGGTAATCTGGTCACCAACTCCGATTGGAACGACATGTGGATCCACGAAGGATTTGGGTCATATATGCAACCGTTATATCTCGAGCAAACTCAAGGCGAATCGGTTGCGAGAGCATACTTGGCCAGCGTATTACCGCGCATCGATAACAGAACCCCCGTTGCGCCGCGTGAGTCCAGGACAGCCAAACAGGTCTATGGAAACGACATCTACTTCAAGGGCGCCTGGATCCTCCATACCTTGCGATACCTGTTAGGAGACGAGGCATTCATGCTCATGATCCGTCGAGTGGCATACCCAGACCCTGCGATGGAACTCGTCATTGACGGCAGTCACACCCGGATGGCAACGACCGACGACGTTCTGAGATTGATGGAGGAAACGACTGGAGTCGACCTTGATTGGTTCTTCGAGGTCTACCTGCGACAGCCAAGGCTGCCACGGCTAGTCACCCGACGTAGTGGGGGGCAGTTGGAACTCGAGTGGCAGGTTCCGAATGAACTACCATTCCCGATGCCAGTCGACGTCCGGATCGATGGCGCAATCCATCGCGTCGCGATGGAGCAGGGTCGGGGAAGCATAGCGGTACCGCAAGGCGCCAAGGTGGAGGTAGACCCCCTGAACTGGATTCTGCGGGAAGTAACCGGCAGGTAGTTCTTCTTACATCCGCTTGTAAGCCGGGCCCGACCCACCTTCCCGCGCCGTCCAGCGCGGCCCCAGCACATCCGTGGCCCTGCAATCCACACAGTTGGGTGCATTCACCCGCAGCTCACCGTCCACTGCCTCATATACTGCTGCCGGACACATGTGGCTGTAGAATTCAGCCAGCTCTGGACTCACCTCATCAGCGTGAATCAAGTGTGACGGAATCGTATCGCGAGTGACGTTACCCGACTTGAAAACAGCGTCGACCTTGCTGAAGGTGAGTTCCCCGTCCGGTGCAAACACTTTGCACTTGGCAACTGTGCGCGGTTTCTGGGAATCCGCTTGCATCTTTATGCGACCGCCTGGGAATCGACCACCCGTCAACACCATCAGACCGGCCTTGGCCGCTCCAGCGTAAAACCCGTCCTTGAAGGCAAGACGCACGTTGCGGGTCCGATACAGATCATGGACGAGATAGCAGTCGTTCACCAGACTGTCGTACGCAGCGAGTCGTGCTGCTGACGCATCTTCATGTTTCAACGCCGTGAAGATTGCCTGAGCCGCATGCATACCCGATTGCACCGCGTAGTGTACGCCTTTCAACGACGGTACGTCGACAAAACCCGCTGAGTCACCGAGCATCACCACACCATCACCGTGACGGCGTTCTGGCAGCGAGTAATAGCCGCCTTCCGGTATTGTCTTGGCGCCCCACTCAATCATCTCCCCACCTTCCAGGTAGGGACGGATCAGGGGGTGCAGTTTCATCCGCTGACACAGCTCATGCACGTCGAGGTTTGCGTCTCGGTAATCCAGGCCAACGACCAAGCCGAACGCCACCAGTTTCGGCTCCAGCGGGTACATGAAGCTGCCCCCGAAGGCGTTCCTGGGTAGCGGCCAGCCCATTGTGTGAATAACCCGGTCCAACGGCCGCTTTGTCTCCCACAGCTCCTTGACGCCAAGCGCGTAGACTTGTGGGTTCTCCGATCTGATCCCCTGCCAGTCGAGGTAGCTTTGGGTCAACAGCCCACGGGACCCTTCGGCCAGGGCTGTGACCTTGGCACCGATGTCGGTGGGCGGCATGTAGTTCGCTCCGGGGTTGCCGTCCCGGTCGAGACCTGAAGCAACCGTACGCACACCGATGACATGATTTTCCGCAACGCGCAAGGCGCCAGCCGGGAATCCCGCGAAGATGTCGACGCCCGCTTCTTCAGCCCGCTCGCCCAGCCAGCGAACGACCTCACAAATCGACGCCACGAAGTTGCCGTGGTTGCGCATCGTGGGTGGTGTGGGTAGCCTGCGCGATCTATTGGGCGAAAGAAGGTATGTCGCCTCCTCTTCAACCCGGGTGCGGAAAGGAAACTCGGAGTCGTCCAAGTCGGGGAACAGCTCACGGAACGGTCGCGGATTCAGCACTGCACCCGACAGGGAGTGCTCGCCGAGTACCCCTGCCTTTTCCAGCACCCCGATGGTGACGTCGCCGATTCCGCTTCCACTCTCGTTGTCCTGCTTGACTAGTTGTGCCAATCGTATGGCGCCACCCAGACCCGCCGGACCTGCACCGACGAAGAGAACGTCCACATCAATGCGTTCCTCTTCGAGCGGCTCTCCCAGAATCAGCTTGTCAAGTGGAAGCTTTGGTTGAAAGTCCCCCGGAATCAGCCCACCTTTGCCCACCGAACTAACCCTCTTTTGCTCTTTTGATTTCTTCGATCAGGCGCGGTACGATCTCGAATAGATCGCCTACCACACCATAGTCTGCGACCTTGAAAATCGGTGCATCGGGATCTTTGTTCACCGCCACTATGACCTTTGCGGTGCGCATTCCGGCTAGATGCTGAATCGCACCGGATATCCCGAGCGCAACATAGAGATTGGGGCTGACCGTCTTGCCTGTCTGGCCAACCTGTTCGGAGTGAGGCCGCCAGCCGGCATCGACTACTGCGCGGGAGGCTCCAACTGCTCCTCCCAACGCCTGAGCCAAGTCCTCAACGAGCTTGAAATGCTCGGCCTCCTTGAGCCCACGCCCGCCACTCACCACGATTCCGGCCTCCGCTACGTCGAGGGCGGCATTCTCGGGAGCCTTGACCGCAACGGTCCTCGCATCTGAGGGCTTCATCTCGCCACCCGCCGAGATCTCTTCAAACACACCTGGACGAGCGTGCGATCCGGGAGCAAAGGCGTTCGTCCGGACCGAGATGACGCTCGGCGTTGTCGTGATCTTCATCCTGCGGTTTGCCTTACCAGCAAACACAGGGCGAGTAACGACTATTCCGTCAGTTCCAGTGAGGCTGGTGACATCGCTGGCGAGCGGACAGCCCAGCCTCGCTGCAATCCTCGGGCCCAGATCCTTCCCGAGTGACGTTGCTGCGAGCACCACTGCATCGTAACCACCGGCCGTTACCTGCTCCGCCGCTATCTGACCGTAGCGTGACGCCTGATACAGCTCGAGTTCGGCATCGCGGGACGCCAGCACCTTGTCGGCTCCATACTCACCCAGGCCATCACCACTCGTATTGGGAGGGCCGATCAGGAGGCCGTGGACGTCACATCCCAAGTCGTCGGCGAGAGCACGAGCCGCCGCAAGTGCTTCATGCGACACGCGCTTGACGACACCATCGCGCTGTTCGAGAACTGCTAGTACGCCAGGCATCAGATCACCTTCGCTTCGTTTCGGAGGGCATCGACCAATGCCGTCACCGCCTCCGGTCCCTCGCCCACAATGCGGCCGTCTTTTCGATCTGGCGGCAGACTCAAACCCAGGATCTCGATGCCACCCGCATCTAGCTCAACGTCCTTGATGTCCAGCGGCTTCTTCTTTGCTAGCATGATTCCCCGTAACGCCGGATATCGCGGCTCGTTGAGGCCTTTCTCCGCCGTGACGATGGCAGGAAGTGAGAATTCGATCACTTCGAGACCACCCTCCACCTCCCGTTGAGCAGTTGCCCTGTTGTCGGTGACCTCGAGACGCGTAATCGCCGAAACCGATGGTAGACCAAGCAACTCTGCTACCATCGTACCCACGGCTTGGTCATAGTTGTCGATTGAAAGCTTGCCGAACAGGATCAGATCGTATCCACCCTGTTCCAGTTCTGCTGCAAGTGCGCGGGCAACGACCAGTGGATCTTCAGGTACATGTTCTGCTTTGATTAGCACTCCGCGGTCGGCACCCATGGCCAAAGCAGTACGGATCGTCTCTTGAGAAGCGTCGCTGCCAAGGCAAACGGCAACAACCTCGCCGTCAGCTTGTTCCCTCAGCTTCAACGCCTCTTCAACCGCGTACTCATCGAACGGGTTGATGACGAACTTGACACCCGACTCGTCAATCGACTTGCCGTCGGCGCTTATTTTGATGCGGGTTTCCGTATCCGGGACCCGTTTGATGCAGACTGCAATCTTCACCGTAACCTCGTGTTCATCTTACACTTGTGGTGGAATGGCGGGCGGGCCAGAAGCCCACGGAAAGTACTTGGACCACAGACACGTCGCAACGGTCGCTGGCAGCGGGCAACGCCGGAAGGAAACAATGGAGACCTACGTTTCGGGTTGCCTCTTTGTGGTTGAGCTCGATCCGCGTAGCCGCTCGATCAGTTCACCGCATGGCAGCGTGTTCAGCACATCCGACGACTGTAACCAGGCGCGGCGTGCCTGTTCCACACCGTATCTCATCAGGTCCAGATCCGACGTGCGGTGTGCGTCGGTGTTGATGACGATCTCACAGCCAAGCTCGCGCGCCCTCATCAGCTGGACGTCGTTGAGATCCAGCCGGTCCGGATGGGCATTCAGCTCAACGGCAACTCCGTTCGCAGCCGCGCACTGCAGCACGGCATCGAGATCGAATTGCATGGGTTCCCGCCGATTGATTTGACGGCCTGTAGGATGCGCCAAGATATGCACGGCAGGATGCTGGACCGCGCTTATCACTCTCTCCGTTTGTGCGGTGGCGGGAAGGTCGAAGCGAGAATGCACCGATATCAAGACCAGATCCAGCTCAGCGAGCATCTCGTCTTCGAGATCGAGCGTTCCATCGGCTAGGATGTCCACCTCCATTCCGCGTAGCAGACGGATTTCCGGGTGACGAGAGCAGATCTCGTCGACCTCCAACCACTGCTGGCGCAGCTTTGCAGCGTCGAGACCTCCGGTCATCGCAAGCGCTTTGCTGTGATCGGTGATGGCAAAGTACTCGTATCCTCGGGCAGCACACGCTGCAAGCATCGTCTCCAAGCTATCCTTGCCATCCGACCAGGTGGAGTGCATCTGCAGATCACCACGCATCGCGTCCAGCGTGATCAAATCTGGCAGGTCACCACGCTCGGCTGCCTCGACTTCCCCCCGGTCTTCTCTAAGTTCCGGAGGAATCCATCGTAGATCAATTGCCTGGTAGACTTCATGCTCGTCGGTCCCGGCGAGGAACTCACCTGCCCATGGGTCACCACGGTCCTCGTCACCTCCGCGGAACACGCCGTATTCGGACAACCGCAAGCCACGTTGCATGGCTCGCATTCTGAGTTTGACGTTGTGCTCCTTCGAACCGGTGAAATACGCGAGTGCCGCACCGTAGCTCTCGGGCCTGATGACCCGTAGGTCTACCTGCAATCCTGATTTCAGAACAACGGTACTGCGTGTATCACCGGAGCTTTCAACTTTCTTGATCTTCGGATACTTCGCGAAGTGGTCCATCACAAGAGCGGGCTCCACCGCAACCACCAGGACATCGATGTCCCTAACCGTTTCCCTGCGACGGCGGTAGCTGCCCGCAACTTCAACGCACTTGACGTTGGGATTGGCCTCAAGATGCTCGATCAGCGGCACAACATGCTGATCCGCATCTCCCAGTTTCATCCGACCCCGCCGCATTCTGTAACGATTGATTGACGAGAGTATCTTCTCCTGAGTCTTCTCTCCAAACCCAGCGAGCGCCGCCACTTTCCCCGCTTTGGCGGCCTGCTCGAGATCGTCCAGAGTAGTCACATCGAGCTCGTCCCATAGCTTCTTCGCCCGCTTGGCACCGAGCCCTGGAAGACGTGTCAATTCGATGAGTGTGAGGGGGACTTCTTGGGACAGGTCTCTCAGCAGAGTGAGTTCGCCATGGGACACCAATTCCTCGATGTGCCGGGCCATGTCTCTGCCGATAGATGGAAGCTCGGTCAAGTCGGCCTGATCCAACACCAACGTGCGGAGTGGGGTACCCCACTCCGCTATCACCTGGGCCGCATTCCGATAGGCGCGGATCCGAAAAGGGTTTGAGCCCTTTATCTCCAACAGATCTGCTACGTCGTTGAGTACACGGG
Source organism: Gemmatimonadota bacterium (assembly GCA_039584755.1). Classification (GTDB taxonomy): domain Bacteria; phylum Gemmatimonadota; class Gemmatimonadetes; order Gemmatimonadales; family GWC2-71-9. The sequence continues at coordinate 9,285 of JBDGXD010000016.1, forward strand.
CGACTTCAATGTTCTCCACTCACACCTCCGCCCCGTTCTCGCGGAGCAGTTCAATGAAGTCATTCTCGCTCAATATCGTCACGCCGATTTCGACGGCCTTGTCGTACTTGGAGCCTGGATCTACACCGGCGACAACGTAGTCAGTTTCCCGACTCACGGAGGTGGTAACCTTTGCTCCCAGTGACTCGGTCAGTTCTCGTGCTTGCCGCCGCGTTACCCTGTCCAATCCACCGGTGAACACGAATCTGAGTCCCGCTAGCGTAGCCGCGCCTTCCACCACCGGTTCAACTAGGGTTATCGTGTCAGTCAGGAGATCCGTCAAAACCGAGTCATTGCGTTTGTCCGAAAGGAATGACACGATCTGTTCTGCCATTTTGGGTCCCACACCTTCAACAGCTTCCAACGCGTCCCTGGATGCCGAGCGGATGGCTGCCATCGACTTGAAATGCATGGCCAGAGCCTTGGCGACCGTAACACCTACTTCCGGGACTCCTAGGGCATAGAGCAAGCGATGTAACTCGGTTTCCGCCGCGGTTCGGATCGCATTCACCAGGTTGGCCGCCGACTTCTCGGCAAAGCCCTCCAGTCTCACCAAGTCAGCCGAACTGATCTCGAACAAGTCCGGGAGACGACGCACCAACTTCTCATTCACCAACTGCTTTGCCGTTTCCTCACCGAGCCCGTCGATGTCCAGAGCGTCACGCGAGGCAAAGTGCTCCAGACGACCGGCGAGCTGCGCCGCACACTCGTAGCTGTTGGTGCAAATCGTAAAGGGACCCCGCTCGATCAGCTCGGAGCCACATGATGGGCATGCCTCAGGCATGCGGTAGCGACCCGCACGCCTACGCCCCTCCTCATCCACCCGCTCGATTACCTGCGGAATCACGTCGCCGGCACGCTGTACGCGGACCAAGTCTCCTTCGCGAATGTCCTTTCGTGCTACTTCCTCGCGATTGTGTAGAGTGGCACGGCTCACCGTCACGCCACCTAGTTCCACTGGCCGCAGCATCGCTCCAGGCGTTATCACCCCGGTTCGACCCACACTAGGGACTATTTTGAGAACCCTAGTGATTTCCTTGCGCGGCGGGAACTTGAACGCAAAGGCCCAGCGCGGATGGTGTGAGGTCTCCCCCAGTTCCTGCCGCGCGGCGAGGTCATCGAGCTTGACGACAACACCGTCAATCTCGTACTCGAGATCGTCACGGCGGCTCTGAAGGTCCTGATGGTACTGCAAGATGTCCTCTGTGGAACTCGCACGACGTGGGAGGTCGTTGACGCGAAGGCCTCGAGATGAAAGCCAACGCAGCACGTCCCATTGCGTTTCAGCCCGGATTCCTTCCCCGGCCAGGATGTCATACACGTAGATGTCTAACGGTCGGGAGGCTGTGATCTGCGGGTCGAGCTGGCGCAGTGAACCGGCCGCGGCGTTGCGCGGGTTTGCAAACGGGTTCTTGCCTTCGGCCAAGAGACGCTCATTCAACTGCTCGAAGGCATCAACCCTCATTATCACCTCACCCCGGAGCGCCAGCAGAGCTGGCAGCTTGGCCCCACCCTCCCGCAACCGCAGCGGGACCGCTGCGATCGTCCTCACGTTCTCGGAGACCCCTTCCCCCACCAACCCGTCCCCTCGCGTTGCGGCACCAGCCAGCATCCCGTTTTCGTACACCAGCTCCACCGATGCTCCGTCGAGCTTGGGCTCAACAACGTAGTCGACCTTGGACACACCCAGGCCCTTGCAAACACGTTGGTCGAACCGCCTGAGGGCATCCTCTGTCTGATCGGAGTCCAGGCTCAGCATGGGCCCGGAGTGCCTGACCTTCGGAAAATCGCCCAGCGGGACCCCTCCCACACGCTGAGTTGGCGAGTCCGCCGTTACGAGATCCGGATACCGCGCTTCCAGATCTCTCAACTCCGCAAACAGCCCATCGTATGCCGAGTCGGAGATCTCTGGTTGGTCCTTTACGTAGTACAAGTAGGCATGGTGCCGGATTGCGGCATGCAGCTCACGCACTCTGGATTCGGCCGTTCGACGCTTCATGTCATTCCGATCGATGCTTCGAGGTGGCGATAGAATCTACACCGCGGCGCTCGGAAGCGGCACACAAAAGTCTCCGACCCTAGGCACAGTGGCTGTGTTACCAACACCGCGGTAGTTTCCTTGCGACGACAGATGTGAGCTTTCCATCTGATGAAGTACCAGACGAAGGTTGCGCTGCATTGACAGCGAGAGGAACTCCCATGAAGCAGATAGTGATTCTTTGCTCTGGCCTCATCTTGGCGTGTGGCGGTGAGCCGCCGGCGCCACCCGTAGTGCTCGACAGTGCTGGCGTTAGCATCGTTCAGAACTTCGGACCGACGTGGTCCCGGGAGGAAGCTTGGCGGGTGGCGCCGATTCCAAGGATCGACATTGGTGGCTCGACAACCGATCCGAATTACCAACTCAAGCGCATCGTTGGCTCGACACAGCTGGATGACGGCTCCATCGTAGTGGCAGTTGGCGGGACCCAGGAACTTCGGTGGTACGACGCCAACGGCAACTGGCGTCACAGTGCCGGAGGCACTGATACGTTTGCCAGCATTCAGTGGATAGGTCGGCTGGGCGCGCAATCTGTGATGGTGTTCGATTTCGGCAATCTCCGACTCTCTGTGTACGACTCAGAGGGACAGATCCAACAGTCGCGAACACTGGTTGTCACCTTCCAAGCATCACCCAGCTCAGCAAAGGGTGTATTCAACGACAGTTCCGTATTGGCAATCCGCGACGTCAAGTCGTGGGCGCCGACTATGATTCGCGCGGGTAGCACTCCCGAGGGCCTGGTGCGCGGTCCGGCAGCAGCGTTTCGCTACGGCGCCGACGGGGCCTTTCTGAATAGCGTCGGCACATTCCAAGGTGCTCAGCGCATTTTCAGCACAGGTCAGGGTCGGTTCGTCCGGGTGACGCCTCCACCTTTTGGCAGAACGACCGTCTTCGCGGCTTCCAACGATCGCTTCTACGTCGGTACTCAGGACGAGTACGAGCTGAGCGTATACGACGTGCGAGGTGGGCTCACTGGCATCCTCCGACTCGACCGCCCGAACGCCCCTACCACCGAGCAAGACATCGGTAGATACAAGCGCGGCAGGCTCGCCGGTGTACACGAACTACAGAAGGCCGATCGAGAGGCCGAACTGAATGCCTTGCCCTATCCTGAGACGATGCCAGCACACGGCCCCATCCGGGTGGACGCCGACGGCAATCTTTGGGTCGCCGATCCTAGACCGTTTGGAGACGAGCGGCAGGTGTGGAACGTGTTCGACTTGGAGCACCGCATGCTTGGCACCGTCGAAGTGCTGCGGGACCTAGTAGTCCACGAGTTCGGGTCGGACTACGTATTGGGGAGCATGACCGGTGAGGACCGGATAGAACACCTGCAACTCTACGACTTGGAAAAACCGGAGGAAAGGGGAGATAGCTAGTAGAGGGGGGCAGAGCGGGCAGCAGGGAAGCACAGGTGCAAAGAGGGGAGAAGGGGAAGGAGAGAAGCAGGGGAAGGAGCCGCTCCTTCCTGCTATTCGACCGCCGAGTCCGGTCGAAGAACAGGCACCAGCAAGGGAAGCATCAATAGAGCAAGTCCGGCGCTGACGAAAAACGAGCCGTCCATTCCCACCAGTTTGACGACCATGCCGACCAACAGCGGCCCCAGAGTCTGCCCCAATCGCAGCAGCATGCCGTTCATGGACATGAACGCGGCCCGGTATTCCGAGGGCGCGTATCCGTTCAAGATCGTGAGAATGCTCGGTATGTTGAGCCCGTTGGCAACCCCGAACAGCAAGATCGGTACAACAAGCTGCCAAAGGTTAGCGGCCAGGGGGATCAGCGCCAACGACACCGCATAGAGAACGAATCCGAATTTCACCAGCGTTCTCGAGCCCCACCGACCAGCCAACGTACCCAGCCAAAACGACGCGATAGCAGTCGCGATCGAGGTGGTAGACATCACTAGACCTATGAACACGGGTGACGCGTTGAACGATCGCTCCAGTAGAAATGGAAAGTACGCCAGGAAGGGCCCGTAAATCAGAATGAACGTGACTATTGAGGTCACGAAGAGAGTCACAACCTGAGGGTGCCAAATCGACTTCACTGTCACCCGGATGTACTCGGACATACTGCCAGCGGTCTTCGGCTCGGGATTGTTGAGCACGAAGATCACCGCGAGTGATACTGGCAACGCGAACACCGGGAGGAAGAATGGAACATACCAGCCAATGATGGCCAGGCCACCACCAACTGCCGGGTACACTCCTGTGCCGATACTGAGTACGCTGGCATTGTACCCCATTGCGGCGGCTCGATCGCGACCGCGGTACAGATCGCCGAGAAGTGTCACATTGATGGCGCCCAGAGCACCTGAGCCAGCCCCTTGAAAGAACCTCAGCATTAGCAACACGTCGAAATCACGCGCGAAACCACAGGCAGTACCCGCGACCGCGAACAAGAGCAAGGACGGCACCAGCACTTTCTTGCGGCCTACACGGTCTCCCATCACTCCGAGTATCGGCGTGAAGATTGCGCCGGGAAGCGTGAAGGCCACGATCAGCAGCGCGACCGCCTGGGGAGTCCGTTGGAACTGGGCCGCGACCTGTGGCAGCACAGGAGTGATGGTGGACACTCCCAGCACAGCCATCAATGTCACACCGAATATGACGTGTAGGTTGCTGTCCCTGAGGAGGTAATGCTGCTTAGGGTGAGCGTTCGACAAGTGGGTTCACCGATACGAGGGCTTGGCTGTCGATACGCAGTTTACCGATACGTCGCTCCTTCGAGTAGCCCTGCCAGGCCAACTGCTTTCAATACTGTTCGTGGTGTACCGGTATCACTTGCTCCCCGAACCGCCACCCTAGTGATTCCAGACATCTGTCGATGGTCCCGTGGTGACCCAAGAATAGGCGAGCCACCAGGCGGAATACGGGATTGAAAACCTCACCTTCCTCCGTGATCGTCAGTCTGCTACCCGTTTCCGCTCCTTCGATCTCATAGGTCCACTGTCCGGAGTACGGCAACTTATCATCCACTATCTTAGTCACAAGCAAGCTCGGCTCGATGGATTGTGTCACTTCCAACGGGATTTCTTGACCCTGTGCATCCGTCTGTACCCAGATTTCCCGGTCACCAAGGCTCGAATCCGGCTCAGAGCTCTTCACATCTCGCCACCAGCCAGGGTAAGCACCGATGTTGCGCACCACGGCCCAAACAGAGTCAGGTGGTTGGGACAGCGTGATACTGCTCGCCACCACATGCTCCTTGGGAAGGAACATGCCGGCAACGAATGGCCCGACAACCAGCAGGACCACCAATCCCAATAACGCAAAGATCCACTTGAGCATAAGCGAGGCTTGAGAGCTTAAGAAATAGACTGAGGCTGGAACGATGTCCACCCCATACTGCTCATGTCGCTAACTAACTGACACAAACTGATACACATTCCCGTTTGCCGATAGTACGTACAACTCTCGATGACCGTCCTCACCAAACGATAGTACGGCGCCGACGTCTCCCAGCTCCCAGTCGAACCGTTGAGTCGCCTGACCGAACTCCAGCTTGAAGCTCTTGATCCAACCGCCGCAGTTGTCGGAGTAGAAGTAGTTGCCGTTCAACCCATTGATGGCGCTACCGCGGTACACGAATCCACCGACAACAGCACAGCCTACCGTTCGTGTGGAGTACTGCAGCACCGGCAGTTCCAGCCCCGCGCTGTCGCAATTGGCAAGGCTGAAACAATCCTGCCCCTCCATTGTGTTCCAGCCGTAATTGAGCCCACCCACCACGGCGGATTCGACGTTTATCTCCTCCCATGTGTTCTGGCCAACGTCCGCTATGTAGATCGCGGCTTGATCGTCGTCAAACGAGTAGCGCCACGGATTGCGCAGGCCGTACGCCCAGATCTCATCGAGCGCGCTGGCATCTCCTACAAAAGGATTGTCCGGCGGGATTGCGTAGGGATCTCCGCCACCCACATCTATGCGCAGCAGTGCGCCGAGCAGTGTGCCGAGGTCCTGGCCATTGTCGTCCGGATCTCCGCCGCCGCCGCCATCACCGAGGCCGATGTACAGCATGCCATCCGGCCCAAATGTGATCAGCCCGCCATTGTGATTTGTGTTCGGCTGCGCGACTTGGAGTATCACCTTCGCAGAGCCCGCGTCCGCCACGTTGCGATCACTAGAGACCGCATAGCGCACGACTCGCGATGCGCCATTCACGTCGGTGTAGTACACGTAAAAGTGGCCGTTCGCCACGTAATTGGGATGGAAGGTCATTGAGAGTAGACCTTGTTCACGAGCGTTGCTCACCAAGTTGCTAATGTCGAGGAATGAGGTGGCCCGCGTCGCCCCCCCCTCAACGATCTTGATTCTGCCACCCTTCTCTACCACGAACAGACGGGAGTCACCGGGCGGGGCTGTCAGATGAACTGGCATGTCGAAGCCGCTAGCCGCGACACTCAGCCCGACTTCAGCGATCGTCGGTGGGTCACCGTCATCGGGTCCGTCCTCAACCTCGGTTGGGGAATCGCACGCGGTGTTCGCAAACACGGTGATCAGCAGCAGCGATATGGCCGTCCTGGGTCGTCCTTCTCCTAACATTGGCTCTCCTCTAATGCTCTGGCATGGTCGGTGACACGAGCCTCCCCGCCAGGTGCTGGATCGGTCACGTGTCCGGTGAGGTTGTACACCGTTACACCCGACGCGATTCCTCTCCGTAATCACGGTCACCAGCCTGTGAAGACCGCTCAGGTCGAGCGCCCCGGAGACTCATGACAGGCTACAGTCTGAACCGCCCGTGACGAACATCACAGGTAGAAGGCCAGACATTCAGTACCTTCGCATCCAGCAGCAGAACGCGGATCAAGCATTTACTCAGCATGGAGTGGTGACCATGGCAATGTTCTCATCTGCCAACCGAGACGAAAGCCCCAAGCCCAGCCCTCGTTCGAACAGATCGGAAACCCTATCGATTCTGGCAGCAGGGGCGCGGGTTACGGGTGAGTTGGAGGTCGACGGCGTCATCAAGATCGAGGGTTGCGTCGAGGGAACAGTGAAGGCCCGAGGTCAGGTCCTCGTGGTGAAGGGTGGCAAGGTCGACGGCGACATCATAGCCCAACAGGCGGTGATCGGAGGCGAAGTACGGGGCGGGATTCTCGCCGACGAGCGGGTTGAGGTCCAAGCGACCTCAGTCGTGAACGGAGACATAACGACTCCGCAGATCACCGTTCTCGAGGGAGGCAAGATCAACGGCCAGATCCATATGGAGAAGCCCAACGCCACCACCAGGAAGTCGACCACCATCAAGGAGCCTGAGCCGGAGACCCGAAAGCCAGCTCCAATGGTCGGGGACTACAGAAAGACTGGATGAGATGCAGAGCTGGCCAGGGAGCTGAGGCACCATGGCCGGCCAGCTAGGAGCAGCAGTCGTCCAAACAGTTAAGTGACTGACACACAATCGGTTAGCGATGAGCAGGGCGGCGTAGACTCAGCGCGGTAGCCTTTTGGGGCCCCGCGCCGAACCGCCCTCAGGCCTTTTTCAGTAGCCGAGCCACGAACAGCAGCAGCAACGAACCAGCCAAAGCCATCAGCAGGGCCCCTAAGAGGCCTCCGGCTGAAATCCCCAGCATCCCAAAGAGAAACCCACCGACAACCGCCCCCAGACAACCGAGAGTGATGTTTCCCAGTACACCATAGCCCCGACCTCTGCTGACTTTGCCAGCCAGCCATCCGGCAGTCAGGCCGATGAGCAAGAACCAGAACAAGTGCCCCATGCGATCTCTCCCGGCAGGATGATGTGTTTCTCTGGACCCTACGAGAGACTTCGTGTCGAGGTTGCACGCCCGCCGTTGAGCCTATACGGAGACCGTTTCGCTGTCACCCTCTAAACGCGTCCAGTCCGGTTATGGCCTGCCCAAGGACGAGCGTATGCACATCGTGTGTTCCTTCGTACGTGTAGACGCTCTCGAGATTCGCCATGTGCCTCATCGCCTGATACTCAGCCAGGATACCGTTGGCACCGAGTAGACGGCGGGTTTCCCGAGCGCACTCCGTAGCCATGCTCACGTTGTTGCGCTTGGCCAGCGACACCTGATCTGATGTCATGTCGTCGCTGTCTTTGAGACGCCCCAGTTGGAGACAGAGCAACTGAGCCTTCGTGATCTCAGTCAGCATCTCGGCCAACCGGTTCTGCTGCAACTGGAATCCGCCGATTGGACGGTTGAACATCACCCGATTCTTTGCATAACTCACGGCCTCATCGAAGCACGCCATGGCGGCACCCACAGCACCCCAGGCAATGCCATAGCGAGCCTGGTTGAGACACATGATCGGGCTTCGCAGTCCGCCGCTCTTCGGCAGCATGGCGTTCCTCGGCACGCGTACCTCGTCCAGGACCAATTCGCTGGTGTCACTGACCCGCAATGACAGCTTCCCAACCTGGTCCTTGGCCGAGAAGCCACGTGTTTCAGTGGGTACCAGAAAGCCGCGAATGGATCTGGCGTCATCCAACGACCCGGTCTTGGCCCAGATGATCGCAACATTGGCCGTGGATCCGTTGGTGATCCACATCTTTGCCCCATTCAGCACCCAGTCGTCTCCATCCTCACGGGCAGTAGTTATCATCCCACCCGGATCGGAGCCGTAATCCGGCTCGGTCAACCCAAAACACCCTATCACTTCTCCGCTGGCCATTCTCGGCAGCCAATGATGCTTCTGCTCCTCACTGCCGAATGCAAAGACGGGATACATGACCAGTGCTCCCTGAACCGATGCAAACGACCGGATCCCACTGTCTCCCCGTTCAAGTTCCTGCATGATCAGGCCATACGACACATTGTCCAGAGCGGCGCAGCCGTATTCCGACGGCAAGTTCGCTCCAAAGAAGCCCAGCTCCCCCATTTGGGGTACCAGCTGCATGGGAAACTTGCCTTCCAAATAGCACTCACCGATGATGGGCAGCACCTCCTCGTCCACCCACCGCCGCACCATGTCTCGCACGGCACGCTCGTGTTCGGTCAGCATAGAATTGACGTCGTAGAAATCCACGCCTTTGTAGGTCATATCTTTCTCGGGTTGGTACAAACAGGTCAGTTGTCTACACCGTGCGGTGCGCTCTCGGCAGAACGCCTATCTCCTTCGCCTTCTCGCGGAACGCGGGGCCGTGATCGAGCTTCATACCACGTTCTGCCTGCCACTGATGGATCATCTCGTGCAATACTGTGTGTTGTACATCGTCCCACGGGTCGTGCAGCAAGTGCCGTCTGTTGATGCCAATCTCCAGCTTGTGGCCGGACTCCGGATCGACACTCAGCTCGCCCAAACGAGTCCGCATTCGATCCGATATTCGGAACTCGATCGCTGTGAGCGCGCCTGCAAAGTACGTATGGTTCAGACGTTTGTGTAGTTCACCGAGGTCTGCAAGCAATCGCCGATCGCCTGGCTTGAGCCATCCCTTGCGTCGACGTCGGCGCTTTACCTGAACGTAATCACCTACGGGGAATGCCACTACTTCCTGCTCGGCTTCTTTCCGCGGCGGTCGACGACTGGAGCCGATGAATGTCACAACAGCCTTGAGAGTCCGGTCGGAGGCATACGCGTAACCTCGATGAATACGCAGCCCACCTCCTTCGGTGTAGCTCACAAGCACCGTGCTGTTTTCGTGCACCGTGACCGGAAATTGGATTCCCAGACGCTCGAGCCGTGATGTCAGTAGCGCTTCATCCGCTGCTCGTGCTTCCCGCTCAGCTCGCGCGGGCAGTGGCTTTCGCTCCGGACTGTTGTGAAACACGGGCGAAGGCGTGAACGTCTGACCGCTTGAACAGGCGCCGATCGCCGTCCCAACGATACTGCTCGATCTGGATCGACTCGTCGTCCCAACACACCCTATGGAAGATTGAGGGACGGTCACCACGTCCACGTGTCGAGAGTGTGCCCGCACATGACACCACTACCCGGGCATTCAACTGTTCTGCGCACTCCTGGTGATCGTGACCGCAAAGAACCAGATCTGCTCCACAATCTGCGACCAGTCGCTGTGCCTTTTTCCAGCGCGCCAGCCCCATACGCTGTGATAGCTCACCACGAAGTACGTTGTGATGCACCGCCAGCACTTTCAACTGCGTCGGATCTGCGCGTTGGAACAACTGCTCGACGCGCCCAATCTCCTTTGCAGGTAGATGGCCCTTCACAGCGATATCTCTCACACGCAGAGTCAAAGATCCCCAAGCGACGCCATGCGATGTGTTTGCCGCAGCTATGAGAACGCTTTGCAGCGAAGTAGTTGGAGCGAGATTCGGCCCGAAATACTGTGAGTACTTGCGGTATTTCGCAGGACTATCAAATGAAACCAGCGGTCGCAGCCACCACTGTACGTCGTGGTTCCCTGGAATCACCACAACCGGAGCCGTACGCTCGAGTTCACGCACAAAAGCCCTTGCTGCCTGAAACTCGCCGTGTCTGGCCCTGACCGTCAGGTCACCCGATATGACCGTTGCAGAAGGTTCTAGATCGGGCATCAGATCTTCGACGGCCTCGACCTGTGCCAAGTCCGCCTCGCAGCCGAAGTGCGTATCGGAAAGATGTACAATGCTGCCTTTCAATTGGTTTGTTTCCTCACTTCAGAGCCTCGCGCAGTACCCTCCGTACGACCACACCCGTGAGAATGTACCAAGCCAGGACCGAGGCACCACCAACCATGCGCGCTGTCGGATCCTCCGGCATCCGCAAGTAGACATAGATCGCCAATGCAACGGCGGTGGTTAGCGCTACCAGGCGGCCTATCTTTCGGGCACGACTCTCGATCGCTCGAGTACAGTGCGCGCAGATCTCCCCGAGGGGCAATTCGACTTCGCGGCCACAGCGCGGGCACTCGTGTTCAATCAGGCTGCCCAACAAGGGTTTCTGCGAGCTCGGCGGTCGTAGCGGCGCCATGTATGTCAGGGGTCCTAACGGTGTTTTCCTCGAGCGTGGTTCGGGAGTGCCGTACGCAATCGAGCGGTCACGGTAGCCCTGGTACCAGTGTCTTCAGTGCATTCCAGGTGGCTGTCCACGGATCACCCGCCACACCGTCGGCGACGGATCGCCAAACGGGACGTCCCAGACGGACGTTCACCAACACCATCGTCAGCTCCGCTCGACCTTGGTCATCCGGTTCGGCATAGAACACCAAACTAGCCGGCACCAACGCATACTCTCCCCCCGCAACGCCCGTGAGGGCCCGCATCTGGATGCGCAGCGGGTCAGGCACCTGCTCGAAGGGACTGCGTAACAGCGACGTACCCATCTTGTCGGGATTCGCCAGCATGCTCGGCGCCTGCCTGTGTGCTCGCCTCAACGCCTCGGGAAGTACCCAGTCGGCCTCCGGCGCTCTCTCCTCCAGAAACACGGCGATCAGACTGTCGGCTCGAGCGAGTGCTTCCTCTCGCGGCTGTACCATACTTTCCCACCCAAGCGACTCCTCGGTCGCCAGAAGCGTGAGCGGATAGACACTCACTGACTGGCCTGCGATACCGGAAGTCGGGAGTGGCGCCGCTTGTGACGGCTCTGGTTCGTCAGTTGCAGGCTGCGCTCCGCCACAAGCGGTCAGCAATAACATGCACCACACAGGCCCAGCCTTGTTCATCCGTCTCTCCACTTGGGCACCCGTTTGTCGAGGAAGCTGGTTGCACCTTCCTGAAAGTCTACAAGAGCGGTCATTTCGCTGAGGCGCAGCCTCTCAGCTTTGACGGCGGAAGTACCACACGGGACTGTCGACGAAATGCGCAGATCTCGGGCCGAGCGGTCACGGCGGCGTCATGCCAAGGTTACGCCTCCGTCCACTAAGATAACCTGGCCCGTGATGTGACGGGCATCATCCGAACAAAGGAAGATCACTATGGACGACACATCTTCCGGCTCGGCGATTCTGCCCAACACCGATCGTTGCTTGGCATCCTCCAGCAGCTGCGGGGGTAGAGCGCTCACCAGTTCAGTCCTGACGAACCCTGGAGCTACTCCATTCACGTTAACATTGTAGGGACCCAGCTCGACAGCCGCTGATTTGGTCAGCCCAACGAGTGCCGCCTTGCTAGTTGCGTAGTTGGACACGCCAAATCCTGGCCGGTAGATCTGCCGCGACGCGATGTTGACTATCTTGCCGTACCGTTGCCCACGGAAGACCGGGGCAGCCGCTCGCACGCAGTTGAAGCTACCGGTGACATTGGTCTCCATGACATCTCGCCAAGCCCGTTCCGACAAACGCCAAAGGGCGCCGTCATCGTGGATTCCGGCATTGTTGACCAGGTAGTGCACTCCACCTAGGGCATCTTGCGCTCGCAGCACGAAGCTCTCCACCCGTTCGCGGTCGCGCACGTCACAGTGCTCGCTGTAAACCTCCACTCCGTATCCGCGCAGTGTGGTCTCAGTGAGTAGCGCTTGAGCTGAGATGTCGCGGCCGCGCAGTTCTATGTAGTTGAACGCGACATTCACACCGCGACGTGCGAACTCCAGTGCAATCGCCCTTCCCAGGCCGGACGCTCCACCAGTGACGATCGCCGAATTGCCGCGCATTTCGCGGGTTGGATCGCGTTGTGCCTCTGGCTGCTCGGCAAGCATCGACCCTGAAGTGCGTGCCCGGCGTGGGTTGAACTGGGCCGGGTTTGGAGGTACGTAAGAGATTGCCTCTCCCCGAAAGATTAGAGAAATCGAACGTACCCGCTGGTCGGTCCCTATGCAAGGATACGGGGACCAATCTCACAGCAGCGACTTCAGGACGGACTTGCTGCGTCCCGGGCACCAAACAACTTGCGAAACGCGACGACAGCCTCGAACACAAGCCAAATCTCAAGAACAAAGATGATACCACCAACACCAAACAGGAGTGTCTGGCTCTCAGTGAAGTAGCGGATGAGGTTGCCAACCATGGCCCACGTTGTCATGAACAATAGGAATGCCATCGGTATGACCACCGGCCAGACAGCACGTCGTAGGCGCCAGAGAAACAGCGAAATCACGAGTAGACTGAGTCCAGCAGTGAGCTGATTGGTGGTGCCGAACAGTGGCCACAAACGCATTCCTCCCGCCCCTCGGTCGATTCCCAGCGCCAGCACCGCACAGCTGGTAACTGCAATCGATGTGGCAATCCACCGGTTCTGCACGATCTTCACGTGATACTGCGCACCCAGTTCCGAAATGATGTAACGCTGTAGACGCATCCCGGTGTCCATTGTGGTTGCAGCGAAGCTTATGACGACCACCGCCGCGAATATCACCGCCACCTGGTGTGGTAAGCCAACTCCTTCCGCAATCACTCCTACTCCGTTCACAAACGCAGTGGTTGCACCGGCCGAGGCACTCGCCCAGGACCCGTAATGTTCATGCCAGCCATCCACTCCCACGAACAGCGCAAACCCGGCCGTGGTCGCCAGTATGGACGTGACTGCAAGCGTGCCCTCCCCGATCATCCCGCCGTATCCTACGTAACGAGCGTCCGTTTCCTTGTTGAGCTGTTTCGATGATGTGCCCGATGCGACGAGACCGTGGAACCCGCTGATGGCCCCGCACGCAATTGTTATGAACAACAGGGGGAACCAGTTCGGTGTATCTGCTGGAAGTTCACGGTTGATGGCCGGGGCGACTACCTGCGGATTCGTCAGGATTATGCCAAGAGAGATGATTCCAAGAGCAACGAACAGTTGGTGACTATTGATGTAATCTCGCGGCTGTAACAACAACCATACGGGAAGCACACTGGCAAAGAAGGCATAGACCAACAGAACGATGATCCATCCAGCCCGAACGCCGTCGGTGTGGGCTGCGGTCAATGCAGCGCCAGAATCGCCCTCTGTAGCGGCCAACTGGGCTTCCGTGGGAGAAAACGAGAAGAAATCCGGCAACTCTATCGGTGCGTACTGCCCCATCCAAATCAGGCCGTAGATCAGCAACAGAGCCGCAATCGATGGCCACAGAATCCCGACGCGGGCGCGATAGATCAGGAGTCCGACTACTAGCGCAATCACCAGGGTTCCCCAGACAGGCAGCACGGCGCCGGGACTTCCTATAAAGCGGTTGGCGATCACTACTGCGAACACGGCATTCACGAGTAGTAGCAAGAAGAAAATGATGAGCAGAAACAGTACCCGTGCCCGGCTGCCCACCAGCGACTCCGCAAGCGTACCCATCGAGTTGGCCTTGTGCCGAGTCGAAATCCATAGAGCGCCGAAATCGTGAACTGCACCGGCGAACACCGTTCCAACTACCACCCAAAGGAAGGCGGGCAGCCACCCCCATATCACGGCGATTGCAGGCCCAACGATCGGTGCCGCCCCTGCAACGGACGTGAAGTGGTGACCAAAGAGCACATGCTTGTTAGTAGGGACGAAGTCCACACCGTCCTCGAACTCGTGAGCTGGAGTCTTGAAGTCGGGATCGAGCTGATAGATCCGGCAAGCGAGGAACTTGGAGTAGATTTTGTACCCCGTCAGGAACGCCGAAAGCCCCACAATCAACAACAGGATTGAACTCACCGGATGGTCTCCCCACGTTGACAGACTTCGCTAGCTGCAGAACTACAATGACCTGCTTCCACCACGACAATCATATCACTTCCCCAGCACCCGACCGCGTCACGCTCAGGTGTAACAGAGCCTCGACACCTACGACATCGCTATCCATGAGCGGAACTCGGTAGAGCGGATGGCTTCCGAATGCTCGCTCGATCCGGTCGAGGTACTCGGTCTCCCGTTCTCTACGCCTGTCTAGAAACTCTCCTGCAGCACTGGACGGTAGTACACGATTCACGAACAACGCGCCTACCGGAATGCCGTACTTCTCCAGAGCTGCAACTGCCCTCTCAGTTTCAACAATGGGCAGTCTCTCAGGAGTAACGACAAACATGAAAGCGGTCTTCCGTGCGTCCGTGAGAATCTGCCGGGCTCGGTGGAACCGATTCTGGCGCTGCTCCAGCGTCTGCAGCACCGGGTCTTCTCCGTGAGCTTCATCCCCCGCAGCTGCGCCGGCGACATTGCGCCACATTCGTGACAGCGCATTCAGTTTCTTCCGCCGTTTTATCAATCCGCCGACCCAGGCATTCATGAGTTCCGGCAACGACAACAGCCGCAGGGTTTGAGCGGTCGGCGCAGTGTCGAACACAATCGTGTCGTACTCACCCACCGATCCCTCGATTATGTGCGTGAAACGCTCAAACAGCGCTGCTTCCTCCGACCCAGGAGAGATTCGAGCGATATCGATCTGGCGCTCAACCTCCTCTAATAGGCGTGGTGTTGTCGTCTCGGCAATGCTTTGTTTCACGTCGTCAATGTAGCGCCCTGCCTCCCGCTCCGGATCTATCTCCATAGCCCAACAGTGTGCCGTTACGAGTTTCGGCTCTGGACCGAGCCCGCTTTCCAACACATCACTTGTCGAGTGCGCTGGATCGGTCGAAACCAGAAGGGTCCGGACATGGCGTCGCGCAACACGTAGGGCAAACGTGGCCGCCAGCGTCGTCTTGCCCACACCACCCTTCCCCCCAAAGAAAACGATCTTCTTATCGGGAAGCCGGTTCACGACATCTTTCTGGTTTCGGTCACCGTCGCTCTGCATCAGCTAACAACACTTGAACCCGCCTTCCGGAGCTTGAGGCATCCCCAAGCGCAAGTGCCATTCGTGGAACTGTTCGATCAGTTCGGGATACAGTTCCAAGGTGTAGAATGCCACAGGATTTGGCACGCCAAGAAGGTCGGAGAACGCCAGCAACAAGAAGAGATCTCTCTGGCGCAGATACTCCCTATGGATAGCGGATCGGTAGGGAGCCACGTAAACCCCTTCGTATATTTCGCGAAATTGCCGTAGCCGTTGCCTCAGCGACACACCAGTGTCACGAGCGTCCTGGGGGCATTCCTCACTCGCCGAAGTCTCTGGATCAGCCACTCAACCCCATGCCCCAACGCATCAGACCTACGGGTAGTCCCCCATAGTTCATCACGTCCGTGTGAAACTGCCTTTCTGAGTAGCTACTTCCTGCGGCTCTAGCGTAATCCCCGCGCAGCGCGGCCAACTCCTTGGCTCCAACCGCATAGCAAAGCTGATATGCGGGATGTGCACAATAGCGGCGGACTTCAGACTTGGCACTAGCGACGTCAACGTGGACCTTGTCAACCAGCAGCTGGACAGCATCTCCGAAATCCATCCCACGCGTATGTAGCTCGATATCCAGCACGACCCGCACCGCACGCCAAAGCAACGCAAGCTGTCGAAACAGATCCTCCTCCGGATTGCGATAGTAGCCGTGCTCGCCCATCATCCCCTCACAGTACAGAGCCCATCCTTCGACTGTCAGCGGAGAGACGATGACCTTACGCGCAACCCGTGGCTGAGCCTGCGCACTCAAGAACTGCAGGTGGTGACCAGGGTAGCCTTCGTGCAGTGCAGTGCAGGGCAACTCGTGCATTGCATGACAGTTCATGCTACGTTCGGTCCCTGAGGCTTCAGCTGCTGGACCTGTAACGTAGAAGCACCCGGTCCTATCCTGCGAAAAGGTGCCGGGAGGTTGATAGGCAGCGAAAGGTATGAGGGGTCGCAGGAACTCAGGTGTCTCAACGACTTCGAGCTTGCCATCTGGCACGCCAACAAGATCCTTGTCTTTCACGAAGTCGTGTGACCGTTCCATCTCCACGGCATAGGCACTTACCAGCTGCTCGCCGACAGGATGCTCTTGTCGCAACTTGTCTACTAGATCAGGCCAGGCGACTCCAGGTACGATCTCTTCTGCAAGCGTGGTTATTTCACGCTCTGCGTCAGCGATGAGTCTGTTTCCCAGTCGCCAGAGCTGTGGTGCGTTGGCTCGGAGTGCATGTTCGTAGTGCAACCGGAAGTTGAATGCATCCTCACCAATTCCAATCCCGGCCGCTGCGAACTCGGGCAATCCTGCCTGAAGGTAGTCGATGAATGTGACGAGTGCCTCACGGGCTTCGCCGCAGGCTGCTTCGATGTCTCCACCTTCTTCCTGCCGCAGTTCACGTGATATCCAATTGATGACCTCCGAGCCGGCGCGGCACACGTCTATGGCTGTCTCTACGAGAACCGCCGGACAGTCCCTGAGTGTCTGAGCACCACATTGTAGTAACCTTGGAACAGCCTTGAGTCGCTCGGCGATTGTCCGACTCCTATGGTCGGCAGGCCGGTCCCGCAGAATCAGCAGGAGATACAGTCCCTCCAAGGCATGATTGATCCAGAAGAGTGGATTACGCTCGTGAATGCGCTCCTGTTCGAAGCGGTGTACTCTGACACGGAGATCGTTTAGGAGGGCCGTGCGATCGATCTCGTCATCCAACGATTCGGTGGCCACGCTTTCCAACGCTCCGCCGATTGACCTGAGTGCCACCAACGACTGCTTCAGGTCATCGGCACCATAGGCGCCCAGTCTATGATCGTGTTCACTCAAGCCAGCGGCAGTGGCCTCCACCGGTTCCATGTGCCACTTGAGGTCCAAGTAGGAGCTGACCAGCTGCGCATATTCGCCGGAACTCATCCCATAGTGTGCGGGAGGTCCGTTATCCCGTCAAGGTCATGTGTGTTAGTCAGTGGGAGAGCCGCTCAGCAACGGATCCAACGCCAATTCTTCAGCACCGTTCTCAGTGCAGACCGCATATGTGGTCTCCCCTGCCGCATACATGGACACACCGGCGAACTCACCAGTCGCACTCAAAACGAAAAAACGAACGTTGAAATTCGGTTGGCCTCCGCTGGTGAGAAGACGTTTCTCGACGGTGTTCTCCTTTATGCGTTTCAGCGCCTCCATGCCAGCATCCTTCGGATGAAGCCCGCGCCGCATGTTCTCGACTATCAGATACGAGCTGAGGTTGAAGAGGTTTGCCTCGCCTCTACCAGTCGAACCTGCGGCGCCAACATCACCATCCACATACAAGCCGGCGCCAAGAATAGGTGAGTCACCCGTTCTGCCTGGAATCTTCCAAGCCAAACCACTTGTCGTAGTGACACCGCAAATATCGCCCTGCGAGTTGATCCCGTTGCAATTGATCGTTCCCCACAGGTGACCCTCTTGAATCAGTCCTTCCCGCAACATCTGCAATCCCGCTTCATAGCCAACTTGCGATCTCCTCTTTGGGTCCAAGTAGTGCCGCGGATCCACCCGCCGTTTCCACTCGAGCCAGAGCTCCCGCGACCGATCAGTATTCAAATCGTCTTCGATGGTGAACCCCATACTTCTGGCGAAATCCTGTGCGCCTTTGCCAACCAGAAGATGGTGGTCGGTGTAGTCCATCACGGCTTTGGCTACGAGCGAGGGGGTCCTCACGCCCTCCAGTGCGGCCACACCTCCTGCCCACTTTCTTGGCCCATGCATACAGCATGAGTCTAGCTGCACGATTCCTTCCGCATTGGGCAACCCGCCATAGCCGATTCCCTGTTCCTCTGGATCGAGTTCGGGGATATTGACGCCAGCGACTAACGCATCGAGAACATCGGCACCACTCGTGATCATCTCGAAGGCCTTTTCGACAGCACTCACCGGGCCACGGTTCCGATATCTGATGCCGCTCACGTCGGAGATGACCACGGGAGCCACAGTTCGTTGGGTCATTACGGCCGGGGCAGACAAGTTTGCATCTCTCGGCGCAACTGCGGCGCCTGCCACAGCAGACGCCGTGGTCCTGACAAAGTCTCTACGGCTGACTCTGTTGGTCATAGTTCTAGCTCCTCAAGATTCCTCGGATTCAATCATCCTCATCGTCGAACCCCTCCAGGCCCTCTTTCACCAACCACGGCACCATCAGCATTGCCGCGACGGGGTCGGCCCACCACCAACCCACCAGCGCATTTGCTGAGAGGCCGAGCAAGAGACAGAAGGACAAGTAGGAGCACGCCAAAGTCTCTTTTGCCTCAGCCCGCAGCGCCGCCGAACCGATCTCCCGGGCGACGTTGAACTTCCCCAACGCAATCAGCGGCATTATCACCAGAGATGCCACAGCCAACACGATTCCAATGACGCTCTCAGCCGGTGGCCGGCCGGTCCAAAGAACCCATACCGACTGGATCAACACATAGGCGGCCAAGGCAAGGAACGTAGCTCCTACGAACCGTCTTACAAGACGCTCCGCCCTTTCAACACGACTTGCATCGGCACCTCTAGCCTCGATGCCCATGCGCCAGAGTACCACAGTTGCTGCAGCCATCTCTATGGTACTGTCAAGACCAAAACCAACAAGCGCTACACTCTCCGCTTGGATGCCAGCCCACAGCGCTACGAAGGCCTCCAATGCGTTGTAGAGCATTGTACCTGTGACCAGCCAAAGTCCCCTACGCAACCAGCGGCTCGCTTCCATCAGATCAGCTCGTCCTTTTCACATGCTGTTCCAAGCGTTCGGCTTCCGACTCGAGTTGTTGATTCCTGATCAGCACGGCCCGCCGCACCTGCGTGTACAGTGAAACCAGAACAACCACCAGAGCGGCCGCAACTACCCACGGTGCTGCCGGCGTACGGGATACGCCAGCTGCCGACGCAAGCACCACGCCCGCCCCCACGGCCACTTCCGCGATTGCAGTCGCAGACGCAGCTGAGCCTGCGCGAATCCGTTTTCTCAACTTGTGTACGCCGGAAATGAGGGCGAGTAATCCGACCAGGTACAGCAGCAACCCCATGATCTATGGCGCCTTGCCAACTTCTCGTCGCGTCATCACTGCCCAGTCGTATTCCCCGTCTACGACCTCGACTCCATCTCCGATCAGGGAGTGCTCGATTCTCGAACGCTCGATCCTGGAGGACCGACCAACGATTGCATGTCTCACGGTACTGTTCTTGACCGACGTGCCACCCTCTATAGAGACGTTTGGCCCAACCGTACAGTGCTCCAATTGAACTCCCTCAGCAATGTAGACGGGATCTACGACGGTCACACTCGTCTCGTCTTCCGGACGCCGGGCGCCACCAACGGTGAGGAGATGTGCGTTTGTGGCGAGTAAGGTCTCCACCTTACCACAGTCATACCAACCCTTGACCTCTGCTGTATACAGCTTCTTGCCGTTGTCGATCATGTATTGGAAAGCATCGGTCAAGAACCACTCGCCTTTGTGCTGTGGTTGCGCCAGCGTGGCCTCAATCCCGT
>JBDGXD010000017.1:0-28474 GCA_039584755.1 Gemmatimonadota bacterium
AAGTATCAGGGACACGGCCTAGATCTGTCTGAGCTCGTGGCAATCGGCAATGAGGGGCTGTTGAAGGCTGTCAAGAAGTTCGATCCCGATCAGGGAGTGAAGTTCATCTCCTATGCCGTGTGGTGGGTACGGCAGGCCGTGCTCAAGGCCTTGGCCGAACAGACCCGAAGCGTCCGTATTCCGCTCAACCAGAACAGCCACCTGATCCGCATGTCTCGCACAGAGACGTTCTTGTCACAGGAGCTGGGACGCGAGCCGACCGACAAGGAGATCGCCAAAGCACTCGACGACTCGGTGACAAATGTGCGCAACGCGCGTCGCATGACGGCTGCCGAGGTGTCACTCGACGCCCCAATCGACCGGACCGACAAGGACGCAGCGACACTGGGCGAACGGTTCGCCGGTCAAGAAGGTTCGGAGATCGAGGATCACACTGACGGCAACCTGATGCGAGAGTTCATCGACAGGGTTTTTGAGAAGTACCTGACGCCGAGAGAGTGCAGAATCCTCTATCTGTATTACGGTCTCGAAGAGGGATCCGAGGGTATGACCCTCGAGAAGATCGGTGCTCTGATGGGTGTCACGCGTGAGCGCATCAGGCAGATCCGGGAGCGAGCTTTCGAGAAGCTGCGTGAGAGCCCGGATGGCCAGGCGCTGATGGGTTTCTGGAGAGCAGCCTAGGGCACCGGTCCAGCTTGACGGCTCTCCGAGGGCTGGGATTCACCCCAGCCCTTTTTCTTTGGTCTTCAACCAGGCAGCGCAGGCGGATTGCCGCCCTATCCGGCCTACTGTTGTCTTATAACCGGCCTACTGTTGTCTTATAATTGGACATGATCCCATCTCAAGCGCTGGAAGCACTGGCGAATGCTGTGGGACCTCGGTGGGTCAAGACCGACCGAGCTGAGCTGGACACGTTCGGGTGTGATGGCCTCCCCACCCACAGTTCCCAGCCCGGAGCTGTGGTAATCCCCGGCAATCGAGAAGAGGTGATGCAGACCCTCCGCATCCTGCACCACTTTGAGATCCCGTTCGTTGCCCGGGGTGCAGGCACTGGCCTTTCCGGTGGTGCGTTGGCATCCGCTGATGCCGTACTCGTCGTCCTCACGCGTCTGAAGCGTATCCTCTTGATCGACTCGGAAAACCGTCGTGCGGTGGTCGAACCAGGTGTAGTGAACGTAGAACTCACCACGGCCGCTGAGCCATTCGGACTTCACTACGCACCGGACCCGTCCAGCCAAACCGCTTGCACCATTGGTGGGAACGTGGCCGAGAACGCAGGTGGTCCGCACTGTCTGAAGTACGGGGTCACATCCAACCACGTCCTGGCATTGGAGGTGGCGCTGCCAAAGGGCGAGGTCGTGAATCTCGGATCGCCCAACGGTGAGCCCTGGGGACCAGACCTGGTTGGTCTGTTCGTTGGGAGCGAGGGCATGTTCGGGATCGCGACCAGTATCACCGTCAGGCTCACACCGACACCTACTGCAGTCCGCACACTGCTCGCAGACTTCAGTACGCTACGTGCGGCAGGTGAAGCCGTAACGTCCGTAATCGCGTCCGGGTTCGTTCCTGCAGCGCTGGAGATCATGGACCGCAACTCCATCGCCATAGTGGAGGCGTCGGTTTACCGGGCAGGCTATCCCACAGATGCCGACGCGGTGCTCCTGGTGGAGTTGGATGGAATGGCGGAAGAGGCGGTGGCCGCGGAGGCGGAACAGGTTGAGGAGTTGCTCACGCTCGCAGGGGCACGCAGCGTGGACTCGGCCAGTGATCCCGCAAAGCGAGAGAAACTGTGGCAAGGTCGCAAGAAGGCGTTCGGCGCACTGGGGAGGATCGGTTCTGATCTAGTGATACAGGATGCCGTAGTGCCGCGTTCCAGACTGCCCGAAGTGCTCGAGCGAATCGGCGAGATAGGCGAACAGTACTCGCTCTCCATCTGCAATGTGTTTCACGCTGGAGATGGAAACTTGCACCCCAATATCTCCTACGACGGATCAGAGGCGGGATTGCTGGACCGGGTGCAGCGAGCCTCGTCAGATATCATGCGTGTTTGCATCGAAGCTGGAGGGACAATCACCGGCGAACATGGAGTCGGGACCGACAAACTTCGCTACATGCCCCTGATCTTCTCCCCCGACGCCCTCGGTGTAATGGCTGGAGTCCGTCGCGTCTTCGACCCACTCGAGTTGGCAAATCCCGGCAAGGTCTTACCGGCCCACTCTCGTCGAGAGCAGCGATGATCGCTGAGAAGATACGCTCACTCATAGGCGAGAACGGACTTCTCTCACTCGACACTCGAGGTACGCCAACGGCAGCGCCGGCCACTGAAGATGAATGTGCGCTGATTCTGGGAACTGCCCACTCCGAGGGCTGGAGCGTACGGATCGAGGGTGCCGGGAGTTGGATGGCAGCAGACGCAATGGGTCCCGCTCGACCCCCCAGGGCCTGGCAGGTCCGTGGGATCCGTGGTGGCCTGCGCCACCGCCGGACCACTGCGCACTGGGTTCGGCACCATCAGGGATCAGCTTCTGGGGCAAACGTTGGTGACCGGGGACGGACGTCTAGTACAGACTGGTGGGAGAGTCGTGAAGAATGTGGCGGGTTACGACCTCACCAAACTCGCGGCTGGCAGTTTTGGAGCATTCGGAGTGATCACACTGGTGCATCTGCGCACTCGAGCG
The DNA here is from genome assembly GCA_039584755.1 of Gemmatimonadota bacterium. Lineage (GTDB taxonomy): Bacteria > Gemmatimonadota > Gemmatimonadetes > Gemmatimonadales > GWC2-71-9. The sequence goes on from JBDGXD010000017.1 coordinate 2,679, forward strand.
GTTCCGCGTGCGGATTTCACTTTGCTCGCAGCTGGCGAGCGTGACAACGTGCTGGACGCAGCTCGCCGCATTCTGGAAACGAGAGCAATTCCCGCAGCATTGGAGCTCATCTCGCCCAAGGCCACGGGCAACAGCCGGTGGACCCTGGCGGTGCGTCTACTGGGATCTGACAAGACCGTAAGGGCTGAGCGGGACACGATCAGCACAGCTGCGGGACTCGCGTTCGAGCAGTATGAGACATCACGCGCGGCCAAGTTCTGGGAGACCACGCTCGCCACGGTCACCCAAACACCGACGACCATTCGATTGGGTGCGCTAACGTCGTTGCTGGGTGATGCGCTCGACGCGCTCAGCCACCATTTGGATGAAGACTGTGACAGCTGGACTACGGTGAGCGTTGCCTCGGGTGTCGTGCGCTGGAGTGGAACCACCACCGCCGAGCGTTTGAAACTGCTTCGGGGGACTACGGCTCAACTCGAAATCCCGCTGACGTTGGAGCGTGCTCCGTGGTCTGTGCGGTCGGCGCTGGGCCATTTTGGGGCGTACAGGGACGGAGTGGGCAAAATCGTGCACTCACTGCGAGCGACCTTCGACTCGAATGGCGTGCTCGTCGTGCCAGTGAGCGGCCAATCTTGACCTCCCGCGCCATCACCGGTCTAGATCCCTGCGTTCACTGCGGTTTTTGTTTACAGGGGTGCCCCACGTATCTGGCCACCGGCGACGAAGCCGACAGCCCACGGGGTCGCATCGTCCTCATGCGAGGCCTCGCTCGGGGCAGTTTCGCGGCATCGGAGCCCAGACTAGTTCACCATTTGGACCGTTGCCTGGGGTGCCTGGCCTGCGAGCCGATCTGTCCGTCCGGTGTGGATTACGGCGTTGCCCTGGAGAGTGCACGAACACTGATAACCGAGTCGCGGCCGGTGCCGTTGGTTGCCCGGGCGACCAATGCGGTCATGGCCCACAAGAGGCTGCGTACACCCCTGACGGGAATGGCCCGGATGGTTCGGCCAGTAGCACGCTTGTTCGCGGGAGGATCCAGACTCGGAATGGCATTCGGGATGTTGGGGGCGACACGGAGGATGCGACCGGAGGAACTGACGGTACAGACTGCCAAAGGGCCCCCATCTGCCCCCCCTTCCCCCTCCGCCCCCTCCGCCCCCTCTGCCACTCTCTTCACCGGCTGCATCATGGATGGGCTGTTCGCACATGTGCATCGAGCCACGGAGCGGACACTCGAGGCCAACGGGTACAGATTGATCGCGCCGCCGAAGCCGGCATGTTGCGGAGCACTCCACGCACATACCGGCGATCACGAGACGGCTCTCGACCTTGCACGCCGCAATGTCGCTGCGTTCGCCGCGCATCCCGATTGTCAGATAGCTGTGAACAGCGCGGGCTGCGGAGCGATGCTCAAAGACTATGGCCGGCTACTGGCGGGCGATCCGCTGGAGTCCGATGCGGTCGCATTGTCCCAGCGTGTCCGTGACATAGCCGAGCTACTCGCCGTCCCCGGGCTTCGCTCTGGTGGAGCGGTTCGACTCAGGGTGGCATACGATCCGCCTTGCCACCTGTTGCACGCGCAGAGAATCGCCGAACCACCGCTGGCGTTGTTACGATCGATCGATGGACTGGAGATAGTCCAGCATCGTGATGCTGCGATGTGTTGTGGTAGCGCTGGCAGCTACTCGCTCACCGAGGTGGAGTTGTCACGCGAGGTGTTGCGCCAAAAGATCGATGCATTAGTCGCCGTGGCACCCGATGTAGTGGCAACAGGAAACCCCGGTTGCATAATGCAGATCGGTGCCGGACTCGCTGCCGCGGGACAAGACATTCCTGTGGTACATCCGATCGAGATCCTCGACTGGTCCTACGATCTCGCGGGCTTCTATGATGGCTGACACCGCAAAGACCGCAGACTCCTCTGAACCAGACGTGTTCTTCACCGACCAGGGGGAGGTCACCCACGAATCGTTGACTGCGTTGCGCAGCGGTGCGGCGCTGGCCACGGCGAACGTTGCCGTCATCGAGGTAACCGGACCGGGCGCACTGCAGTGCCTCCAGGGGCTGCTCACCTGTGACCTGGAAGCTCCAGGAAACGGGTCATTTCAATACGGCGCTCTGCTTACACCCAAAGGAATGATCGTGACCGACATGTGGGTTGTGCGCAGTGATCCTCGGTTGACACTCTATGTACCGCCACAGGGTGTAACGCCACTGCTCGCCACATTCAAACGATCGTTACCACCTCGCTCGGCTCAGTTCACCGATGGTTCGCCCGATCGCAGGGTCTTGCGTTTGATCGGACCACAGGCCGCCGACATAGCCGCCAATGCCGGTGTACCCGTGCCAGGCAGCGGAACACTCAACTTGGACGGCAATCACATCGTGGCACGCCCGGCCGGAGACCGACCTTACGTGCTTCAGATTGATTCTCCGATCGGACAATCAGGACCGCTGGCAGCTGCGCTCAGCGATGCCGGGGCATCGGGTTGCGGCAGCGATGTGCTCGAACTCGCACGGATGCTGGCCGGCTGGCCTCGTCTTGGAGCCGAGATCGACGTGAGGACCCTTCCTCAGGAAGTCAACTTAGACGACTTGGGCGGTGTTTCACACTCGAAGGGATGCTACGTTGGCCAAGAGACCGTATCACGGATTCACTTCCGCGGGCACGTGAACAAACGCGTCGTCGGTCTGAATTTCCACGCAAAGCCTGATGTAACCAGCGCGACGATAACACTAGGTGAACGTGCGGTCGGGCGGTTGGCAAGCGCCGCGTGGTTTGGAACCGAATGCGGTTATCTCGGACTGGGAGTGATCCGCCGCGAAGTCGAAGTCGGTGACGCAGTGATCGCAGCTGGCGGGTCCGCAACGGTCGAGTCCTTCCCTTTGGAGTTGAGGCCATGAAGCGTTGGCGGGGGATAGGCCCCGGAGTAATCGTTGCCGCGGCATTCATCGGGCCCGGGACTGTAACAACAGCGACGCTCGCGGGCGCGCAGTATGGCATGGCGCTACTTTGGACCCTGGTGTTCGCAACCGTAGCAACGATTGTGTTGCAGGAGATGAGCGCACGTCTCGGTCTGGCGACTGGGACCGGTTTGGGCCAGGTGCTGCGGTCCGTCGGTGGTCATCCGTGGATCGGTTCTTGTCTCGCCGGCCTGGCAGCGGTGGCGGTAATCGGCGGCGCAGCAGCGTACGAGGCCGGAAACCTGACCGGCGCGGCACTTGGCCTAGAGTCCGTCACCGGGATCTCCCTGCGAACATGGGTTGCTTTGGGAACCGTGTTGGCCGGTATCCTGTTGTGGACGGGTCAGTATCGGTTATTGGAACGCGTTCTTGCGGGATGTGTGGCGGTGATGGGTGTCGTATTCCTGGCAACGGCGCTGTTGGTCACACCGAACATTGGAAAGATCCTCTCGGGCGCCTTCGTTCCCCGACTCCCCAGCAACTCCGAGCTCACTGCACTTGCGTTGATCGGCACTACGATCGTCCCATATAACCTGTTCTTGCATGCTGCCGTGGTGCGCGAGAGATGGTCGGACATCAAAGACCTTGCCGCTGTCCGCTGGGATCTCGTACTGGCAATTGGACTCGGAGGCATCGTCTCTTGTGCTGTAGTAGTCACCGCCTCCTCCGCCTTGGACGGAGCCGTCGTTCGGTCCGCCAGCGACATGGCAGCACAACTCGAACCTCTATTGGGATCCTGGGCAGGCCGCGCTTTTGCACTCGGCTACGCGGCCGCGGGTATCTCGTCTGCAGTCACCGCCCCACTGGCAGCAGCGTACGTTTTGTTGGATACGATGGGACTTGGACGCAATGTGCGAACACCTGCAGCTCGAGCCGTGTGGATCGGCTGTATCATCGTTGGCTCCGTAACAGCATTGGCGGGTACGCGTCCCGTACTGTTGATCTTCGTAGCCCAGATAGTGAACGGTCTCATCCTACCGATCGTCGCCATCGTGTTGTTGATAGCCATGAACGACCGAAAACGTCTGGGTGATCACGTGAACAGTTGGCGGGGCAACCTCGTCGGAGGCGTGGTGGTGTTGCTCTGTATAGTGTTGGGCCTGCGTTCCATTGTGCTCGCGCTTTAGATGCTTGCACCACGACCGATAGTACAACCGGAGATGTGGAAGTCGAACGGGCCTCAGGCCGCGAATCTGAAAACAGGATAGACACCGTGTCAGAACCTGACAGACGCAAGTACCTGACCATTCTTTCGCTGTTCGCAGCAGCGTTCATGATTTTCCAGATCGGCGTGCTGCGCGAGCTGAGATTCCAACTCAACACGATCTTCACTCTGGCCCCATTCTTGTTCAGCAGTGTCATTGCGTTCATCGGATTGGGCTCGTTGACGTCACGTTGGATCAAAGGAGACATCAAGCGAGTCCTGCGGTGGGCGGTAACGATCCTACCGCTCATACTCCTTCCACTCTTCGCTGTCACAATATTGGTAGCAACACTCTTCTCACCGTTGCAGCCACAGGGGGTGACAGGCGCCGAGTATATGAGCTCCGTCATCACCGCTTTCGTGCTAGTGGCCGTCCTGGGATACGGACCCGTGTTCTTCCTTCAGGGCATGTTGTTCGCTCTCTATTTTCGAGAGGGGCGTAGCACCGGAATACTCTCCAGCGTCTACGCGGTCGATCTTCTCGCCTCAGGTGCCGGTGCACTGGTGGGCGGTGTGCTGCTGTTCGTTGCCACACCGATCCAGATGGTCATCGTCGCTTCCGGCATTCTGCTCATCAACCTCCTGATCGCTGCGGAGTACCTGAACATCTCCCAGCGCCTCGTCGTTGGCGAAGTGATCCTACTCCTGTTGTTGGTGTTGCTCGAGCAGACCTCCGGGGTAATGCAGCTTGCTGAGTCACTACGCTGGCGTGAGACGGGGTTGGCATATTCGACTTGGAGTCCTTATCGGCGAATAGATGTACTGGAGGACCAGGAAAGACTGCAGGTCTACACCGACGGCCTGATGTTTCACATGTACGAGAAGGACGAACAGGCACACTGGGAGGATCCGCGTTCTCTTCCGGTGCGATTGATGCCAACGGATTTGGGGCGCGAGCCCGAAGTCCTCGTGATCGGAGCAGGCACTGGAGCAGATGTTCGCATCATCAGAGATTTGCATCCCGGTGATCCAAGTGTCGTGGCAGTAGAGATCGACGGCGGGTTCATCGAAACTGCACAGGCGTTCGATTGGCTGTGGGATTACTACCGCACGGCCGAAATAGTCGTAGAAGAAGGTCGCTACTACATCGAGAACAGCGACCGCCAGTTCGACATGGTCATCTACGCCTATGTCGATCCACAATCTGCCATTTCGAAGATCGGCATACCGGATGCGAACTTCCTCTACACTGACAGGGCAATTCGTCGAGCCTACGAACGGGTACGTGACGGCGGTATCCTGGCCATTACACGGGTGTTCCTGGTTCACCAGGAGGAGTCCTTTGTAGGGCGCCTCGTGGCGACGCTCGAGGCAGCCGGGATCTCACCGAGCCAAACCAGTATCTATCGCATCCAAGGAAGCTTCCCGTGGAGCTACTATGGACGCCTTTCCACGATTCACGTATTCGTTCGAAAAGGTGGTGAGGCGCCCGTCGTTCAGGACCCGCGCCTCACTTCACTGGCTTGGGCTCCAGGTGACCGGGCCACGACAGACTTCTACCCATTCTCATTGGTCACGCAAGCCTGGTTCGGGACGCTGGCTGAGTACGTCTTGGGAAGCCCGCTGACACTGATACTGATCGGAATCGTCGCCCTTGGCTTGATTGTCAGGCTATCCACTAGTGTGGGCCACGTGAATTTTTTCTTACTGGGATTCGGCTCATTTCTCGTGGAAAGCTTGGTTCTGTTCAACAGTTTTCTTCTCATCGGGAATCCAAGCCTGAGCGCGGCGGTCGCCATCGGGTTCTTCCTCATCTGGAATGCCGTCGGTAGCCGTCTTTCTGATCGGCTCGAGCGGTCGAGCTGGTTCTACGCCTTGGTGCCGATTGCAGTGTTGGCCTATGCCGCAACCGCTCCATTGCTCAACGGACTCACGATTGCCCATCCGGTCGCCCTGCGCACCGCTGTGTTCTCCATCCACCTGGCATTGGTAGGGATCGTCGTCGGTGCGATGTTCCCGATATCGCTTCGCAGTTTCACTAATGAGCGGGTATCATCGATGTTCTTCATCGACCTCATCGGATGCGCTATCGCCCCGATAGCCTTTTGGCTCGCGATGAGTGTTTACGGTACAACTCTGGTGTCCGTTGCCGGTGTCGTCAGTTATGTGACAGTGTCACTGATCCTGTTCGCCCGACTTAGGGCTGCGTGAACAAAGTGGTTCACGTACCCGGCCTAGGATGGTCATGATGCAGCAGAATGAGGCGCCACCGCCAGCCGTGTCACAGAACGAAAGCATGGAAGTTCGAGTGACACGCCATCGGGGTGATCAAGTAGATGGTTGCGCCGATTTCGTAGCGGTTGAGGAGCCCCTCGAGATCAGGTTGGGTGACACGCCGCTTGCAGTGACAATGAGAACACCCGGTAGCGACGATGATCTCGTGCTCGGATTCCTGCTGAGCGAGGGGATTCTGCTGCAGCCCGCGGAAATCAAGTCAATTGACCGGGTGGCCAAGTCAACCGTGTCCGTCCAATTGGTTGACGGAGTCAAAGTGGACGCCGCGCGCTTCCAACGCAACATGTTCGTTTCCAGCTCCTGTGGTGTGTGTGGCAAGGCCTCGATCGAGTCGGTCAAGATATTCGCTCGCCCCGCGCGGGAGTTCACAGTCTCTCGCAGTCTGGTAGCGAGCCTCACCGATCGGTTGCGGGAGCATCAGCCTACGTTCGACACCACCGGTGGGTTGCACGGAGCCGCTCTTTTCGACATGACGGGTGAACTGCTTGCGTCCAAAGAAGACGTGGGTCGCCACAATGCGGTAGACAAAGCGATCGGCGCCGCAGCCCGACAGGTTTGGCCTCTTCCACCGTGCCTGCTGTCGGTATCGGGGCGTCAGAGCTTCGAGATCGTGCAGAAGGCGGCGGTTGTAGGGATTGCAGGAGTCGTCGGTGTTTCTGCTCCGTCATCGCTGGCCGTAGAGCTGGCCGAGAGTCTTGGGCTTCTGTTGGTAGGCTTTGCGCGGGACACCAACTTCAATGTGTATGCTGGTAACACACACCTATCCACGTGAGTCCCCTTCCGCAACCTGCTGTTTCTAAACAGATTCCGTCGTCACGGTCCGCTGGTGGACGGAGTACGCGATGACGGTTGCCACAAACAAAGAGTTGATCGATCAATGGCGGCAGGAACCGGCCCCGTTGCTACCGCTGCTGCACGCCTTTCACGAACGAGATGGTTTCGTTTCAGAGGATGCGCTTCGCGCCATTGCCAGTGGACTGCGCGTACCACTTGCAGATCTGTTCGGAACCGTGACGTTCTATCATCATTTGGCCCGTGAACCACGCGGTGCCAACACGGCGCGTGTTTGCACTGGCCCGGTTTGCCGCATGCATGGTGCCGCTGAACTCTGCGAACAAATGAGTGCGGACGGAGCAACGCCGATGCCGTGCGCGGGCCGTTGCGACGATCCAGTTCCCGTCCTCGTTGGCAACCGTGTCCTGATAGGTGCTGAACCCGAAGCACTGGCGGAACGGCCATCACCGCTACCGCTGCCGAATCCTGATGGGATTGACGAGTGTGTTTTCACTCATATCAGAAAGCCTGACAGGTCGGGTATCGCTGGCTACCAACTGAACGGTGGATATGAAGCATTGACCAATGCGGTACATGAACTGTCTTCTGCACAGGTGATCGAGATCATCGCTGCAAGTGGCCTGACCGGTCGAGGTGGCGCCGGTTTTCCCACAGGCGCCAAATGGCAGGCAGTCGCTGACGCACAAGGGACACCGAAAACCATAGTCTGCAATGCAGACGAAGGAGAGCCGGGTTGCTTCAAGGACCGGGCTATCATGGACCACGACCCGCACGCGTTGATCGAAGGAATGACCCTGGCTGCTTACGCCACCGGTGCGACTCGTGGTTTCATCTATCTGCGGTACGAGTACCCGAGCACGCTTACGGTTCTGGAGAGAGCCATCAAGGAAGCTATGAGCGCAGGATTCCTCGGGAACGGAATCGCTGGCAGCGAGACTACCTTCGAGATACACGTCAGGCGTGGCGCAGGAGCATACATCTGCGGTGAGGAAGGTTCACTGCTCAACAGCCTCGAGGGAAAGCACCCGTTTCCGCGCAACCGTCCTCCCTTTCCTGTGACACACGGTTACGAGGATCTTCCGACAGTTGTAAACAACGTCGAAACTCTGGTATCAGCTGCTCACATTGTACGCAATGGAGCCGACTGGTACCGCGGACTTGGAATCAATGAGCATGCCGGTACAAAGGTCATCAGTCTGTCGGGCGATGTTCTTCAGCCCGGTAACTACGAAGTCCCCATTGGCTTGCCGTTGAGTGCCTTACTACATGATTGGGCGGGTGGACCGAGGAGCGGTCGCAGCATTCAAGCCGTCACGATGGCCGGCCTTTCAGGGGGGTTCCTTGCCGGAGCCGATCTCGAGGTGACACTGGACGAACCGAGCATCCGCAGCAAAGGCTCATTCCTGGGAGCCGGCGGTATCATGGTCTTCGACGACTCCCGCAACATGATGGATGTGGCGCATTCGGCAATGGAGTTCTTCGCAGAAGAGTCCTGCGGCAAGTGCTTCCCCTGTCGCATTGGAACCGAAAGACTGACCGAACGGTTGGCAGGTCATACGGGGCCAAGCGATCTGACCGCGTGGCTCGACGAAGTCAACGACATCAGTCGGACCATGAAGGCAATCAGTGCATGTGGTCTTGGCATGGCGGCACCCTTGATCACCGATAGTCTGCTCAGGTACTTCCCAGAGCAAGTCGCACAACACGTGAATCGATCAAGCCCGTGATCGAGTAAGGATCCACACATGATCATGAGCAAATCGGATACCGAGCTGCAGAACATGGTGCTCGATGGAGATGAGGTCAGTTTCGCTCCCGGCGAGACCGTCTTGCAGATTGCCGAACGCTGCGGCAAATCCATCCCAACTCTCTGCAACGACGCTCGGTTGGAGCCATTCGGTGGTTGCAGGTTGTGCGTGGTCGAACTGGAAGGGAGTAACAATCCGGTAGCTTCGTGTACGACCAAGGCGAGCGCGGGCATGGTCGTGCGGACCAATACCGACGCCATTGAAGCACACCGCAAAGTGTTGTTGGAACTTCTGGTTTCCGAAAACCGTGACGTCGATGTGGACCCACTGCGTGGTCTGGCGTCACAGGAAATGGCTCGCCTGGTGGATCGATATGGCGCGCGGAGTGGCAGATTCACGGGCAAACAGTCGGGTGAGAGCCGCCAGGACGACGACAACCCGTTCATACTACGTGACTACGATCTATGCATTTCATGCTATCGCTGTGTTCGGGTATGCGCCGAACAAGAAGGTGACTACGCGATCAGCATGATGAACCGCGGTTTCCACTCCAAGATCACCACCGAGTTCAACGGCCTACTCAGGGACTCGTCCTGCACGTTCTGCGGCCAGTGTATTCAGACCTGTCCCACTGGTGCTCTGGCCGACAAGAAGGCGTTGCGTGCAGCAAACCTGCCGGGTGCAATCGAGAAAACCCGAACTATTTGCACCTACTGTGGCGTGGGTTGTTCCGTCGACATTCTCACGAAGCGTGACAAGATAGTAGGAGTCCATCCTGCAATGGATGGACCGGCAAACCACGGAGCGCTCTGTGTTAAAGGGCAGTTTGCATTCGACTTCGTGCAGCATGACGAACGCCTGAGAACTCCACTTGTGCGTGGAGACGACGGCGAGTTGCATGAGACCGATTGGGATACGGCACTCGATCGTGCTGCAGCGGGCTTCGCCAGAACGGTTGACAAATACGGCAGGCACAGCGTTTACGGCGTTGCATCGGGACGCGCTCCACATGAGGCTGCCTACGCAATGCAGAAGCTCATGCGCGCCGGGTGGGGAACAAACCACATAGACAACTGTAGCCGTGCGTGACACGCTCCTACGGTTGCCGGTCTGGCAGCCACGATCGGTAGGGGTGCCATGTCAAACCCGCTGGCTGACATGGAAAAGCCCGATGTGATTTTCTGCATCGGTACAAACATGACCGAGTGCCATCCGGTCGCTGCAACTCGACTCAAGCGTGCGCTAGCGCGTGGCGCAAAGATGATCGTGGCAGATCCGAGACACATCGGCCTTGCCGATCTGGCAGACATCTACCTACCGATCAGAGTCGGATCTGACGTTGCGCTCCTCCTGGCCATGGCACACGTGATCGACCGCGAACGCTTGACGGATCCGCAGTTCATGGCTGCACGAACCGTGGAAGGTGATGCTTTCCTGGACCACGTGAAGCAGTTCACTCCCGAGTGGGCAGCCGAGATAACCGGTGTTCCTGCCAGGGACATTGAGACAGCAGCGTGGTTGTACGGTAATGCGGAGCGCGGAGCAATCTACTACACACTCGGCGTAACCGAGCACATCTGTGGTGTCGACAATGTGCAGAGCCTTTGCAACCTGGTACTGATGACAGGCAACATCGGTCGCGAGGGCACTGGAATCAATCCGATGCGAGGGCAGAACAACATTCAAGGCGCAGGGGATAGTGGTGCCCTGCCCAACAACTACCCGGGTTTCCAACCCGTTACGGATCCGAAGTTCCAAGAGAAGTTCAAGAAGCTGTGGGGTACCGAGGTAGATCTCGAGAAGGGGATGACCAAAGTCACAGCATTGGCTCATGCCGGCGATCAGATCAGAGCCATGTTGATTGACGGTGAAAACACTCTCGTGACCGATCCCGATCGGGATCACTGTGAACACGCTCTCAAGAGCCTGGATCACTTGGTCGTGATAGACATCTTCAGGACGGAGACCACCGAGCTGGCTGACGTGGTGCTGCCGGCAACCGCCTGGGGCGAGACCGACGGTGTGTGCACCAACACCGAGCGTCGGGTCCAACGACTCCGGGCCGCCGTGACTCCCGTCGGTGACGCCAAGCCAGATTGGTGGATCCTCTGTGAATTGGCGAAGCGGCTCGGATTCAAAGGGTTTGAGTACGAAACGCCCGAGGAGGTCTTCAACGAGTTGTGCCAGGTGTCTCCCACATATCACGGACTCGACTGGGACAGAATCGAGCAGGGAGAGTACCAATGGCCGGTACCCGAAGCGGGACATCCCGGTACACCCCGGCTCCACCAAGAGGCCTTTCCCAACGGACGCGGCATTTTCAAGATCATCAACTACCGGGATCCCGCCGAAACCATAAGCGAGGAGTTTCCCGTTTGGCTCACCACCGGTCGCCGCCTGGAGTCATATCACTCACGCACCCAAACGGGTCGCTCACAGGGCATCGACTATCTACTACCGGAAGAAGTACTCGAAGTACACCCCGAGGACGTGAAACAGTGGGACCTGGAAGACGGCGGCTGGTGTCAGGTCACCAGCCCACGTGGATCCGTCGAGATAAAGGTAAAGGCAACTCGACGATCGCCCCGCGGCACCGTGTTCGCGAGCTTCAGCTTCGGTGACGTGCCGGTGAATGTCTTGACGGGTTCAGGCTATGACCCGACAACCGAAACTGCTGAGGTCAAGGTATCGGTGGTCCGGGTTGAGGCATGCGGCCCCCGCGTTATCACTCCCGAATGATTCGGATGGAGCCCGCCCTGGTGGCGGGCTCTGCACATTGCCACCATAGCACGATGCGACATCTGGTATCCGGATAGACACCGGAATATCTTGCAACGCTCTGAATTCCACACAACGCGAGGTAGTGCATCGCATGAGAACTAGCGACTCGAGCATCGGAGAGTTCTCCAACCTGCGGGATCAGATAGTGGGCCTTGACCGGTTGGTGCCGTTGTTGGATGGCTCACAGGTTCCGTACGTCAGCCTGGACAACGCGGCAACCACGCCGCCGTTACGCGGTGTGATGGAAGCAATCGAGCGCTTTCTTCCATACTACTCCAGCGTCCATCGCGGATCGGGCTTCAAGTCGCGGTTGAGTACGGTTGTGTACGACCAGGCACATGATATCATCGGCCGCTTCGTCGGAGCGGATCCGGTCACGAACACTGTCATCTTCGGGAAGAACACGACTGAGGCGATAAACAAACTCTCCTATCGCCTTGCGCTACCAGACGATGCAATCGTGCTGACGACTCAGCTGGAGCATCACTCCAATGACCTTCCGTGGCGCGAGCGAGCGAATGTCGTTCATGTCAAGGCGACGCCTGAAGGACGGCTGGACGAGAGTGACTTCGACAGCAAGTTGGCACAACACTCACCTCACGTTGCTCTGGTAGCCATCACTGCAGCTTCGAACGTGTCAGGATTTGTACAACCCATTCACCGACTTGCCCGCAAGGCTCACGAGGCCGGCGCCAAGATCCTGGTCGACGCTGCACAATTGGTTGCGCATAGGAGCCTGGACATGAAACCTGACGACGATCCCGAGCATCTCGATTTCGTCGCACTGTCGGGACACAAGATGTATGCACCGTTTGGAACGGGAGCTCTGGTTGGTCCGAAGGAGGCCTTCCTGCAAAGTGGTCCGGAGTACAGTGGCGGCGGAACCGTTGACGTCGTTACCCTCGACGAAGTTCACTGGGCTGGATTGCCGGATCGTGAGGAATCTGGCAGCCCTAACATTGTGGGTGCGATGGCCATGGCAGCGGCAGCACAGATGCTGATGGAACTGGGAATGGACAACGTCGCTGCTCATGAAGACGAACTCATTGCATATACATTGGAACGTTTGCAACCCATCCCCGGCCTGACCGTGTACGGCCAGTCCGATCCCAAGGGGTCGCGCGAAAAAGTTGGAGTGGTTCCGTTCAACATCGACGGCCTTTCTCACTTCCTGGTTACGGCGATCCTGGGCTACGAGTTTGGGATCGCTGTGAGGAACGGGTGTTTCTGTGCCCATCCATATGTCGTGCGACTGCTCCAACTCCCCGAGAGCGAACAACGAGAGTGGAGTCAGCAGGCTGTCGCTGGTGACAAGTCGCACCTGCCCGGAATGGTGAGAGCCAGTTTCGGATGCTACAACAACACGACTGATGTCGATCGCCTGGTCGACGGGCTAGCTAGGATCGCCCGCGGCGACTATCGGGGCGAATACGAGGTTCACAAGGGGGGTGGCGATTACATCCCCAAGGGATATGAAGAACCCTTCGCAGACCACTTTCTACTCCAGCCCTACGAGCCAGCCAGCGAGGTGGAACACGGTATGTGCGGCAACTAGCCGCCACCGCTGCGTCCCGTTGTGTGACCCAGATCACAGAATTTCAGAGGCCTTCCTCACGTTTTCCATCAAAGAGCCGGCCGATCACGAGGCGCGACTAACGAACCAGATTCTGTTAACTTGAATCGGCTGCACGGGGAAAAGGGCTGAATGAATCTGACAAGTGGAATCGACCCTCTTGACTGGCGATTGGGGGGTCTGCGGGTCGGCGGGGTCTACGTAATAGCAGGTGCACCCGGCAGCGGAAAGCTCACATCCGTGATGCAGTTCCTGGACGCCGGGATCCAATCGGGAGACCGGGTAGCGCTGGTTTCCGGAATCCAAGCCGAACACTTGCTCGAACAAGCGAGTCACAGCGGACTCGAGTTCGAGCGGGCGTGGCGGCGGGGTCAGTTGCGGCTGCTGGGTTTCGCAACCGACTTCGAACGGATGCTGCTCAGTGCGCCGGATCCCGCGGACGTGTTCAGTGAACTGAGCGACCTCGCCGGCCCAGACGTGACGCGATTCGGAATCGATCCAGGCAAACAGCTATGGGAGACCAGAGCCGGAACGGCCTTGGCGAGCCGGTTCCTGCGCTGGGCGGAGGCATCGGACCTCACGGTGTGGGCCACTCTCGCCGGTGATCTGACGGATACTCTCTCGCCAGCCACGGAGTGGGTGCTGCAATCCGCTGCGGGAGTCTTGAAGATCGAGAGGCTCCCCAACGGACTGAGACAACTCTGGATCCATCGCAGCAGCCCTCCGGTTGACACTCAGGACTCGATAACTCTCGAGCTCATTCCCGGTCAGGCGTTCACCGCTCCCAAAGGAAAACTCGACCGCCGTCGTACAGATGCACCCATTGGCAGTGAACGCCGTATGGCGTTGCTGAATTTGGCAGAGAATGTACCGCAGGAGATCACTATCTGGGCGCAAAGCCAGTTCGACGTGGTCGAGGAGGATCTTGCGTTACGGCTGGTCTCCCGCTTGCAGGACGGCGAGACTTTCGGGACGATCCTCATCTACGTTGACAGGGGGCACAGCAACGAAGCCGCAGATGCATGCAGGGCAATCCGGCCGCTCACAGCCGCCCCGATCGTCCTGGCCGCGGACGATCGTCTGAGAGCAGCTGACCGCACCGGTGCGCTCGACGCCGGGGCCAATGATTTTCTGAGCGACAATTTTTCGCTGCTCGAACTCGCGTCGCGCATCGAGCGGGCAACCCAAGCGACCAGGGGTTTGCCTGCCCGGCGCCCGTCGCTGGAAGCGACAATGGCTCCGCAGGCGGCGCAGTTGCTGGATCGGCGTTCTTTCGCAAGTGCAGTGGATGCGCGCCTCACAGCAGGGGACGCTGCCCTATTCACACTCCTCGTCCTGCGTTCTCCAGCCCAGCTAGGTCGGCAACTCGGCGAGGTTCTGTTGCAGCAGATCCGCAGTGAGGTTGGCGACTTGGCCGGCGAAGCCGAGGGCGGGTATGGCGTGCTACTGCAGGGAGCTCGGCCAAGCCAGGCTGGTTCTTTCTTGGACAGGGTCAGCAATGCTCTGCAGCGAATCGGGGTGGCTTACAATGAACTCGATGTCCAGGTGCTGAGCGGCGCCACGGAGGCCGACCAAATATCAATGACGCTGCCGGTGGAGACGTGATGAGCTACGCGCCCCACCCGCAGCCGGTCTGAAACGCACCGCATGGCAACTCGAAGGGTGCCGGGCCGGGGCCAGGCGCGAACACCGTACTGGTTGCGTTTCTCTCTGATGCTGCTGTCCCTTGGCGTGATAACGTCCACATTCGTGCTAGTGGTCCTGCCAAGGAGATTCGTTCTGCAGGCAGGCTTGGTAGAGTCGGGTATCACGTTCCCGGCCCATGCTCCTCCGTTCAGCCCTCCACGGAGTCGACCCATCGTAACACCACCACCCGGTGAGACACTCGACTCAATCCCGCTGGGTCCGGCAGAGGCGTTTTGGAACGCGGTGTTGCCGCTGCTCAAGAGGGGTGAGTACGAAACGGCTCTTACCATGTTCAGGCGGTATTTGGCCGAGTATCCCAGCGATCTTGACGTATGGCGAGAGTACGCGGTTGCGCTCACTCGTGCCGGACGTACGGCGGAGGCGCGGACGGTTTACGGCCGGCTACTTTCGGGCAAGGACGACCCATCAGTCAAACTGGAGCTCGCCAGATTGGCACGTGATGTCGGGGATTATGACCTTTCCCTAGCCCTTTATCGGGAACTGGTGGAGACTTTTCCAGACGACCGCGAGTTGTACCACGAATTCGCCCGGGCTCTGGTATGGGCCGAGCAGTACCGCGAAGCCCGATCGGTGTACAGTACACTCCTCCGGGAATACCCTGACGACTACCCGTTGAGGTTGGAACTGGCCCAGGTACTCTATTGGGACAACCGCCCTGTCGGTGCATACCTGACATTGCGCAACGTTCCCGCCGACGTGCATGAGTCTGAGGAGGGAACCGGGCTGCGCCTGCTGCTCGATTCACTACTACTTGCCTCGATGCCACCCTGCCGCAGCCCGATCGATCGGGCGCGAACGGCGGTGGCGGAAAACGATCTCGCTCGTGCCGGACAACTCTACCGCCGCGTGTTGTTCAGCCATCCAACAGATCCAGATGTGTGGGTCGAGTGGCTGGACTTCCTGCAGTACCAGGTCGAGGATCTGCCTGCGGCACTCCAGGCACTACTCGGGCTAGAGGCGCTGCGTGACCTCACACCGGATGAGCAGTACCGCTTGGCCCAGCTTCACATGTGGGCCGGTAACGAGGTAGAAGCTGAAGCGGCATTGGAACGACTACTAGAGTCTCACCCCGAGCGTGCCGATGCCTGGGCTATGCTCGGCGATTTGTACCAGTGGAGGGGTTCACGCATCACCGCAAAACGTGCATACGAGAGATCCCTGGCGTTGTCTCCGGATAATCCGGTAGCTGCCGCCGGCTTGGATTCACTCATGGAGCAGACATACCGCACGATCGCATTGCGCGAGAACCCAAGCGTTGGCACTCGCATGTTCTATTTCCAGGATTCGGACGAGTACGGCCGGTTAGATCTGATTGCGCAGGCGGGGTATCTGCGCCACGCCACTGCCGTGGTCGTCCGAGCCGGGTATCGGCGGTTGGAGGGAATCGAACTAGACGGCGAGGGGGGAGTGGACCAGGGCCCGTTTGCTGAGGTCGAGCTGGCGCACTGGTTGCGTCTCGGCACCGTGCGAGCATCGTTGACCGCTGGGATCGAGCGACTGGACGCGTTTGGCAATCAGCCATCGCTAGAGGCCAAGCTCAGTGTTCCCAATGCATCCGGGACTGGAATCACCGCGCTTTACCGTCACGGCCCAGCTTTTTCGCAAACCATCACGTTCGAGAGTGTTCAAGCCTCGTTGTTGACTGACTACCTCGAAGCGTCGGCTTTCAGGAGAATCGGTACAAACTGGACTCTTGCAGTCAACGGAACTGTCGGCTCGCTCCACACAACTGGAAACGGTAACCTGCGGACGACCGTTGGCGCGGCCGCCGTCTACGGATTCTCCAGAGTAGTGTCTGCAGGCATCACCACTCAGTACCTGACGTTCGCCGATTCGGCTCCGCGCTTCGAGGACCGCAGACTCTATTGGGATCCCAAGACGTTTTGGGCGACCGGTGTACGGCTTCAGCTGAGTACCATACCGGAATCACCCTGGAATCTCTACGCTCGTGTGACACCCGGTGTGGCACTCGACAACGAGCGTGACGGTTCCGATACCCAGTGGGTACCACAGTTGGCTTCGGAGGCTGGCATACGCTTCGAGAACAAGCGGCTAATTCTAGCAGGAGACCTGGCATACATCAGGGGCCGTGAGGGTGGCTACAATTCTTTCGGCGCGAACCTCCTGTTCGCAGTCAAGTACTGATCATGGCAGTCGCTCGCAATCGCGCCCTCATGTCGATACTCATAATCGTCACTGTCGTAGGTGTTACGGCATTGTTCATCTATTGGGCCGTGCACTCACCCCTTCAGGTTCAGCGTTTTCTGGTGCGGCTGGTCCTCATCAGCTTGATCATTTTTCTCGCCATTCTATTTGTGCGGTACTTCGCCCTCCTGTGGTTCGGCTATTTGCAGCATACCGAGAAGACCATCAGAGGCGGTGATGAGAGCGACTTCACACCTCCAGTGACTGTCATAGTACCGGCATACAATGAAGCACGCGTGTTGGATGATGCGATCGAGGCATTGTTGCAACTCGACTATCCGACTTACGAGATCATCGTGGTAGATGATGGATCTACCGACGACACCGCTAGCGTGGCGCGGGGGTGGGAAGGACAACATGGCAATGTCGAGGTCCGTGTTCTCAACAAGGCTAATGGTGGCAAGGCCACTGCCTTGAACACCGGTATTGCTCATGCGAGGTACATCTTCATCCTGTGCATGGACGCCGACTCTTGGATTGAGCCTCAGACCTTGCGCGTGGTTATGCCTCATTTCATCGACCCATCGGTCGGGGCGGTAGCAGGCAACGTCAAGATCGTCAACCGCGATCACTGGCTGACGCGTCTACAGGCACTCGAGTACATCGAGGGTCTCAACATGCCACGTCGGGCACAGGGGTTCATTGGCGCAGTGAACATCGTGCCGGGACCTGTTGGTGTGTTCCGACTCGATGCCCTGCATGAGGTTGGTGGGTACGACATAGACACATTCGCAGAGGATGCGGATCTCACACTCAAACTCGTCACCGCTGGGTGGAAGATAATTTACGAGGATGAGGCGATAACCTGGACGCAGGGTCCAACTAACGTCCTCGACTTGATCCAGCAACGCTACCGCTGGACGAGGGGCATCCTACAGGCGACCCGAAAGCGGAAAGGAATCTTGCTACGCCCGTTCCCAGATTTTCCGCTGTGGCTGTCAGCAATTGAGATGGTATTCGAGGGAGTGCTCTGGCCTGTGCTCAACGTATATGCCCATCTGTTCTTCGCCGTGGTGGCTTTGGTCTACGGCATGGGTGAACTGTTGTTGTACTGGTGGATCTTGCTGACTTTGCTCGATCTCGTAGTAGCGCTCATTACTGTATCGATGGAAGAGGAATCGCTTGGACTCGTGCCGTATGCGATCGCATACCGATTCTTCTTCATACTCTTCTTGGACGTTACCAAGACGTTTGCCGCGGTTGAAGAAGCTCTCAACTTGGGTATGGACTGGGGTAAACTGCGGAGGATTGCGTTGGCCTCGAGCCCTCGGAGAGTAGCCAGTGAGTGAGGCCAGCGAAGCCAATCCTGCAACCTTGGTTTGGACGGGTGTCAAATGACGATAATCGACCTTTTGATCACGATCATCATAGTGACGATTCTCGTCACAATTGCACTGGGCGTGATGACCTACGTTGCCTACAAGCTGCGATTGGCACGGCGTCCAAGTCTGCCTGAGGACACTGGAGCCCGTTACTTCGTAGTGTACCAGCCACCGGCAGATGTCGCGGAGCCGGGCGAGGCAGATGCCACCTAAACGCGACCCGGTACCACGTGCCCGGTCGGCACTCCAATGGCTGACCGGAATACTCATGCTAGGTGTAATAGCCGCCGGAGTAATCGCAGCCGGTGTCGCACTGTGGCAGAACATCGATATTCAGCGTCTCACTAGGACACCAGCACTCGCAGATCCCATGAGCGTGCCGCCAGCTCTGGCCGCAAAGCCGGCTGCGTTTGCACATGACTCGTTTTCGGCGGCTCTCTTCTACTCACGAAGAAGTGCCGGCTTTTTTCCCGATCCCGAGTACTACGCCGACCTGGCCAATGACTGGGAGCGAGTAATAGCGGACGCAGGCGGGCGGGTGACAAGGGTTTCGAGCGCGAACGAGATAGACTCTCTGCCGGCCGACTACTTGTTGGTGGCTCCCTCCGCCGTGTGTCTGACGAGCCAGGAGACTGGGGCACTACGCCGGCACGCTGACCGAGGGGGCGGACTCGTCATCAACTGGGCGGTCGGAGCGCGCGATTCGACTTGTGCCTGGCTTGGATGGGATGCAGTCACCCGATTGACCGGGGCCCGGGAAGTGCGGGAGCTAGAGCCGAGGGACGCGCTGTACTATTCAGTTCCGTCCGGCATACCGCTTTCGCTCGGAATCAATCCCGGAACGCGCGTCGAGCTGCGGTTCGAGTCCCAACTCGCCGTAGCGATGCCCGGTACCCTCGTGTACTGGTCGGATTGGGCTCTGAATGCAGCTCCTGCAGAAAACACGGCTCAAGTGAACGCGGCGGCGCTTACGAACGTTACAGAAACTGGGGGACGAGTCGTCTGGTTCGGATTCAGAATGGGACAAGGTGCAAGGTCAGAGGACGAGGAACGGAATCTCCGTTTGCTGGGAAACGGAGTGTCGTGGGCTGCCGCAAAACCGGCAGCACAGATAGACACTTGGCCCGCGGCCGCCCGTTCGGCGCTAATGGTCATGCAAGACGTTGAAGCGCAATTCCCCAACGTCTTGGCCATGGCAGACATCGTCCGCCACAGAAATACACCTGTAACGTTCTTCGTCGTTTCACAACTGGCACTGGACCACCCTGAGATCGCCGACTCACTGAGGGATGTCGGAGAGATAGGGAGCCAAACTTCGGATCACTCGGTGATCGCCGACCTGCCGTATTCAGACCAACGTTCACGGCTGAACCGCAGTCGGGCGGAGATCAGAGACTGGATAGGTTATACGGCGCTTGGGTTGCACCCGCCGGAAGAGAGATTCGATGTAAACACATTGCGGGCGTGGCGGGAAATGGGTGGTATTTACATCGTCGCCGTGAACGATTCGCGCGCTGCGAGTCCCGAAGTATACGAGACGCCGGCCGGCAACATCGTGTTGCTACCACGAATCATCAAGGATGATTACAACGTCTTCGTGCAAGAAGGTGCGCTTCGCTCGAGACACTTGACGGAAGCATACTTGGAGGGAATGACGAAGGTGCGAGCCGTTGGCGGACTGGCCATCGTCTCACTGCGTAGTCAGGTTGGTGGAGAGCCGGGCAGGGTAAGGGTCATCGATGAGATCATTGACAGCGCGGCGGCACAAGGGGAATGGTGGATCGCGACCGGACAACAACTGGCACAATGGTGGCTGGCACGTGAAGAAACAGACGTGGCCATCGAATACCTGCCCAATGCCGATCTCGAAGTCCGTGTCACGGCCCCTACCACGGATTCACTCACCAGCGGATGGCTCAACGTGGTTCTGCCAGGTGATGCAAAGGATTGGGTGCCACGGTCGAAAGGGAATCCCTTGAGTTACTCAGAGACAAACTGGGGGTTGCGCATGCCGCTGCCTACGCTGGGTCCCGGTGAGCAGGTAGTAATCATCCTGCGGAGATCGGCGCCGGAGTGACTGCTCAGTAAACCCCTCTTCCTCCATTTGGGCTTTGCCACCCAATCGTTGGCGGCTCGGCAGCCTGGTACCTAGATTAACCGGCCATGCTCAATTCACCTCAGACCATTACTGCCATGACTCGACACTTGTGACCGATCGCAGAAGCTTCCTCGCGTCACTCTCCGCATTGGGCGGGTGGCTGGCGGGCCCAAAGTGGATCGCGGATTCTGCCACTGCGCTGAGAGTGGACGCTGCGTCCACGGTCTTTTACGCCCAACCGGATGGCTCGAATAGCCTGGTCCGGTTCGCCATCACCGGTTTGGACGCGCCGGCAGGTCGTCTCCGTGTGTACGACCGGGCTCGCAGACTGCTCGGGACTGCCGGTGTACTTCGCCGAGACAATGCGTTGTATGGGGAATTGTGGTTGCCCTTGGACCGTGAGACCACAGTGATCTCAGAGCTAGAAGCCCCGGGATTACGCGGCCCATTCAGAAGCTCACACCTGCTCACTCCACAGCGGCGCTGGACACTCCACGTGCTGACGGCGGCTGATCCTGCCGAACTCACAAGATCGTTGAACGGGCTGCCAGCCATGCGACGTGCAGTCCAGGCAGCTAGCTACAATAGCTTCCAGGTTGCCGTCAATCCGCTGCCACATTCGCTCTCATTGACACGCTTGGAGCACGTGCCATTCCTCAGGATGACCGAAACTGCCCAGGCAGTCGAGCGGGAGTTCGGCATACCGGTAAGTGACGCGGCGGTCGTGGAGGACGTAACGCAGCTATTGGCAACTACCGTGCTGGCACTCGCCGGATCGGGCATACAGGTCATCTCAATCGAGCACAGGGGTGGTGACCCATTCCAGTGGCTCGTTGGACCCGATGGTTCACGACTCCTTGCCATAGTGACTCCTCCCGGAGGAACCACCAATTCACTTGGGTTCACTGCGACGGCGGAGGAGATGACGCAGCGGGTGGGACGGTGGCTCTCGGAATCACCCCTGTTCCTCTCGCCGGCGTATCAGAAGAGCGCAGCGGTGATAGTGAATTCCGCCTCGGATCATGAACTCGCACACGTGCAACGGGCCGTCTCCGAGTGGAACTCCCGTTATGCGTATCCGAGGATCACGGCCGGCAGGAGCGACCCGCTACTAGAGTTCATTGAACAGACTCGTGGTGCTTCGATTCCCGTGCTGAAGCCCAAGCCCATGCTATCGACCATAGTGCCAACCGGATTGCAACTGTCCGACATGGCCCAAGCCGGTCGGGAATCGACCGAGGCGCGCACCAAGGACATGGCCGCAGTGTTTGCTGGACTGCTGGGATCGAGTGAGGCCGCACTCGAGACCATAGCATCTGAAGTCGCCGCAATCGTACCCGGCACTCTCGTCTTCAATCCCTCTCCGTTCTCGCGGTCTGGGTTGGTGACTATGACCGACGGAACGGAGCAGTTGGCCACCAATGTTCCGGGACTGGGTTATGCTTACTTCCCGGATAGCGCTGAGGCAGCCGCAGCCGCGGAATGGACCGAGACCAGCCCAAGTTATCAGATCGAGGGTGAGCAACTTCGCCTGACAATCGACCGATCCTCCGGATCCGTTGCGTCGCTGATCGAGCGAGAGACCCAGCGCGAATGGGTGCGTGCCGATGGAGCTGGTCTCAACGTCGCCGAAGCATCTCGACTCGAGAGCATCTCACGGTGGCGGCTGTCAGGAGTCGCCACACGTCTTGAACTGCAACGGTGGTCGCCCGGTAGAGGAAGCTTGCACACCACGGTGACGGTATATGACGATCTCCAATGGGTCGATGTGGTGAACGAGGCCGAGGCAGTCGGTGGCCAAGCCGTGGAGTACCGTTTCGACTTTGCAATGAATGAACCGTCTGTCGTCTGGGAGGTCCCGGCCGGTTCTGAAGAAATGCCTGCACCAGTAACTCTGCTGAAACACCTGCGCTGGATACGAATAGCGGGCGATCGTGATGCGATGCTTCTCAGAGGCATCGATGCCCCCCTCGCCTCGATCCGAACAGACGGCTCGCTCGTGAGCCATGCACCGGCCGGCCGGTCACGCTATCGCTTGGCTTCCCAGTCACGCTTCGACAGCCTGGATACTCCTTGGATGTTCGGATGGGGCACTACACCACTTCGCACTGCACGGGTCGAGCCGCGTGAATCAGCCCGACTTCCGACGTTCGGGAACATCTTCGACGTAGACCGGGTAGGGGTTGCCGTGCTTGGTATCATCCCGGCACAGAGCCACGACGGGGCAGTCGTCTATGTCCAAGAACTAATGGGCGTCGAACGGCAAGTGTCTCTCGCTGCCGGGCTGGTCCGCTTCAGCCGCGCGCGTGTCGTTGATTTCCTCGAGCGGGACCAGGGTGAGTGGGTCGTACCGGAAGACGGACGAGTGATGATACCGATCCGCGGCAGTGGTGTAACAGCCGTCTTGCTGTCTGGGCTGGAACTGAATACCGGTTGACACGTTTCCTTAGATGGAATGGCGAGTAGACGGACAGGCTGGTTATCAGGTGTCCTAACCCACACTTGTTTCCTGCAAGATCCCCGCTCGTGCAGCTTTCGATGAAACGAGGAGCGATGAAATCACGGCCAAAGACCTTGGGTGAACTCAAGCAGACACAGTGGGGAGATCCCCAACGACACCTGCGGTCAGTCAAAGATGAAATGCGCGAGAACCTGATACGCGTGTTGGAACAGGGACACGAAGTGTTTCCTGGTATCGTGGGTTACGAGGATTCAGTCGTGCCACAGGTAGTTAACGCGATCCTCGCACGCCACAACTTCATCCTGCTGGGTTTGAGGGGTCAAGCCAAAAGTCGAATTCTGCGGGCCTTGGTGAGTCTGCTCGACCCTGAGCTACCGGTGATTGCTGGCAGCGAGGTCAACGATAATCCCTTCAAGCCGCTCTCCAAGTACGGTAGACAGCTAGTGGACCAGCAGGGGGACGACGCCCCAATAGAATGGGTGCAGCGTGAATCACGGTTCGTCGAGAAACTAGCCACGCCAGACGTGACGGTTGCAGACATCATTGGGGACGTCGATCCGATAAAGGCAGCTCGCGGCGGCCACATCCTGGCCGATGAACTCACGATCCACTTTGGGCTACTGCCCCGGAGCAATCGAGGGATTTTCGCAATCAACGAACTGCCCGATCTGGCAGGGAAGATCCAGGTGGCGCTGTTCAACATCATGCAGGAAGGTGATGTGCAGGTTAAAGGCTACCCTGTCCGTCTGTTGTTGGATGTCGTGATGGCTTTCTCAGCCAATCCAGAGGATTACACGGCGAGAGGCAAGATCATCACTCCTCTCAAGGACCGCATTGGCAGCGAGGTTTCAACTCACTACCCGGCCACGATTGAGCATGGCATGGAGATCACCCGTCAGGAGGCCTGGCTCAGCCGGAATGGAAAGAGCTTATCCATCCCTGACTTCATCGAGGAGATGATCGAGCGCATTGCGTTTGAGGCACGTGGTGACAAGAGAATCGATGGTCGGTCGGGTGTGAGCCAACGGCTACCGATAAGCGTCATGGAGAACGTGATCTCCAACGCCGAGCAGCGAGCCATACTCTCCAAGGAAAGAGGTGTAGTCCCACGTGTGTCGGACATCTATGCGGCTCTTCCATCCATAACCGGCAAGATCGAACTGGAGTACGAAGGCGAGCTGCACGGAGTGGAGGCGATCGCAAAGGATCTGATCGTGCGCGCAGCAGGCAACACCTTCGACGGGCGTGCGGGTGGTGCCGACTGTGATGCGATCATCAACTGGTTCGACTCGGGTGGTGCCTTGAAAGTGTCTCCGAACGAACGATCCGACGTCTGTCTCAAGGGCTTTTCAACTGTCGACGGCCTATTGGATTTGATAGAGATCACTGGCCTGGCAAGCAAGAAAGACCCGGCGACCATTGTTGCAGCGTGCGAACTGGTGCTCGAGGGTTTGGCAGCTCAGAGGAGAATCTCCCGGTCAGAAGAGTTGGGATACTCGAAAGCTCAGCGGGAGCGGCGACCCAGGCCCGGTAAGGGCCAAGACGGCTTGGGCCCCTGGATGCTCGCGTAGTGAAGTACACGACTTACTCGCAGTATCGCCCTGAACTCGTCGACGCTCTCAACATCGAGGATCTGCTGGACGAGTTGAGTGACTTCCTGCTCCAATCGGGATTCGCAGGGGGGCCGTGGGAACATCCGTTTTGGAGCGAGCTGTACGAAGACGACGGAGACAGGTCTCTGGATTCGCTCAAGCAGGCAATCCTACAGAAGTTGATCCAATCGGGGAACCTCACTCCTGAGATGCTACAGGTCTTGCGGGGTGAGTCGACGGGAGATCCCGAGCATGATGCTGAAATCGCGCGCCAGCTTTCAGATCTCCTGGATCAGATTATCCAGAGGTTGATCGACGAAGGATACCTCACCACTGAGCAGATGCCGCAAGTGCCGACGGGGCACGAGCAAATCCTCGGACCCGACGGGCAGGCCCAATCAGCGGCGCAACAGGTCAAGTTCAACCTGTCTCAGAAGGGAGTCGACTTCCTGGGATACCGGGCACTGAAGCGCCTCCTCGGGTCTATTGGCAAGTCGAGCTTCGGCAGCCACGAGACTGCCTACCTGGCAACGGGCGTTGAGGCCGACTCCGTTTCCAAGTCGTACGAGTACGGTGACACCCTCAACCTCGACGTCAACGCGACTCTGTGTAAAGCCATGGCCCGCAACGGCCTGCAGTTCCCGATCGACATCGATTACCCGGATCTGATGGTCCACCAATCAGAGTATCGGTCCAGCGCGGCAACCGTGTTGATGCTCGACTGCTCACACTCGATGATACTCTACGGTGAAGACCGATTCACACCGGCCAAGAAGGTGGCCTTGGCGCTCACCCATCTGATACGTACTCAGTTCGCCGGTGACTCAATACGAGTAGTGCTGTTCCACGATAGTGCGGCAGAGATCCCGTTGGCTGAGTTGGCACACGCACAGGTGGGCCCCTACCACACGAACACAGCCGAGGGACTGAAGCTGTCACGGCGCATACTGATGGCCCAGAAGAAGGACATGCGACAGATCATCATGATCACCGACGGCAAACCTTCTGCGCTCACGCTGCCGGATGGCCGTGTCTACATCAACTCCATGGGTTTGGACCCGACTATCATAAAGGCCACCTACCGCGAAGTCGCCATCTGCAAACGGGCAGG
>JBDGXD010000018.1:0-25706 GCA_039584755.1 Gemmatimonadota bacterium
TTGTCTGCACTTCACGGTGATAACGCCACGCCTCTTCGACGAGATCCGGTTCGCCCAGTAGGTCGACCGCCGTCATGGCTATGACCTGGGCACCCGCGTTCGATCCCTTGTGCGCTATCGGCGTCGCAACTGCGATGCCACTCGACCAATGATGGCCCGTCATGCCAGGGATGTTGGCTGGATAACGTAGGCGAATGGTTGGAACGTTCCACGATACCTCGGCGATATCGTCGCTGCCGCCACCCATTCCCTGACTGAACTCCCGCAAGGTGTCAACTTCGGTAGGCAGCCCCCGTTCCTCCACTCCCATCAGTCGCTGGGCTGCCTTGGCCAACGTGATGTCGGCCTCCGACCACTCAGGCATGCCAACGCGATCGATATTGTGCTGCATCCGCTCGGCGAGTGGCTTGCTCATGGTCGACGGCCACGCCGATCCCAGTGGGCGCTCCTCTACGGTGGTGGTGGTCATCATGGCCGCCGCCTCGGCCATGGTCTGACCGAGTGCGTGCAGTTCCTTGATCCGTGGAAAGTCCAGCTCGCGGAAGTAGTACCAGACGGTTGCTTCTGAAGGAACTACGTTGGGTTGGTTGCCACCGTGCGACACGATGTAGTGCGATCTTTGCTGCAACCTGAGATGCTCTCGGCGGAAATTCCACCCGACGTTCATTAGCTCCACTGCATCCAATGCACTGCGCCCCGCCCAAGGAGAGCCGGCACCGTGTGCCGATTTGCCGTGGAACGTGAACATGGTGGACACCAGCCCGGATCCGGTGATTCCCCATCCCGTGCTCATACTGCGGCTCACGTGGGTCGAGAGCATCACATCCATTCCCTCGAACACACCAGCGTTCACCATGTAGGTGCGGCTGGCCACGAGTTCTTCCGCTACTCCAGGTATGACCTTGAGTGTGCCCTCGAGGCCGTGACGCTCCATCACTCGTTTTACGGCGATTGCCGCCGTCAGATCAACAGCCGGTGCCGTGTTGTGACCTTCGCCGTGTCCCGGCCCACCAGGTATCAGAGGATCATGGTAGGCAACTCCCGGTCGCTGTGAGGTCTCCGGTAAGCCGTCGATATCACCCATGAAACCGATCACCGGACGACCACTTCCCCAGGTGGCGATGTACCCAGTCGGCATGCCCGCGACACCCATCTGAATATCAAAGCCTTCGTCTGCGAGAACCTTGGTCAGGTACGCCGCAGTCCACACTTCCTGAAAGCCCAGCTCGCCATGGCTGAACACCTTGTCCGCGATCTCTTGGGTCAGCTTCGCAAGCGACTGCGCTTCTTGGCGGACTTCTTCACGCAACTCGCTTAGCTGCGGGTGTTGGGCAACAACAGGCGACCTGACCGTGACCAGCAGGCCGACCAGCGTCACCAACGTGAGATATTGCTTCATTGCTCGACTCCAAGTGGCAGGGGGTTCAGTTCTGCAAACGTCTAAATATGCGACCGACAACTGTGGAGCGCGACAAATCGAGCCGCTGTTTCATCTGCTGCATATTGATGTTCGCACATCCTTGTACGAATGATGGTGTGCTCGTGGTGCAGGTCTATGCGGTTGCAGAGGACATCTCGCACACACACTAGTGCGGTCGGTTCGGTCCATTGCCTGCTTCTGTCCGGCAGACTGCCGCAGCTACCTCGTCGAGATCGGCCGCGCTGAGTTCCAATCCTGCTGCGTCGATCCAACCGTCCACTTGCGCCGGCGACCGCGCCCCGACTATAGAGCCAGTCACTCCGGGCCAAGCTAGCGTCCAGGCCACGGCAACAGCGGCCACCGATGTGTCGTACCGTTCGGCAAGCGGCCGCAGCGCGTCGCGCAGTTCGAGGTTTCGTTCGAGTAGCGGAGCCTGAAACTCACGGTCGCCATGCCGCCAGTCGTCGGGTGCCAACTGGGACATCCGCTCGACTGAAAATGCCTCGGTCAACAGACCCGCCTGCATGGGACTGTAGCAGATGACACCGGTATCATGCTCGCGGCACCAAGGTATCACTTGGCCGGCGGCCTCCCGCCTGATCAATGAAAACGGGGGTTGTAACGAGTCCACGTGCCGCAGTGCCTCGCATCGCTCGAGCAGCGCGACGTCGAAGTTGGACACGCCCGCGGTGCTCACCTTGCCCTGCTCGACAAGGCGCAGCATCTCAGCCCAAGAGTCTTCAATGGCGACACCCGATCTGTCCGGCCAGTGGAACTGCAACAGATCGATGCAACCAACACCCAGCCGTCTGAGTGATGCTTCACATTCCGCCCGAATCGACTTGGGATTCAGATTCGACTGGGCCGGCTTCATGCTATCGGTGGGGTCCCACACCTGACCGCACTTCGTGAAAACCAAGGGGCGCTCGTCAGCCGGTAGCTCGCGGAGTAGCCGTCCCACGAGTTCTTCTGAGTGGCCCAGACCGTAGACCGGTGCAGTGTCTATCCAGTTGACACCGAGATCGAGAGCCCGTCGCATTGCTGCGAGTGACAGCTCGTCGTCTTGCGGTCCCCATCCAAAAGCCCAGCCAGCTCCACCGATTGCCCAAGCACCGAAACCAACCGTGGTTATTTCGAGGTCACGTGTTCCCAGCCTGCGAGTTGCCAGAGACACTCTTCCTCCCGCTTGACGCGCAGTGTAAAGATGAAGCCCACGACTGTGGCTGAGAAGAGCCTGTAGGTGCTACCCTGCTGCCAACAGAAGTACCCACGTTGCTACGTTTGCAGTGACCAGAGTCCACCCGACTCGCTTGAGCTGCCGCGGATGGATCGGGGCAATACTCAGAACAGTGGTAAGCAAGCCGGACAACGTCAGTGCGAAGCCTACTGTTGCAGGTAGCCAACCGGCCGATATGCTGAACAAACCGCCCACCGATGTGGCAATACCGAGCACCGGTGTTGCGACGACAGCCCACTTGGCACCAACTCCCTTTCCCGTCTTGGCTTTGATCGCGTGAACGGCGAGGGTCCCGAGCGTGAACGTCACAAACCAGACTCCACTCGCTGCCCATGCCAACGACCATTCCACGCTACTCGATACTGCCATGGGCAGCACCATTCCAGCAAGGGCCGCTATAACCAAAGTCTCTGCGGTGAGAGTCTTGACTCGTCCGCTCAGGAATGCCGGCAGCAGGACGGCTCCAGCCGCTAGTGGTAACAGAGCAACGGTACGTCCTTGGGACGGTGCCAGTAGCATGGCCGTGAGGCCAGTAGCGACTGCGGTGATTGTCAGTAGTGCGAGACGCTTCCTGGCAGCTGCCCTCCACATCTCCTTGGCGCGGACACCGCGAGCACCAAGCAATACTGCCACTGGCTCATGCACAAGAAAGAACGAGATGGCGGTAACCGCAAAGCAGACCGTCGCAATACTCGGCTTGGCCAGTGTCAAACCTGTCAGCACCGGAAACGCGATCTCGGCATAGGCGCCGTGTTCGCGCGGCAACAAGGATTCATGACGTGCCACGGATGCCGCCGTGCTCCCGAGTTGATCGTATCAGAACCAGGTTCTCGCGCAGCAACGCGAATGCCAGGAAGATGCAGTCTAGCCACTGTATGTCCTGAGGTCGAGGTGCCGCCATCAATCCGGGGCAAACCCGCGGCCGGCGGAGTGATTATAGTGTTTGTTCATGGATGCGAATGCACCTCAGAGGGCGACTCTCATCGGCTCTTTTGCAGCCGTCTACCTGATATGGGGCTCCACGTATCTCGCGATTCGCTTTGCAATCGAGACGATGCCGCCCTTCACGATGGCTGGGGTCCGATTCCTGATTGCCGGTGGCGTGTTGTACGGCTGGCTGCGTTCACGTGCCGCAGAGCGACCCGAGCCAATTCACTGGCGCACTGCGTTTGTCGTCGGTGCCCTGATGTTGCTAGGCGGGAATGGTGGTGTAGTATGGGCAGAGTTGTCCGTCCCTTCCGGGCTAGCGGCCCTCGTGGTGGCGACGGTACCCCTGTGGATTGTGTTGCTAGTGTGGGTAACGGGCAGAGGGCGTCCGTCTGTTGCCGTTGTCACGGGTTTGCTGGTTGGGTTTGGAGGAGTGGCACTGCTGGTTGGACCCGAGAGGGTCGCCGGTGGAGAGCGTATCGAGCCACTTGGTGCGATTGTTCTGGTGCTCGCATCGCTCTCTTGGGCTATTGGCTCGCTCTATTTCCGAGAGGCACCGCATCCGAGGTCATCACCGTTGGCAACGGCAATGAGCATGCTGGCTGGCGGGTCGTTACTGCTACTGACGGGCGCGTTGACTGGCGAGATGTCGCGGTTGGATCTCGGGGGGGTGTCGCTCAAGTCCTGGCTCGCGTTCTGGTATTTGGTCGTGTTTGGGGCGTTGGTGGCGTTCAGCGCGTACCTCTGGCTCATGCGGGTCACGACTCCTACACGCGCAGCGACCTACGCATATGTCAATCCGGTAGTTGCGGTCCTTCTGGGTTGGCTACTGGCAGCGGAACCGTTGAACCCCAGGGTGATGATTGCGGCGGCCGTTATAGTTGGTGCCGTCGCGTTGATCGTTACCGAGCAGGGCAAGAAGACTGCGAATGTCGCGAGCCGCAGTACCGAGGCTACTGGTTCAACTTCACGTTAGTCACGGTCTGCACCACAGTATCGACCACCTTCTGGGTGCCGTGTCGACAACTTGATGTGCTTGCGGCGATCAGCGATTGTGCATTTGGACTCTGATGATTCTCCCTCTTGGACCGACGGCCCACCCCGTGGCAAATGATGCAAGAGCAGCACTCCAGTACTCCAGTGTATCCAAAGCCACCCAGGCCATGCCGTTATCCAACGAGTAGTCGAGGCCACCAGGCCCCACTGCTAGCAGTACCGTTCTGTCGTCCTGCATGGAACCAGCCAGTCCGTAAACAGCACCAGTAATAACGGGCCGGCCGGCCAATTCCCAGGTGGATCCGCCGTCGTGGGTCACGGCCAAGTTGTCGCTGTGGACTTCAGCATTGTTGATATCACCGCCGGCCGCCACTCCCGTAGCCCCATCGAAGAACGTCAACGAGGTGATTCCTGCCATAGAGCCGCTCACTAACGGAGTCTCTGCAACCGACCAGGTGTATCCTCGATCCGCTGTCTTGAATACACGGGCGTTCTCGCTTGCACCGGTGCCAAACCACGCCGTGCTGTCGTCCTGTGCAACCATGCAGCTCCCACTGGCAGCAAAGCCTCCTTCTCCTGGTAATGCGTCGGGTACCGCATCCGGGGGAATAAGATCCCAGTGCTCACCATCCGTGGTATGGATGATTATGAACTCGCCGTCGACTGCATCGCTGAACGCTAAGCCGTTGTCGCGGTCCCAGAACGCCATGCAATCGAAGAAGCCTGCAGGTTCGCTGTTCGTGAACTGTAGAGTCCAACTCTCTCCTGCATTGGATGTCTTGTAGATCCTGGACAGCGTGCCTGGTCCGGCCGCCAGCAAATACGCCGTAAGGGAATCAAATGCGTCCACGTCGCGGAACTGGAGTGAGTCCGCACCTGGCACTACGCTGGAAATCCAAGTCTCACCTCCGTCGGTTGTTCGGACGTAGGTGCCTTGCAGGCCACTGGCCCAGACGACGTTTTCGTCTACGGCGGATATGGCCTGCAATCGAACCGAAGTGCCGGACACCTGATGGTGAGTGACTGTGGTAATGATAGTTGGGTGATCTGCGCCGGATTGGCAGCCGCTCAGCATGACTAAGAGAACCGTGCGCATCGTAGTCCGCTGCATGGCCCTCGTCGCGTGGCAGCCCCTGGTCACTCGTCTTCTCCTTCGGCGGCGGCCTCGGGTGGTGGTTCCAAGGTTTCAATCATCGGCCGGGGTTGGCGGTCTACGGTGAGACGGAAAATATCAGGACGCGCATAGTGACCTGCCGTGTCCAGTTGAAATCGCGTTCCCAGCAGTTTGTTGGTGTCGACCTCGGCGTAAAGAATTGTCTCTTCGTTTTCTACTGGCCCGGCCAGGAACCTGCCATCCGGATCCACGATCAGACTCTGTCCCGGATTCAACCATTCCCCGACACCTTCCAGATACTTCTGTTTGAAAGGGTAACGGTCAGGGATGTCTGCCTTCCGCATTGCACTGCAACACGATACGAGATAAACGCGTCCCTCTTTCGCAGTGTGGCGCATCGTCGAGATCCAGGGTTCACCACGATCCCACGTTGGCGCCACGAAGAGCTGTGCACCCCATGCCCACATAGCGTATCGTGCCAGCGGCATGTAGTTCTCCCAACACAACAAGCCACCCAACTTCCCGATCGGGAGGTCCACCACGATCAGAGTGCTGCCATCCCCTTGCCCCCAGACGATGCGTTCTCCGGTTGTTGGCACCATTTTGCGATGCTTGCCGAGAACTCTCCCATCCGACCCGATATAGAGGATCGTGTCGTAGATCGTCGTTCCGCTCGACTCGGCATTGCACTCGTTCACTCCGATGGCGACATTAACGCCCGCATCTCTGGCTGCCGCACATAGTCGATCCGTAGCATCACTTGGAATCGCAACGGAATTCGCCACCAGTTCGGCGTAGAGCTCCCGCAATCCGTGCGTGTCCCCTGGAGGGATGAACCAAACCCAAAGTGGGAATGCAGGTATGTAGGCTTCGGGAAAGACTGCTAGCTTTGCCCCGGCCTTGCCCACTTCACCGATCAGGTCACACGCTTTCTCCACGGTGGCGTCGCGATCCAAGAACACTGGGGCGGCCTGTATCGCTGCTATCGTGAATGGTGACGACTTCGTGTTGGACATTGTGGCCCCGTTCTGTTGTGAGTCCATGCGAAAGCTGCTGCGTACCGCGTCAACCAGCCGGTCAGTCGTCCACTCTCTTGGGGTAGTCGAACCCGATCAACTCGGCTGTAACAGTTCCAACACCCTTCCAAGCGTCTGTGTCGAACCGCATGTGTGCGATCCCACATGTCGGCACGTTCTCGATGTTGCTGTCAGTCAAGAGGTTCACCAAGTCGGTCATGTCAGGATTGTGACCGAAGAGCATCACGTGGTTATTCGCGTCACCCAGGTTGTGGATCAGGTCCAACGCTCCACTGACACCTGAGTGATACAGCCCCTCGTCCATCAGAATGTGGGGAATCGGGTAGCCAACTTCAGCCGCAATCGTTTCGGCGGTTCGTCTCGCCCGCACAGCGGTACTAGTAACAATCAGGTCTGGGCAGATACTCGCCTCGGCCAAGCGTTTGCCCATACGCGGGGCGTCCCGCTTGCCGCGCTTATTGAGCGGACGGTCATGGTCTCCTAGAGTCGTGTCTTTCCAGCTGGATTTCGCGTGGCGTACCAAAGAAAGAGTCTTCATAGCTACGAGTGTACTGGGTGATCTTGGGCGATGCAAGACAACCGATCTCTGCCAATTCCGAGGTCAACAGCTTTCAGCTGCTAGCCGACTACCGTATCTTTGCGGCGATGGAAATCATTCTGGTCGTCCTGGTCGGAGCCGTAGTTGCCTTCCTGATCTACCTAGGCCACTTGGCATCCAAGAAGCGGCGCGAGGCGTTGCGGGCTTTGGCTAGCGAACTGAATTTGAGTTTCGACCCGTCGCGCGACCACGCCCATGACTCTAACTACCGGGAGTTCGACATATTCCGTCGTGGCCGTCGTCGCACGGCGTACAACACCATCTCTGGACGAATCGAGATCGGCGAGCGGCACTGTTGGATCAAGATGGGTGACTACCGCTACACGATCAAGACCGGCAAGTCATCGACAACGTACAGATTCAGCTACTTGATACTGAAACTGCCGTACGAGAGTGTACCGCAGCTCTCCATCCGACGGGAAAACATGCTGGATAGAATTGCCGGGGCGGTGGGATTCGACGACATCGATTTCGAATCAGCGGAGTTCAGCAGAAAGTTCTACGTCAAGAGCTCTGACAAGAAGTTCGCGTATGATGTCATTCACCCGCGCACGATGGAGTTCTTGCTGTCGTCTGGTTGCCCTGTGCTCCAGCTCGAGAACGGCAAGTGCTGCATCTACGATGGCACGAGCACCAAGTGGGATGTCTCCGACTTCAGAAAGCGACTCTGGTGGATGAGCGAATTCCTGAAACTGTGGCCCGACTACCTAACTGAGCAACTGGACTGAGGATAGACAGAATGCCCCAATTGCTTCTTGGTGGCGGGGTTGCCGTGGCTCTCGTTCTCCTTATCTGGACTGTGCTCACATACAACAGATTCGTGCAGCTGCGACGCCACGTACAGGAAAGCTGGGCAGACATCGATGTAGAGTTGAAGCGGCGCTACGAGCTGATCCCCAACTTGGTGGCCACGGTCAAGGGTTACGCAGAGTATGAGCGGGAGTCGATCGAGCAGATCGTCGAACTGAGGGCCAAGGCGATGGAAAGCCGCGGATCGGCAGTTTCCCAGGCGGTGGATGAGTCAGCCCTGATGATCGGACTGAAGCGGGTGTTTGCCGTGGTTGAAGGGTACCCCGAACTCAAGGCAAGTACCCATTACCTGGCGCTCCAGAGGGAATTGGCTAATACCGAAGATCGGATTGCCGCGGCTCGCCGGTTCTACAACGGCAACGTACGCGACATGAACGTGTTGTTGGAGAGTTTTCCCGCCGGGGTCATCGGCAGGAAATTCGATGTCAAACCGGCCACCTTCTTTGAGTTGGCCCACGAAGCCGAGCGAGTGGTGCCACGGGTCGATTATTAGGGCAGTAGGGGCAGTAGGGGCAGAGGGGACAGAGGGGGCAGTAGAGGCAGAGGGGGCAGAATCAGTCACTCATCTGCCCCTCCTGTCCCTGCTGTCTTCCCTGCCACCCCTCCGTCTTCTGCAGCTCCAGAAACTCCAGCACCGCAACTTCATCGCGCCGCAGCGTTGCGTGGCGACCTTTGCGTTTCGTTGTCGCCGGCTCAGGCGGGGTCTCGGCGACCCTCCCGGCCAAGTACCCCTCGATGATTAGTGGATGCACGTAGTACTTGCGGCAAACGGCCCTGGTGTTGCCTAGCCGTTCGGCGACCTGATCGACAACGCGGACGATATTTGCCTTGGCCTCACTCTGCGTCGCAGCCGGGCCGATGTCACGCAGCAGTGTCGCTGCGTGCATCGTGGCTACCCAGGTTCGGAAATCCTTCGCCGAAACATCGTGATCCGTGATGGCTCTGAGGTATTGATTTATGTCACCTGAGTCAACGTCCTGCCGTCGACCATCGTCATCTACGTACTTGAACAGCTCCTGTCCGGGTAGTGTCTGACAGTGCTGCACGATACTGGCAATCCGCCGATCTACAATAGAGACGGATCGTTGGACTCCACTCTTGCCGCGGAACTCGAACCTCATTGTGTAACCTGACACGTCGACATGTCGGTTTCTAAACGTGGTCAGCCCGAACGAGCGGTTTTCTCGGGCATACTCATCGTTACCAACCCTGATGAGCGTCTTCTCCAACAGCCACACTACCGTGGCCAGCACCTTTTCGCGCGAAAGACCTGACATCGCGACATCGTGCTCCACACGTGAGCGGATCCGTGGGAGCAGCTTGCTGAACACCAACATGCGATCGAACTTCGTCTCGTCGCGTATCGCACGATAACGCGAGTGGTAACGGTATTGCTTGCGCCCCTTGGCGTCTCGCCCGGTTGCTTGTATGTGGCCGTTAGGGGTTGGGCAGATCCAGACGTCTGTCCATGACGGGGGTATGACCAGCCCCTTGATGCGCTTGAGGGCTTCAGGATCGCGAATTGGCCGGCCATCCAAGCCGATATAGCTGAAACCACGACCAACCTTCTTGCGCCGAATTCCGGGGTCGGTTTCAGTAACGTATCTCAGGCCAGCTGCCTTTGCGATCTCGGGCACGCGCAGGCTCCTCTATCAAGTGCGGCGACGTGTGGGGTGTCAGCTAGCAGGATGCCGGTTGCCAGTACCGCCGGTCCCCCGCTAGAATTGTGACTCACTTTGGTCACAGTCAAGTGGTTCACGAATATGGGAGAAAGACTGATGGGGTTAGTGATGAGAAGCACATTTGCCATGCTGACGTTGGGTCTAATTGCAGTTTCCCCTGCTACCGCTCAGCAGACACTGGAGCTGAGCAATGGCGACAGGCTGTCCGGTGCTTTGACAGGTATTGCCGGTGGCTCTTGGGTCTTCACGCACACTGGCGGTGAGATCACCGTTCCGGCTGCGGACGTGGTCAGCTTCATCACGACGGATCCAATTGGCATTCGGTTGGGAGACGGATCGATATTGGCCGCTGCCATAGCGACGAGCGGCAACCTGTTGCAGTTGACCCTGACCGACGGCACCAGCCGGAACGTGTCCCCGGGAGATCTGGCGGCGGTTGGGAGCGCCGCAGACCTCGAAGCGCTGCGACCCATAGAAATCGGGTACTTCACGCCGTTCTCCAAGTTCTGGGGTGCCACGGTAGCCTTCGGATTCTCCAACAACGGTGGCAATAGCCGTTCCCGCGGAGTCGCGTTCTCCTTTGACATCGAGCGCAAGAGCCCGAAGGACAGACAGCAGGTAAAGGGCGGGCTGAGTCGCGAGTACCGACCCGATGACAGCGGCGATCTCGAAACGACGGTTGAGAAGTACTACGGATCGGTGAGGCTCGACGTGTTTCTCACGGCGAAGTTGTTCTCCTTCGGGTTCGCGGGGTGGGAGAGAGACAGGTTCCAGGAGTTGGACCTACGGTCCACCTACACGCTGGGACTGGGGTATCAGTTGATTGAGAATGACAACACGGATCTCAGGTTCTTTGCCTCGGGTGGTGCCCGAATCGAAGACTTCACCCAGATTGACGAACTCAACCCTGCCAACAGCCAATCCAACGGGATACTCGGTCTGGCGGGAGGATTCAGGCAAAGGGCTGGCCCGATCCTGTTCGATTGGACTCTGAGTTGGACGCCAGCCGTGAAGGAATTCGAAGACTATCGGTTGCTCTCCGATGCCAGTGTCACTACGACCGTGTTCCAAGGTCTGGGTTTCAGGATCGGATTGCGCAACCAGTACAACAGCCGGCCGCGGCCCGGTATTGAGGAGCACGATTGGCTGTTCACGACCGCTTTGACGTATTCGATTGGCAGGTGAGTGAGGCGCAGGAGGGGCAGAGGGGGCAGGATGTGAATTCTTGCATAGGCGGGATTCTCTGCGGTATCGGATGTTCGTTCCTGATACTCTCGGGAGTATCAGGCTTCTCGGGCAAGTAACCCTGGTGGGGGAATCATGAGCAATCAAGCAGCCACCGACTTCTTACGACTACTGGTGACCGACGAGCAAATGCGTGAGCAGGTACGCAAACGGGAAAAGGGTGAGCTAGAGAAGGCTCCTGTTTTGGTCGCCGTGGGTGCGGAGCATGGGTTGCAGTTCACCGTTGCTGAGCTGGCGTCCGTTCTCGACGCTCTGCACCAGCACAAGGTCGGCGAGCTGAGCGAGGAGCAACTCGTGGCTGTTGCCGGGACTCTGATTGATGTTCCGGGCTGGCATCCGGACCATGACTGAGGGCTGGACGCAGCTTAGATAGGCTGCCGAGAGCGGCTCTGTGCCGTGGGTTGGAGGGCTGGGTCTGACCTGTGCCCATCCGGCCTCCAATCTAAGGAGTACTCACTCGATCTTCATTATCCCCTAACGAACAAACAGGCACCTTGTCTTGTGAAATGTTTCACAAAGCGTTATTGTTGATGTTAGATATCCACTTAGTCGGATATGTTGATAAGTTGACGGAATGGACCAGGAGGCGTAAGTGCAAGCAGATCCACAAGATATCAGACGAGCCGCCGGGATATTCAAGGCACTGTCACATCCGTCGCGCCTCAAGATTGTGTGTCTGCTGTTCGACGGTCGCTGCCGAACACAAAAGGAATTGGTGGAGGAACTGAGCTGGCCACAGTCAACCACTGCCCGTCACCTGTCGCACCTACGCGAGAAAGGGCTGGTCAGTGTGACCCGGCAGGGAGCCGAGGTCCAACTGGAACTGGGGAGCCACGTCACCAAACAGATAATGGGAGCAGTCTGCGAGTGGGTGCACCCTGAGACTGGGGAGCAGTTTGCGGGCAGCTACAGCCAGCTTCTTGCACAGGAGGCTGAATGAGGCGAAGGCAATTCATTCGAATCGGTTCGGGTGTGGCCGGGGCTACTGTACTCGGCGGCCTGCCAACCAACTGGTTCAACCTATATGGGGATCCGCTGTCACATCCAGCAACCGATGGAGAGCGAATCGTACCATCGTTTTGCGAGTTGTGCTTTTGGAAGTGCGGTATCCTGGCGCACGTGAAGAACGGGCGCGTCACCAAGATCAAGGGCAATCCCAAGGACCCGCTGTCACAGGGGCATCTGTGTCCTCGCGGCGCCGGTGGAACAGGGCTGCTGTACGATCCCGACAGACTCAAGCGTCCCATGATAAGAGTCAGCAAGCGGGGCGGTGACCAGTTCGAGGAAGTCTCGTGGGACGCGGCACTGAGCGAGGTGGCGGAGAACTTCGAGCGGATCAAGAGCTTGTACGGGGCGTCAGCGCTGGCGCTGTTTTCGCACGGTTACGGTGGCAACTGGATGAAGCACCTGTTCAAAGCCTACGGCTCCGCGAACATCGCGGCTCCATCGTACGCACAGTGTAGGGGCCCTCGTGAAGTCGGATTCGATCTCACGTTCGGATCCGGTGTGGGATCTCCCGAGGTCACCGACATGGCCAACAGCCAGTGCGTCGTTCTCATCGGTAGTCATCTGGGTGAGAACATGCACAACACTCAGGTCCAGGACTTCGCACAGGCCATAAGAAACGACGCCGACGTGATAGCGGTTGACCCGCGTTTTTCAGTTGCAGCGTCCAAGGCGCGCTACTGGCTGCCGATAAAACCGGGGACGGACTTGGCTTTGCTGCTGGCGTGGATGAACGTGATCGTGGGTGAGAAGCTGTACGATCGCGACTACCTGGAGCGCTACGCATATGGATTCGAGCAGTTGGGGGAACACGTCAAGGCCTACACTCCAGAGTGGGCATATCCGCGTACAGGTCTCCAGCCAGATCTGATTAGAAGAACTGCGCGAGTGATGGCGGCAGCACGGCCAGCCACACTGGTGCACCCCGGGCGGCGAGTCACCTGGTATGGCAATGACACGCAACGTTCTCGTGCTATAGCGATCCTCAATGCGTTGCTTGGGTCCTGGGGCAGGCGAGGTGGTTTCTACATCCCGTCGCAGATAGAGTTACCGCCCTACCAGTATCCGGGTTACGACAAGCAAGAAGCCGCTGTGCTTGATCGGCCCGATCCTAGTGCCTACCCACTGGGTGATCAGGTGCTGGCGCAGGGGATCTGCGAGGCCACCATTCCAGGTGTCCGTGAGGTGCCGGCGATCAAGGGTTGGATGGTCTACGGATCCAACCTACCCACGACGCTGCCGGATCCGGCCCAGACGTACCGGGCCATTCAGGAACTCGACTTCTTGGTCACGGTGGACGTGATGCCGGCCGAAATCGTGGGTTGGTCTGACGTGGTGTTGCCCGAAGCAACCTACCTCGAGCGGTGTGATGAGTTGTTGACGCCGAGTTATCGGCAGCCGTACATCGCTGTTAGACAAGAGGTTGTTCCCCCTATGTATGAAAGCAAGCCGGGCTGGTGGATAGCGCGGGAGCTGGGGAACAAACTGGGTCTGACCGATTTCTTCCCATGGCAAGACTCCATGGACTATGCCAGGACACGATTACACGACACCGAATACGACTGTGAGGTCCTGCAGCGCGACGGCGTGATACTCGGTGAGCAGGCACCGCTCTACTACGAGGAAGGTGCGCTACCGGAGTTCTACACCGATTCGGGCAAGATAGAACTCTACTCGCAACGCCTGGCGAGCCATGGATTCGATCCCATGCCGACCTATCACGACGATGAGGTTGATCAGCCGCCTCCGGGATACTACCGGCTGCTGTTTGGCAGGGCACCGACCCACACTTTCGGTCGCACAACCAACAACAGGCTGCTGTCCGAGGTGTACTCGGAAAACGCGGTCTGGGTGAACAAAGCTGTTGCCACCAAGTGGGGACTAGAGAACGGCGACAGAGTCTACCTCCAGAACCAGGACGGAGTACGGTCTTCCTTCACTGCGCCAATCAAGGCAACGGAGCGTATCAGGCCCGACGCGGTGTTTCTGGTCCATGGTTATGGCCGCAAGCCGAAGAAACTGCGGTTTGTGCACGGTAGAGGGATAGATGACAACGAACTCATCACACGTTACAAGACCGATCCGATCATGGGTGGAACCGGAATGAACGTGAATTTCGTGACCTTCCTGCGGGCCGAGGATGTCGGTGCGGAGGTGGTCCATGGCTGACAAGCGCTACGCCATGCTACTGGACACACGGACTTGCGTGGGCTGCGGCGCATGCGTGGTAGGCTGCAAGACAGAAAACAATGTGGCCAAAGGTTACGCGCGCGACTGGGTGTTCACCGAAACGACTGGGCGTTTTCCTGACCTGCAGATGAATATCCGATCGGAGCGGTGCAACCATTGTAAGGATGCGCCGTGTGTTACTGTGTGTCCCACAGGATCTTCGCACTACGGTCCGGGTGGAACCGTTCAGGTCAATCAGGACAAGTGCTCGGGCTGCAAAGCGTGCGTTGCTGCATGTCCATACGGCGCTCGGTTCATAGATCCCAATGTTGGAGCCATTGACAAGTGTACGTTTTGTGTACACCGAATCGAAAACGGAATCACTACGACATCGTGTCAGGAAGTGTGCCCGACACAAAGCATCTGTTTTGGCGATCTGAACGATCCGAATAGCGAGATAACACGACTCCTGGCAACCCGGGATCATTACACTCTGCTGCCGGATGCCGGGACCGAGCCCAAACACTTCTACCTGAAGTGAGTAGGCGAATATGCAAGAACTGACGACTACTCGCACCAATCACTCCATTGATCCGGTGCTCCATATTTGGCACGGTGAGATCCCGCTCTACCTGTTTCTTGGAGGGGTCGTTGCCGGAATCATGATCTTGTCGGGTCTATGGTTTCTGCTGCGTCCAACGACGCAGAGATCGACAACGCTGTCGTTGATACCGTGGGCGAGCCCCGTGTTGCTTTCGGTGGGAATGTTCTTCCTGTGGTTGGACTTGGAGCATCCACTGAACGCGTGGCGCTTCTATCTCACCTTCAAGGTGGGCTCGCCGATGTCTTGGGGGGCGTGGATTCTCCTGTTGATCTATCCGGCTGCGATTCTACTGGCTTGGGTTGGATCGCCAACTGCAACACGGCAGCGCTGGCTCGATCGTGTGTCAGCCGTACCGCAACTGGGTCGACTCAGTGATTGGGCGTCAACGAACGTGCGGTACGTCGCCCTCGCCAACGTTGTGATGGGAACCGCGCTGGGCATCTATACCGGTGTCTTGCTCGGAACCATGGCTGCACGGCCATTGTGGAACTCCGCGATACTGGGCCCCCTGTTCTTGGTGTCGGGTCTCTCTACAGGAGTCGCGTTCATTCTGCTCTACCGCGTTGCAGACAGCGAGCGTGTGCT
Organism: Gemmatimonadota bacterium; assembly: GCA_039584755.1. GTDB lineage: Bacteria > Gemmatimonadota > Gemmatimonadetes > Gemmatimonadales > GWC2-71-9. The sequence goes on from JBDGXD010000018.1 coordinate 15,430, forward strand.
GCTGAGCAAACTCGACATGGGATTGATAACTGCCGAAATCGCACTCATCGCTCTGTGGTTGATAACGCTGGCGAGTGGTGGTGCCGCGGCTCGATCCGCGGTCGCCCTGTTCTTCGGGGGCCCGTACACTGCGGCGTTCTGGACGCTGGTAGTCGCCTTGGGTTTGGTCGCTCCGTTGGTTGCTGAGATCATCGAACATCGTCACAAGGTCGTTCCGGGACGGGTTACCGCTGTCCTGGTTTTGATAGGTGGCTTCGCGCTGCGTTGGATCGTTGTATTTGCGGGGCAGCACTCGGGGTGGGTCAGCGAACTAGCGCAGCGCTAGAGAGGAATATCTAACCATGAAGGCAAAGCCTTATTGGAATCCATACTTGGCCGGAGTCCTGCTGGGACTCACTCTGCTCGCCGCATTCTTGATTGCCGGTCAGGGTCTCGGTGCGAGCGCCTTTCCCAAACGAGTGCTCGCTACGGTTGGCAGCGAGGTGGCGCCCGAGTGGACGGCGGCGAATCCGTCTCTGGGTCTCTATCTGGAGGATGATGCCAATCCACTGCGCAACTGGCTCGTTATCGAGGTCGTCGGGGTGATGCTCGGCGGACTGCTGGGCGCATTGAGCGCGGGGCGCTTCAAGGCCACAGTTGAAAAGGGGCCGCGGATTTCGACCAAGGGCAGGCTGATGTATGCCGCAGGGGGCGGAGTGATAATGGGTCTTGCGGCGGCGTTGGCGCGCGGTTGCACATCGGGCCAAGCGTTGAGTGGAGGAGCATTGCTCGCGACCGGTAGCTGGGCATTCATGATGATGGTGTTCGCCGGTGGTTATGCATTCGCGTATCTGGTGAGGAGGCAGTGGACATGACCGAGGCAATCTTTCCCCTGGTTTTCGCCACCGAGGAGTTCCGTCTGCTCACTGCCATCGGACTTGGCTTCCTGTTTGGCTTCTCACTCGAGCGCGCAGGGTTCGGCAATGCACGCAAGCTTGCAGCCCAGTTCTATTTCTATGACATGACGGTGTTCAAGGTCATGTTCACCGCAATCCTTGTTGCCATGGTGGGTCTCTATTCGCTGAGTGCGATTGGACTACTGGACATGGCGCGGATGTGGGTCAACCCGACGTTCATGTGGGCCCAAGTCATTGGTGGATTCATGCTCGGAGTTGGGTTCATCATGAGCGGTCTCTGTCCCGGTACATCGGTTGTTTCTGCGGCGTCGGGCAGGTGGGATGGTCTAGTCACGTTCGCTGGGATATTTGGCGGAAGCTTTCTGTTCGCCGTTCTCATGGATTGGTTTCCCGCACTCAGTAGTCTGTACAACGGCGGTTCGCTGGGTGACTCCGTGCTGCCCACGCTGCTCAACGTTCCGGTGCCACTGTTCGTTCTGGGTGTCGTGCTCGCCGCCGGAGCAGCGTTCATCGGTGCCGAGAAGGTGGAGCGCATCTTCCGACAACGTCATGAGCCGGTGGAGCTGGCACCCAAGACGACACGCCGCGCACCGCGTTACAAACTCGCATTGGCAGTTGGACTGGTCGTGGTCACTCTGATTGCAACTGGTGCCTCTACGCCTGGAGTTGAGCAACGCGAAATGCCCATGGCTGAGATGGCGCCGCTGGAATTGGCACAAGACATCATTGCGGGCGAACCCCACCTCGTGATCCTGGATCTCAGACAACCGAGCGACACAACCGTTGGAATCCCGGGTGCTGTGAGGGTCACTTCAGACACCGTTGCTCATCAGACACTGCGGTCGGCCGGTCTGGTTGCAAGGGTGGTTGTGTACGACGAATCGGGTGGTTTGAAGGCTACTCACCCGGACTGGCCACGAGGCTTTGAATACCGCTTCGTGTCAGGCGGCTTGGCGGCATGGCGCAGCGAGGTTCTTACGCCGGCCGAACCCGCAGGGCATAGCTTGGCGGAACTGGAGTCAATAGCACGTCAAAACCAGATAGCCGCGTTCTTCTCCGGTGCCGCGGTCCGTCCTACATCGGTGGCGGCGCCCCCGGCATTGGCCGGAGGTGCGAAGTCAAAGAAGAAGAAGTCCATGGGTTGCTGAGTTGACTTGCGGCAACAGGCTGGACATCAAACCCCGGAGCACTAGCCCCGGGGTTTGTTTGTTGATCGACCTGCCAACCGGGTGACTATGCTGGTGGCTTCTCGGCTCGCACAAACGCTGACATGAACCGACCGTCGATCTGAGGGGCCAGCGCATCCACATCGAGGCCCGCCTCCTCCAAGAACGTGCGGGCGTCCTCGACTTGGTAAATCCGCGTGGGTTCTATGTCCACATTGGTGAATCCCACGTCTGACAACTTCTGCTTGAACTCCGATTCCTCCATCGCTCCGGCCACGCAGCCAACCCACAACTCCACACTTCGCTTGATATCGGGCGGAACGTCTCCGCGGACCACGACGTCAGAAACGGCGAATCTTCCGCCGGGCTTGAGCACACGGAATGCCTCAGCAAGAACACGGGACTTGTCTGCCGAGAGATTGATGACACAGTTGGAGATGATGACATCTATCGAGTTGTCCGGTAGGGGGATGGTTTCCATCTCTCCTTTCAGAAACTCGACGTTTTTCACACCTGCCGCGCCGGCATTTTTGTGTGCCAGATCCAGCATCTCGTCGGTCATGTCGAGACCGTAGGCTTTACCCTCAGGTCCGACGCGCTGTGCCGACAGAAGAACGTCAATGCCGCCACCCGACCCCAAATCGAGTACGACCTCGCCAGGGTGCAACTGTGCCAAGGCCGTGGGGTTGCCGCATCCCAGTGATGCCAACACCGCCTGCTCCGGAAGGGATTCGGTCTCATTGATTTCGTACAGATTGGAGGTGATTGGATCACAACAGGAGCTGGCCTGCGGACCACAACAGCGGGCTGACTGCGCATCGGCCACTTTCAGTGCCGCCTTGCCGTACTTCTCCCGCACGACCTTCCTGATTTCGTTGCCTGATTTCGTTGCCATGACTTTCCCCTTCTCGTCGATCTCTTGCGGACGTGTCACGAGTTATCGCATCCACATGGTTTATTGCTTGCCTGGTCGCAGCAGGCCTTTTGGACTTGTGGTGTCTGTAGCACCGATATGAGTTCCTTGAGTTCCTCCAACCCGCTCCAGTCAATGGAGTAGTGCACCCAGCGGCCGTCTCTTCGGTCCTTCACCAAACCCGCGTTCTTGAGGGTCTTGAGATGAAACGACAGAAGAGATTGGCGGATTGCGAGATCTGCCATGAGCTCACAAACGCAGCGCTCTCCGCTTCGCAGTAGCTCGAGTATCCGGACTCTGGTCCGATCCGATAGGGCCTGGAACTGAGGGCAGCAGCTCTCGCTGGCCGGCAGAAACCCGGTGGTCATGGAGTCAATATATCAATGAAACTTGATATGTCAATGCGACGCGAACATGCGGAACCCCGGATGCCCCCTCGTCGTTTTGACATTACTGATGCTACTATTGAGACCTGCCGTTTCTGAGTGGCTGGTGGCAAGCGAACGGTTGGACCCGATGCGCGAAGGCAGGGTAGGAAGATGGTGTCAGTCCAACCACCACAAGTCGCGCCCAACGGGCACAAACGCCGGGTTCTGGGGAATTCCATGACTGCTGCTAGATGGTATGCTGTACTGTTTTTGCTACCATTGTTTGCAACGGGATGTGACTCCACCCCGGATCAGATTGATGCCGTCGTCGAAGACGTGGACATCACCGGTGTTTGGGATTTCACCGATGTGCTGGTGATCAGTAGCCAGGTTACGGTGTGCAGAGACACTGGTTCCTGGGAGTTTGAACAGTCAGGTAACACGTTCACCGCCCGAGGAGAGCAGGTTGGGACATGCGACGGTTTGATCGTGGAATACCCCAGCAACCGCTCGCTCGAAATTATCGAGGGCGAGATCATCGACAGCACCATCAGTTTCAAGGTATTGGAGTTGTGTGGCTGTGGCTTCGGCGAGTGCCGCGACGCGATCTTCGTGGGGACGGTCCACTCAAATCCCACGCGGATTGAGGGATATAGCGCCTGTTCAGTGATCCCCGATGGTGACTGGGAGGCCATGCCGGCCACTGCACTTGGCTCACTCGAATTCGCACACGACTCGGTGGATGTGTTGGTGGATGAGACGGTCGTGCTCGAACCTATGCTGTACGGCGTCTCGGGGCAGCGCGTTTTCCAACGAACGATATCCTGGACGAGCTCCGACAACCAGGTCGTGCAAGTGAGTAGTAACGCAGAGGTTTTGGCTCTGGAACCTGGCAGCGCTACCGTCCGGGCGGAGTCTGAAGGACACGGAGGCGAGTTCGTAGTCACCGCTGGCCAGGTGGCGTTCACCTCGGTCGGGTCAGGTACGTTCCACACGTGTGGGATCGACGATACCGGTGCCGTATTCTGTTGGGGTGCCAATGACGCCGGTCAATCCGGCCCAGCTCCGAGCCTGCTTCCCTGTAATGGTGTGGCTTGCAGACACGCACCTGGTGTAGTACCCGCCGAGGTCTCGTTCGCGTCCGTGAGCCTGGGCTTTCTTCACAGCTGTGGTTTGACAGCCAGCGGTGCTGCGTACTGTTGGGGTGTGAATTATGTGGGGCAGTTGGGGATCGACCAGACGACGTTGGCCAGTCCGACGCCCGTGACAATCTCGGGGGGGCGGACGTTTGAGTCGTTGAATGCCGGCCTGAGTCACAACTGCGGCGTGGAGACGGGCGGAGCCGCCTTTTGTTGGGGGTCCAACAGCCGCCTCCAGCTTGGCGACGGGGCCCCGAATTTCAGCTCAGAAGCGTTGCCGGTTTCCGGTGGATTGACTTTTGCTTCGGTAGTGGGTGGACAGGAGCACACTTGTGGGCTCGGAACTGATGGTAGGACGTATTGCTGGGGCTGGAATCGCTTCGGCCAGCTGGGAGTCGATTCAGTCTCAATTGCCTCCATTCCTCAGCCGGTCACAGGGGGAAACACGTTCACATTGGTGGTATCCGGCTCAGATCACTCCTGTGGTCTCACTGCCGCCGGGGTTGCCTACTGCTGGGGGCGTGGAGGACAGAATCAGCTGGGAGCTGATCCGGGGGAGTTGAATTATCAGATCACCCCAGTTGAGGTTCTGGGCGGTCTGACTCTGCAGTCTCTGACAGCCGGTGGATTCCACACATGTGGCCTGACGCCCAGCGGCACTGCGTACTGCTGGGGGCAGGGTGACATGGGGCAGCTGGGTAGCGGTACGCTCAGCTCCAGCCGAAATCCAATGCAGGTTCTGGGTGGCCATTCGTTCCAGTCCATCTCGGCCGGCTGGGCGCACACCTGTGGTATGACAAACGATCGACTGGTTTACTGCTGGGGTTCCAACTTCGATGGCCAGTTGGGGATCGGGGCCACCAGTCTGAATGCGACACATCCGGAGAGGGTAGTCGGTCAGCCACGGTAGAGTCCCGTTCCGTGAGGTTAGCTCCCCTCCACAAGCCTCACTCTCTAAGATATTGACAAACATTGCCTTACAACCGCAGGGCCAGGTTTGCGAGAGGCCGGCTCGCCGTGAATCCCGGTCCAACTAGACCGTCCGCAGGTCGCTTTATATAATAAATATAAACATATGTTTTATATTATATTATGCAAAGTCAATCGTCGAGCAGGGGCAGGCCGCGCAACCCACTGCCCGAGACCAGCCATCCGCTTACGAGACGAGTACGCCACCTGATTGACAGGGCCCACTTGGGCAACGTCGCTGAGGCAAGCCGGTTGACCGGAATATCCTATCCCACGGTGAGCGATCTTTACGTCGGCAGCTCATCGGCACCAAACCTCATGACACTGGAAACGATGGGCACGCCCTACGGCCTCGAATTGGGGTGGTTCACCGAGCAAGGAAAACCGGGCGCCATCCCACGAACCGGCAGTATTGGCCTGGTCCCGCCTGGCGGCGCTGAGCAGAAGGACCGGCGGTCACTCCGCCAGGTATTGATCCCATTTGCGGCCTGGCCGATGTACCAGGTGTTCAACAGACTGGAGCAACGACTTGGAGCCTTGGCGCCTGCGCCAGACAGACCCATAGTGGGTGAAGCCAGAGGCGACGCTTTCACATTCCGGTTGACCACCTATCTGTTCCAGCCCTTGCTCGGTGCTGAGAAGTTGGGTGAGCAGGAATTGGCGGTCACCGGGTCCGCGTCAGCTGAAGCTGCGGGCGAGGGTCATATGCCAGACCTAGAATGGATTGCCAGGCTACGGGTTCTCGGTGAGATGTGGCTGTCCGCTCTGCCGAAGCTGCTTCTTGACGAGTCGTCTAGCTAGGCCGTTCGATCAGCGCTGGCCCCCGCCGCCACCCCCGCCCAGCTCGGACAATCTCCGTCTCGCAGCTCGATTGTCAGGCTGCAACTCCAGTGAGGTGCGATAGCTGGACACCGCAGCAGTCGTGTCTCCCCGAATCAGGTATTGCTCTCCGATGGCATAGTGCGTGGTGCCCGACCGAGGGAAGTACTCCAAGTTGAGCTGGAGTATCGCGATTGCGTCTTCCGATTCGTCCCTGACTGCGATCTGCTGGGCAACACCCACCAGCTGCGACTCAGTGAAATCGAAAGTCCACGTGCCGTAATAGGTATCTCTCAGCTCCCTGTACTTTTCTCTAGCGGCGTCCAATCCGTCTTTCTCGTGAGCCTCCAGCAGCACGCGTTGCAGAGTCTGGGGTCGCGATTGGCCGTGATGACAGGTCGCACATTGGACCTCGATGGGTGGCTCAGATCTCTCGCCCAGCTGCGTTAGATACTCGGAGTTGACGGCTCTCACCATTCTCATCATCTCCCGGGCCTTGATCTTGGCCTCCCGATCGTCGGACGCGAAGTCGAACGATGACAGTGGTTGCCCCGGCTCACCTACGTGGCAGTGTTCACACCGTACGCCCAGTCCCATAGCAAAGCCACGCATCATATTCGTTAGCTGGCGCGGCTCAATGTCCTCGGGCAGGACCTGAAGGTTGGTGAATTCCTCCGGGGGCCATTGGGCTAGCATCGTTGCAGGCCAAGCTGCAATCAGGGCAGCAACGGCTGTCAACATGACTACTGCGTGCTGACAACTGTTCGACCGCGACGTCTTCATGGTCCGCTCCTCCGGTTTGATGGGCGTTCGGTCTCTGTCGTGAGTCTGAGGTTTCAACGGTAACCCCGAGACCACACGTATGTTCCCTCCCTAGTGTTGAGACCGGTGGCCGCTTACACTACCCTCCTCGATCCAGCACCCAACGGAGTTCCATCTGCGGGAGGAGTCGGGTATGAAAGCCTCAGGGCGGTTCGCTTCTCTGACATGGTTCGCTATGTCGCTTTGTCTGTCTCAGGTATCCGTTGCACAGACCGACGTGAGTCTGAACCAACGAATCGACGCACGGGCGAGCCAGATAGAGGACCAGGTTGTTGCTTGGCGCCGTGACATTCATCAGCACCCGGAGCTAGGGAACCGCGAGTTTCGTACCGCTCAACTCGTCGCCGCTCACCTGAAGAACCTCGGTATGGAAGTGCGGACCGAGGTTGCCCACACCGGAGTCGTGGGTGTTCTACGCGGCGGCCGGTCCGGTCCTGTGGTGGCATTGAGAGCAGATATGGATGCACTGCCGGTTCGTGAGCAGGTCGACCTGCCGTTCGCTTCTGAGGTGACGACCGTATACAACGGTCAGGAAGTTGGGGTCATGCATGCATGTGGTCACGACAACCACACGGCGATTCTCATGGGTGTTGCCCAGGTGCTTGCCGATGTCAGGGCAGGTCTGCCGGGTACCGTGAAGTTCATCTTCCAGCCAGCCGAAGAGGGCCCGCCCGCCGGAGAAGAAGGGGGCGCCGACCTGATGATTCGTGAGGGTGCCATGGAGGATCCAGCACCTGAAGTCGTGTTCGGACTACACGTGTTCCCGGGGGAGGTAGGTACGATCGGATACCGACCGGGGGGCACGCTCGCCAGTGCCGACGGCTTGCGGATTGTTGTGCGTGGCAAACAGACACATGGAGCCATGCCATGGGGCGGTGTCGATCCCGTAGTGGTTGCCTCCCAGATAGTGCTTGGTTTGCAGACCATTGCGAGCCGGCAGCTGGATGTTACGCAGGCACCCTCTATCGTGACGATCGCCAGCATACACGGCGGGGTTCGGGGCAACATCATTCCCGATGAAGTCGTAATGGTCGGTACAATCCGCAGTCTGGATCCGGAGATGAGGACTGACGTTCACCGTCGTGTCAAAAGGACGGCTGAGTCAATTGCCGCAGGAGCGGGTGCAAGCGCAGACGTGAGTATCGGACTTGGCGTTCCTGTCACCTTCAATGATCCGGCGCTGACGGAGATGATGGTGCCGACCCTGAAGAGGGTTGCGGGCGAGGGTAGAGCGTTACTCAAACCGCCCTCCACCGGTGCCGAGGACTTTTCCTACTTTGCACAGCAGGTTCCAGGTCTGTATTTGTCGTTGGGTGTGACGCCGCGCGGAGCAGACATGGACACCGTCGCGGTGAACCATTCGCCCAAGTTCTTCGCAGACGAGGAGGCATTGCTGGTGGGAGTACGTGCCTTGGCGAATATGACCGTGGACTACATGGAGTCGAAGCAGCGCTAGTCGGCGATACCGCTACTGGGTGTGGTGGTAGGGCTTGGCTTCTCCCCCTACTTCCCCTTCTGATCTAGGGAGGTGGTAGAGGGAAGGGGCTCAATTCTTGTGCCTGAACGTGATCCGGCCGCGACTCAGATCGTAGGGTGACAACTCTACTGTGACCCTGTCACCTGCCAGGACCCGGATCCGAAAGCGGCGCATCTTTCCCGCAATCGTGCAAAGCACGGTGTGTCCGTTTTCGAGTAGAACCCGGAATGTGGCGTTTGGCAGTACTTCGGTCACCTTGCCTTGGAGTTCTATCGCCTCGTGTTTTGCCATCAGCCTAAATCACTTGCCGCGATACGACAGCGCGCTTGAGAACTGAAAACGGGCCAGCCCCGACGGTTGCCAGGTGGCCCAACATGATGTTGCCCCAACGGTGCGCCACTCACTCACCGAGCTTTGTGACGTTTTCTGCGGCGGGCCCTTTTTGGCCCTCGACCACGTCGAACTCAACCCGCTCGCCCTCGGCCAGCGTCTTGAATCCACTACCCTGGATCGCTGAGTGGTGGACGAAACAGTCCGGGTCACCGCCCTCCGGAGTGATGAAACCGTAACCTTTCGAATCGTTGAACCACTTTACTGTACCCGTGATGCGCATCTTGCTGTAATCCCCTTCTTTCTCGTGCTGTGCGGACAGTTGCCCCCGCGCCGGGCTGTCGGGCAGGTGAACAGCTCAATCCGACCTACTGCCATTCCAGTCTGCAAAAAAGGACCTGTACGTACACCAGGCCCTCGGTCCAAATCACCTGTCGCAGACAAAAAAAGGTAGCCGCATCTCAATCCCGTGTCAAAAACGACACGGAGGCTCACTGATGGCTGAACCGTTCCAGGAAATCCCGTTCGTCATTCGTTAGACTGCCCACTCCGCTCGCGCCGATCTTGTCGAGAACCCGATCGAGTTCCTCCTGGTTCACCGGGTGCATCTCCTCGCGGTTGATGCGCTGCCAGCGGTTGACGTCCGTGTGGCCGCCCGCGGATTTTGCTCGAACCGGCGCTTGCGCCTTGGCCTTGAATCTCGCGGCGGGTGATCGACGGCCCCACCACTTCAGATACAGGAACCCGCCAAGAAAACCTCCGAGATGAGCAAAGTGAGCGACATTGCCGCCACCCCTGAAGCCAAAGTAGAGTGATACAATCGTCGCGACCACCACCAACGCGCGTGCCTCGATCGGAAGCACTCCCCAGATGTATATGCGCTCACGGGGCCAGTAGCGGGCAAAGCCGAGCAACACGCCAAACACGGCACCAGATGCTCCGATGATTGCGGCGTTTGGGCTGAAGAAGACCGACAGCAAGGCGCCCATGATGCCGCTGATGAAATACAAGTAAAGAAACTGGCGACCACCCAGCCTCGATTCGAGGCGCGGTCCGAAGAAGTAGAGCGCCAACATGTTGAACACGAGATGCCAGATGCCCGCATGCAAGAACATGTATGTCACTATTGTCCACGGACGGATCAGAAACAGCCGGGGAATGAACATGAGTGGCCAGATGGGAACTACTACCAGCACCTTGGTGAGTAGGAACGCCACGCCATTCAATACAAGCAGTCTTTGAACCCAAGGAGTCATGGGACGAAGCCTAGGCGGATCGACGGCCGGACGCTAGGGATTGATTCAATCTGCACAGCCAGGAAGGGTCTGGTGCTGGCCCTGTCGCGTGATGTTGCCTGGTGATGATTCACTCGAGGGGT
>JBDGXD010000019.1:0-23851 GCA_039584755.1 Gemmatimonadota bacterium
GCTTCATCATCGCCTGGAAGGCGGCCTGGAAAAAATCGCTCAGCTGCGTCCGGTACGGGTCATCCAGTCGCGTAACGAAATAGCCGAACAGGATACAGAAAAAGATGACTGGGAGTACCTGTCCCTCAGCCATGGCCCGGAACGGGTTCTCCGGAATGATACTGAAGATCAGGTCGATGAAGCTCTGCTGCCCTGCAGGAACTTCTGCGACCTGTTCCTCGAGCCTGATGGTCGAGCCGATCCCAGGCTTGAGAACATTCACCAGTATCTGACCCGTGAGGATCGCCAAGAGGCTGGTAGTCACGTAATACCCGAACGTCTTGGCTCCCAGCACCTCCAGATTCTTCTTGCCACCCACACTTATCACTGCTGCCGTGAGCGAGGTGATGATCAGCGGCATGATGGCCATGCGCAGCAGTCGCAGAAAGACCGCTGACAGCGGCTCCGCTAGAGGCACGATCGATTGGCCGAAGACCCGCCCAGCAATCATACCGGCGAACAAACCGACGAAGATCCAGAACGTCAGGGATCGGTAGGGTATTCTCATGACTGCCTAGTGTATAGTTTCATGCGATCTGACACCACTGTATCGAATGATCACTGAACCCTCGTTGCTCAGAGCGCTTGTCACCATCGGTTTCGGCGCGATGGCCGGCGGCCTCACCAACGCCGTGGCCATCTGGATGTTGTTCCATCCCTACGAGCGGCGTGGCATAGGGTCCTTCAAGCTTCACGGCGCAATCCCGAAAAACAAGGCCAGATTGGCCAAGACGATCGGCCGCACAGTGGGCCAGCGGCTACTCTCGACCGAAGACCTCGCGGGTCAACTGAGCGCGCCGGGGGTCCAGGAGGCCTTTGACGATGCCGTCAAAGGCTTCGTTACCTCATTGTTGGAGGACGAACGTGGTTCGCTGCGCGACGAGTTACCAGAGGGTTTCCTCTCCGAAGTGGAAGGCGCCATTGCGGGTATCGCAGAGATAGTGGCAGACCGAGTGGTGGAACACACCACGACGGACGCTTTCCGTGACACAGCTGCCGAGTTTCTCGCCAAGAAGCGGGATCAGGTCGCACACGAGCCGATTGGAGGATTGCTCACCACCGCACGACGGGAGGCGATTCGCGACCGGGTCGAGCAGTGGGTATCCGACGCGGCTTCGAGCCCCGAACTCGACAAGCTGATCGAGGAGTGGCTGAACCGGCAGTTGATTCGACTGGCGGGGGACAATACACCACTGTTGGAGCGGCTGCCGCAGGCCCTGATCGCAGCTGTCGAGAAGGAAATAGCCGACTACCTTCCTGTGGCGATCGACCGGCTCGCTGGTGTGCTGGGTGATCCCATCGCCCGTCACCGCATCCAGGATGCACTGCACCAACTGTTCGAACGCTTCGCGCGAGATCTCCTGATACACGAACGCATCGTGGCTCGTCTGGTGGTCACCGAACGGACCATCAAGAAGATGCTGGACAACTTCGAGACCGAGGGGGCCGACCAGCTGGCAAAGCTGTTGGATCAGCCGGAGATGCGGAACCAGGTTGCCCGCAGCGTGAATGACGCCGTCGTGAACTTCCTGCGCCGGCCGATGGCCGATCACATCGAACGACTCGGGCCCGAGCGCATTGAAGGTGTGAAGCAAACCGCTGCCGAGCAGATTGCAGCGGTGCTCCGGGACCCGGCAACCAGACGCTACGGCATCGAGAAACTGGATCACGCGCTCCTGGCAGCGGAGGGCCGTACCTGGGGTGACATCCTGCGTTACCTACCTCCAGAGGAGGCTGCCGATTGGCTGGTCGATACGATGCGCGACCCCAAGGTCCGGACATGGGTAGCCGATGGTACCAGGATCGCGTTGACCGCTTCGATCGACCGCCGTATCGGTCGCCCGGCTGACTGGCTACCGGACGGGAGTGTAGACCGAATCGCCAACGCGTTGTCACCAGCTCTGTGGGATTGGATTCAGCGGCAGATTCCGATCGTGGTCGAGAAGGTTGACGTTCAAACAATGGTGGAACAGAAGGTCTTGGGATTCTCGCTGGAGCGCATCGAGGATATCATCCGCAAGACAACACAACGAGAACTAGACCTTATCGTGAGACTGGGATATGTACTTGGCGCGGTAGTGGGTACGGTGGCCTACGCGATATCCCTCCTCCTATGAACCCTCGGTACGACGAACGGTTACTCGCGGAGGATCACCCCAGCGGTGCCACTTTGCCGGGCCATACATGAACAGGACACCCGGCTCACCTCCCACATCCGCTCGCTCAGCAACGTAGCTCCACCCTGCGTCGACTTGCTGGGCCCATTCTTGATCCAACAGTGTGACAAAACGCTCAGCCACAGCTTCGCTGTCCCACACACTCCACCATACGAGTCCATACCCGCCGTCGACTCTCAGAACCGCGTAGCGGTCACCAGCCCAGCCCATCGCACCGGCTGCGCCAACCGTCTCACTGCCTGTCAGTACCGTGAGCAGCAGCCTGGTTTCTAGCTCTCCCAGCCCGTTGTCGTAGAACACCTCGTTGCTGTCGCTGAAAAAGAGATCCACCGGGGGTTCTCCAATCCGATATTTGTCCGGATGGAGTATCTGTTCGGTCGACGCAGGTAGCCGTGGGCCGTAAGGCACGGTATCGGGATATGTGCCCATGAACCACTGCACGAAATCAGCACCCGCAATGTACGGAAAGATGAGGCCCTCACGTATGACTAGCGGCGTCGCAGCCAACACTGGCATCTGACCTTGTTGATCCTTGATGAGCGCGCGCGCCTGAGACCACACCTCGTTCAGTTCACCCATGCTCTGTTCGGGCAGCATGTCCAACATCGAGACCAGGGTTGCCTGACCCTCGAGCATCGCCTGAGCAGCCATTCGCCTGTCATTGTCCTGTTCGTCAGAGAGTATCGGAGTCAGGGCCATGTACTGATCTTGTAGAGCGTGCACCAGTTCATGTGCAACCGTGAATCGTAAAATGGTCGGATCCATCCCATCAGGCAGATACAGGGTAGACGAGTCAGGATCGAAGTAGCCCACAACTTGCTCGTAGTACAACTCCGACAAGAGCGCCTGCAGGTCGAGTGTATCGGGAATCATGCCAAATAGCCGGTACGCAACAGTGAGCCGCTCCATCTCTTCCTCAGGCAGGTCGCTCTGGATCTTTGCATCGATGTACGCCCGCATCTGCTCCCTGCTGCGCACGGCAATTTTCGGCGGTGACTTGTACGGCAGCCCCACTGCACTCTCAATTCGGGGTATCACCACCTCGGCGATTTGCCGAGCCCGCTCCTCGGTTTGGGCTTCACTCAACTCACAAGAAGTGAGAGACAGCGCGAGGACGACAAACGCTGCCAGCCGGGAAGCAGGGTGGACAACCAATCGGGGCAAAAGGGAATCCAGTTCTCGTGACACCATGGGGGGGAAGGTAACTAGGTAGAAGACAAGAAGGGGAAGAAGGGGAAGAAGGGGAAGGAGAGGATCAGAGGGAAAGAAGGGAAGGAGATCGAGAAACATGCATCTCCTTCCCCTCCTTCCTCTCCTTATCTCCTCAGTATTCTTATAGACCCATTCACCGTCTCCAGCCACAGGCGCCGGCCGCCCTCTCCGATGATGCCTGAAATCCTCTTGGACGAGAAGCGGCCCCGAACGGTGAGCGGAAAATCTGTCTCTATCCCGCCATTCACTGTAGCAGCCGTTACGTCGGCGCCCACACCGTCAGGAAGCTCGACGGTTATGCTGCCGTTTACCGTCTCGAACTCGAGTGAGCCATCCCAATCGGCCCGTCCAACCTGGGCCCGGATGGATCCGTTGACGGTGCTGGCTTGGGCGAGACCAGATGTGCTGACGTCTACATCACCGTTCACGCTGTGTGCCTCGACATCGCCGCTGAGGGATTCGACCTGTACATCACCGTTGACGGTTCGACCCACGAAGTCGACACCGCTCGGTACGTGCACCGTGAAATGCACGCTCACGTCGATGTCGTTGGTGTTGTTCCTCGTGCGCCCATCGGGTCGGCATTCGTTGTCACGATCTGCGCGTCGTGGCGTGGGATACATTGCACAGATCGTTACACCGCCGCCGTGTTCGATGACCTCGATATCGATGTCCTCGGCGTTGCCGCGCCGATGCTCACGGATAGTCGCGGTGACCTCGACTTCATTGCCGTTACTGGCTACTGCTGTCACATCCCCCAACACGCCGACCACCTCGATGTGGTCACCCGGCTGAACGCTACCCTTCCACTCGAAATCTTGAGCTACGAGGTCGCCCACTGGGATGGCCAGCAACGTCAAGAGCGTGACGCTCGGTAATACATGCTTGTACATATCACAATTCTCCTTGGAACACTGTTACCACAGCATTTATCGTCGTCGCAGGTCAATGTCGCCGCTGAACGACTCGAGATCGACCCGGGCGCTGCCGTCTCCGACAGTGAAACTGAATTGCCTCCCTTGGTTCCAGGTCTCGGTGAGGGTGATGGGAAAGCCCGCATCGAAGTTCCCCGAGAAAGTTGAAACCGAAATAGCCGCATTGATGTCTTCAGGAACCGTGACGATCACGTCTCCGGAGTGGGTGCCGAGCTTGTACCTACCGCCGTCTTCGATCGCTCCTTCGAACCTGACCGTACCGCTCACCGTAGTCGCCTCTACCTGAGACGACTCGATGCCGCCAAGCGTGATGCTCCCGTGGGTCGCATCTGCAGTCACCTTGCCCACCGCTCCTGACACCGTGAGAGAACCGTGCACCGAGTGAACATTGAGATCGCCCGCGGCATCTTCGAGTCTCACGTCCCCTTGTACCGAGTAGAGGTACGCGAACCCCGTCGCTCCCACTACGGCTATGTCACCCTGCACAGTCTCCGCCCGCACTTCCCCTAGCTCACCGGAGAGATCGGCACTCATGAACGTCCCGTTCAAATCGATGTAGGTACCCGCGGGAACCGTTATCTCAACATCGACGTTTGCGACTCCTCGGTATGCTTGAGGTCGCAGTCGCACCACGGACGACGACTGCGAAATTCCGATGCGGGTACGGCTCGAATGATGCGCGACAATGCGCATCTCGTTCTGGGCCCACGTCCGCACCACGACCTCGCCACGAAATGCTTCTACGTCTAGGCGCGCGCCGGGCTGAACAGCAATCACGGTGTCCGTTTGCTGCGGGAGCGCGGCGCTGATCAGAACACTTGCTAGCAGTGCATTCAACATCTTCTCAATTCCTCGTTGTCAGCTCGAGGTGTTCGCGATCGTCGTCGCGCGTTGCAAGAGCTGGATCTTCCGTTTCATGGTTGCCGCCAGGTGTGTGCTGAGGTAGCGATTGGCCGGATCGCCTCGCAGAGCCTGTTGCGCTTCCTCAATGGCCCGATCGACCGTCGCCAGGCTCTGTTCCAGGATCCGTACGGTGCCAGGGTCCAGCAGTTCGCGTGCTTCGCTCAACACGTTTTCCAGATCCGCCACCGCCGCATCGTACTGGGCAACGTCGAACCCGACCAGCACTGCCTCAGCAGTGGCAGCTTCAGTGATGGCATTCACTTGGTTTGTCTCTGTTTGGGCAGCTCGCGTTCTCAGCAGCAGTGTGGTAGCCGCCGACAGCGCCACCAGGACCATCCCGGCTGCGGCGAGCTGCGGGATAGACAGAGTGATTCGGATGCGGCGCCTGAGCATGCGTTGCTGCAGAGGCACCACCCCCGGCTCTACCGCCTGGCCGACGCCGATCCGTTGGGCCACGCCGCTCCAGAGATCGCCGGTAGGCACCCGGTCCTCCAGGGCACGCGCCGTGGCCAGGACGCCGCGCAGCTGGTCTACCGTGTCGCGGCAGTCGACACAACCCGCAAGGTGAGCCTCGAGCTCCACGCATTCACCCTCGGCCAACTCACCATCGAGGTACTCCGAGAGCCTATCTATCCATGTGTCACGCATCATCTCTCCGTTACCGTTCCAGAGACTGCCGCAAGGCCATCCGGGCTCTGTGGAGCTGCGCCTTGGAGGTGCCGGCCGTTACACCGAGCAGTTCGCCGATCTCGTGATGCTTGAATCCCTCCACGTCGTGCAGCACGAACACTTTCCTGGCACCGTCCGGCAGTCTGGCGATCGCCGACTCGAAATCCATTTCCAATTCCGGGGTGGCTTGCCGTGTCGACATTCTCTCTATGATTCCCTCTCCATCACGCAATCGATCACGTTCCTTCCCCAACACCGCCCGTCGCCCCAGGATCAGATTGATGGCCAAGCGATACAGCCAAGTGCCGAAAGTCGAGGCGCCCCGGAACGTGCCCAGCTTCTGCCAAGCCCTGACAAACACATCCTGCGTCACCTCGTCCGCGACGTCATCTGCAATCATGCGCCGCACCAGACTGTGAATCCGGGCAACATGAGCGTGGTAGAGCCGCTCGAAGGCCTGCGCATCACCGCTGGCAGCCAGGGCACAGTCCGCCGCCTCGGAATCCCCTCGAGCAGTACCCTGCCTGTTACGCAGGTCAATCACCGTGTGGCGCCATCATCTGCACGCCCTGTTTGATAGGAGAATCGTCTCAAAGGTTGAAAGCAGGGAGCGGGGAGCGGATGTGCCAAACTCCAGCCGCGAGTCGCTTGTTCCGCCTCGACACCAGAGCAGGCACCCTCCGCTCCCCACTCCCCACTCCCCACTCACCCCAGAACCCAGGCCAGGTACCAGGCTATCGCAGCGTCTCCGAACACGAAGGTCAGCGCAGCTGCCGCCGCCAAGAAAATCCCGAACGGCACCAGCCTCTTCTGCTTGATTGACAGTGGGACAAAAACAATCGTTCCCAGGAGTGAGCCACCAAAGATCGTGAGCAAGACACCGTTCCATCCAACGAACGCACCCACCATCGCCATCATCTTGATGTCTCCTCCACCCATCGCCTCCTTGCCAAACACTTTCTCACCGGCGAAAGCGACGACGTAGAGAATCACGAAGCCCGTCACGGCACCGATCACCGCCTCAAGCAGACCATCCCACCCTCCACGCAGCGACAGCAGGAGCCCAAGCATGAGACCACCCAGCGTGTACTCGTCGGGGATCAGATAATGACGGGCGTCGGTCACGGCGATGCCAAGCAGGATGGTGCCGAACACGGCCGCCGTGGCTGCTTCGAGAGTAACACCGTAATACCAAGCGGCAGCAGTCCACAATCCGGCCGCGCATAGTTCGATGAGGGGGTACTGCACCGATATCCGCTCCCGACAGTGTCTGCATTTCCCGCCCAAGATCAGCCAGGAGAGGACCGGTATGTTGTCATATCCGGCGATCGGCGTTTGACACCGGGGGCAATGAGAACCCGGGAAGACGACGGATTCGTCCTTGGGAAGTCGCAGGATGAGAACGTTGAGGAAGCTGCCGATCATTGCTCCAAAGACACCGGCAATCGGTATTCCCAGCAGATCAACTGTCACGCTGCACCTCATGGAGAATGATTCCAGCCGCAACTGCCACGTTGAGCGATTCCGCACCCCGGGCCAATGGAATCGCCACTCGGTTGCGGGCCAGCGCCATCACCGTGGCCCGCACGCCAGATCCCTCGTTGCCCACCACAACCGCAAGCCTGGCAGGTGGCTGCAAGCGCCTCATCGGCGTACCGGCCGCATCAGTCGCCCACAGAACGATATCACCTCGCTCCAGCCACACTGCCAGCTCATCATCCGTTGCCGCAGCGATGGGCAATCTGAAGCTGGCTCCGCAGGAGGCTCTCAGCGCCTTGGGATTCGCTGGATCTGCAGTCCCCTTGAGCAGGATTGCCCCTGGGCACCCCAGGGCAAACGCCGTACGCAGCAACGTGCCCACGTTTCCCGGGTCCTGAAGGCTATCGAGCACCAACACGGGATGCCGTGGCTCAGGGTCGATCGTGTCGAGTTGGGATCGCGGGTGCTCCACTATGGCAACCACTCCCTGCGGCGTATCGGTGGCGGCCAGACCCACGAGGGTCTTGGCCGGCACCTCCTCTATCGGAATCGCATGAGCCGCTAGCTGAGCCAAGAGAGCCCCACCCCTCGTAGTGCGTGTCAGCGTCGGGTCCATCAGTACTCCGCGGAACCCGACCCCGGCGGAGACAGCCTCCTCGATCAGTCGCACACCCTCAGCAAGGGTCAGCCCGCGACGGCTCCGTCCCTTACGCTGTTGTAGATTGCGAGCCAACGAAATAAGGCTAGTGGGCATACATCACTACCTTGCTGAGTCCCTAGCGGGCGTCGATGTTATCATGCCGTATGCGTCGGCCAGGTCCCCTTGGAACATGGAGTCGCCAATCCAATCATGAAGATCGCTCTCACCATCGCCGGATCTGACTCTGGAGGGGGCGCCGGTATACAGGCAGACCTCAAGACGTTCCACCAGTTCGGAGTGTTTGGCACCAGTGTGCTGGTTGCGATCACTGCACAAAATACTCTTGGTGTGGGCGCCGTGCATGCCGTTCCGACGGATATGGTGGACGCACAGATTGACGCGGTCGCGAACGACCTTCCACCAGACGCGTTCAAGACCGGCATGCTGGCCACGGAGGAGCTGGTGAGTCTGGTTGCCGCAGCGGTGGAGCGACACGGTTTCACCAATTTCGTGCTGGACCCGGTCATGGTGGCCACCTCCGGCGACAGGCTGCTGGATTCGAACGCCGAACGGACAGTGCGCGACCAGCTGGTTCCGTTGGCCACTGTCGTGACCCCGAACCTGGATGAGGCCGCTATCCTGGTGGGATCCCAAGTGAACTCGGTGGAAAGCATGGAGGCGGCAGGCAAAGAGTTGGTTGGAATGGGAGCCAAGGCTGCGCTCATCAAGGGAGGGCACCTGGAAAACGACGTCTTGGTGGACGTGCTGGTTGTTGGAGATAACATCAGACACTTCGACCACACGAGAATCGACACTACCTCGACGCACGGGACTGGTTGTACACTGTCGTCAGGAATCGTCGCAGGCCTGGCACTCGGCAGGGCACTCCCCACCGCCGTCGGCGATGCCCTCGACTTCGTGCAGCGAGCAATCGCTACTGCACCCGGCCTGGGTGCCGGCCACGGACCCCTCAACCACCTCGCCCAGCCCCCCAAACGTGGTTGACACCCCATGTCACCAGAAGACGTGAAGCCACCCCCGGAGCGCGGCATCTACTGCAACAGGACCCTGAACCTCAGGTCCATCAAGGCAATCGGGTACGACATGGACTACACCCTCGTTCACTATCGTGTGGACGAGTGGGAACGTCGCGCATACAGCTACATCAGGCGCAAGCTGCTGGCACTCGGCCTGCCAGTGGAACGTCTCGAGTTCGATCCCGATCTGGTGATCCGCGGCCTGATACTGGACGTCGAACTTGGCAACATCTTGAAGGCAAACCGCTTTGGTTACGTGAAACAGGCGTTCCACGGCACGAGACCGATGGAGTTCTCCGCACAACGTGCCGAATACGGCAGAACGTTGATCGATCTGTCAGAGGAGCGTTACGAGTTTCTCAATACCCTCTTCTCGTTGTCCGAAGCGTGCATGTACGCTCAGCTGGTCGAGATGCTCGACTCAAACCAGCTAGCTGGTGTGTTGGGATACTCGGATTTGTATCGACTGGTGAGAACGTCCACTGATGAGGCTCACGTCGAAGGCGAGCTCAAGGGCGACATCACGGCCGACCCCGACCGCTACGTCGAGTTGGATCCGGATACGGCTCTTGCCCTACTGGACCAGCACCACGCAGGCAAGAAGCTCTTACTGATCACCAATTCCGAATGGAGCTACACCCGCTCCATAATGCAGTACACCTTCGACCAGTTCCTACCGGGGGAAATGACGTGGCGCGATCTGTTTGACGTGATCATCGTCTCGGCCCGCAAACCGGCATTCTTCTCTACCAGGAATCCGGTCTTCGGTGTTGTGACCGAAGAAGGACTGCTCGAACCCTCCCCCAAAGGCATCGAACGGGACGGTATCTACCTGGGCGGAAGTGCCAGACAAGTAGAAGAATACCTCGGCCTCTCGGGAGACGAGATACTGTACGTGGGCGATCACGTGTTCACTGACGTGCACGTGTCAAAGGACGTGTTGCGCTGGCGCACAGCGCTTGTCCTGCGTGAGTTGGAGTCCGACCTGACAGGTATTGCGGCTTTCAGTCGTGATCAGGGCCGGCTTTCGGCTCTTATGGTCGAAAAGGAGGACTTGGAGCTTCAACTGTCGCATCTCAGACTGGCCGCCTTGCGCAAGAAGGCGGGTTACGGCCCCAAGACCACAACCTCGAGAAGCGAACTCGACAAGCAGGTCTCCAAAGTGAGAAGCAGACTCGCCAAGCTCGATCAACAGATAGCTCCCCTGGCCACCGCTGCCGGTGTGATCGGAAACAATCGCTGGGGACCACTCATGCGCGCCGGCAACGACAAGAGTCATCTCGCTCGCCAGGTCGAGCGATACGCCGACATCTACATGTCGCGGGTCTCCAACTTCGCGGGACACACGCCCTTCAAGTACCTGAGATCACGCAGAGGGAGCCTGCCACACGACCCCGAGGACATGCCGTTGGTGGCTGACAACGTGGGGCCGGAGGATTAACGGGTA
Source organism: Gemmatimonadota bacterium (assembly GCA_039584755.1). Lineage (GTDB taxonomy): Bacteria > Gemmatimonadota > Gemmatimonadetes > Gemmatimonadales > GWC2-71-9. The sequence continues at coordinate 10,539 of JBDGXD010000019.1, forward strand.
CAGAGTACAGAGTACAGGGTGCAGGGTACAGCTATCCGTGGTAAACGAAGTGGAGGAGAGCCGTCGCAGGGCGAGCTCCCCGGTAGTGGGTTGGGGGCTGTCTTGGAGCAAGCCCGAGACGGCTGCTCCTCCACGCAGTGTCAGTCGCCCCTAACGCGCCGGTTCCCCCACGACCCGCTTGACCAGGGTTCCCGCCGGCATCCGCACACCCAACTCGACCTGGTTGAGAATCGATAGCGCCTCGATCGGTAGCGCTGACGGGTACCGTTGGTTGAACGCCTCCATGGTCATGGATTGGGGCAGCTCGATGATACTGAGCCGCATTGGCTGAACCGAGAGAGCGGTTTGGTCTGTCAGCCGGGCAAAGCTCGCTACCGAATTAGCTACGGTCTGCTGGTAGCTCGACCAACCGGCAGATGTTGAGAACGCCAATAGACGGTATATGAGGTCGCCGTCCTGAATGTATGTTACGGCTCCCTGCAAAACCCCCTGTTCGGTTTCGGCTGAAAATGCTGCGGTGGCAGATGGGAATCCCCCGATCGTTCCCGTCTGTACGCGACCGGCATTGACGCCCTCCTGACCCACGAACTCCTGTGCTGCTTCCGCAGGGCTGGCTGCTCCCTCGGCCAGCGTGAGTTGCAGGATCGCATCCTCATTGGGGCTCTGCGCCATCACGGCGGTCTTCTGATTGACAGTCTGCCAGCCGGACGGGAACGTGATCTGAAACTCGAGGTCAGGGTGCAGGAACAGCTGATCGCGGAAGTAGCCTTCACGCGGATTCGGACCATACACCAGACCATGCAGCTTGAGCAGGTAGCTTCGCTCGCCAACGGTGGTTCCGCTGAAATCCTGACCACTCTCTGTGATAAGCGTGTTGATCCGCTGTTCGCGGTCCCCGGGATCGGGATGAGTCGACAACCACACCGGCAATCCGCGTCCGCCCCCTGCCTCGGTGACCCGCCCCAGCATGGCGAACACCTCGGGCATCTCGTTGGGGTCGTAGCCGACCCTGGTCATGTACCTGAATCCCAGCATGTCGGCCTGACGTTCGTCATCGCGACTGAACTTGAGGAACAGGATTCCCAAGGCCTGCTGAGCCAATCCGCCATATGTCGCTGCCACGTCGGGTACTACGATGGCGCCAGCAACCAGCCCTATCTGAGCCAATTGCTGTTCCGACATCTGGCTGGCGGAGTGACGCGCCGTTACATGGCCTATCTCGTGCCCCAGCACCGACACCAACTGCGCTTCGGAGCTGAAGTGGGCCATGATGCCGCGTGACACGTAGATGAAGCCACCTGGCAACGCAAAGGCGTTTACGATGGGATCGTCGACCACGCGAAACGTCCAAGGCAGCTGAGGTCGTTCTGAGATGGCCGCAAGCGAGTCACCCAGCCGCGCCACGTACTGTTGCATGTCCGGATCGTCGTAGATACCGAACATTGCCGAGATGCCTGGGTCCGCCTGTTGACCCATGGCAACTTCCTGGCCTTCGCTCACCAACATCAGTTGGCGTTGACCTGTGGCGGGGTTCACGGCGCAGCCGGAATTGAACGTTGCGCACAACAGAAGACCGGCTGCAATGCTGGTTTTGGCTAGTGGGGAGTTCATGGATGAAAAATACGGCCGGATCCCAGCCGGCCGGTAGTGCGAGATGGCAGATCTGCTGCATCACAGGTTGGGGCCTGCCGGCGGTCGCGCTTTCCCGGCACCGCCGCCGCGCCGGGTCAGGGTTTCACCAACAACTCCTCGAACAGCGCCACGACCCGCGGGTCGCCGCTCTGTCCCAGCCAGAAAATCGCCTTCTTCTTGAGGTTGGGATCCGGGTGCTGCCGCACTATCTCGATAAGGATCGGCACGCCTGCATCATCGTCCAGCTGCGACAGGGCGAATATGGCGCTCTCCCGCACCTCACCGTCACCTGAGTCGTCGTAGACTATCTCTCCCAGACCCTCTGTGGCTGCTTCACCTGCGGCCTGACCGAGCCAGAAGACAGCGCTCTTACGGGTGTCCCGCGGTCGCTCTGTGTTCTTGGCAATCTCTAGCAACTGCGGCCATACAACAGCACTGTCTGCCAGAGTGGCCGGGAGCATCGCATCTTTGCTCGCCCTACCCTGTTCCGACTGAGCCAGTGAGAGCAGGTATGCGGCTGCATCCGGCGCGGGTACCATACCAAGGTCCGTCACGTCGTCGCTGGCCCGCCATCGGCCACCCACATATGTGTCGATGTCCACGATCTCACGGCTCCGCACATCGATGGCGACTCTCACAGGACCCGGTTCACACCAGGATTCCCAATCGTCGCTGTCCCTGTGGGTATTGATGTTGCGTCCGTTGCCGCACACGCCTTCACGTGCGGTAAAACTCATGCGCACCTGCCCATCCCGGACCGCCGACACCTGATCGGCTATCGACTGCCCGACAACGGGTGGTGACAGGACGAGACCCATTGCTGCACACGCAGCCGTCAGCGAGGCCAAACTCCTTCCCCTCCTTCCCCTTCTTCCCCTGCTCATCTCCTTCATCTTCCTATCACCTCCGCCAAGAACTCGGCAGCCCTCGGATCACTTGACTGTCCCAACCAGAACATGGCGTTCTTCCGTAGGTCGGTGTTTGTCTCGTTGCGCGCGATCTCGATCAGGTCGGCCACGGCATCCGGATCATCCAACTGCGATAGCGCGAATAGCACCTGCTCCTTGATTTCCACTTCCTGGGCGTCACGGTACAGCGCCGCAAGCTGATTCGCGTCGTACTCGCCCTGTTGGCTCAACCAGAAGACTGCGTTCTTGCGCAACTCGATCGATTCGGAGCGATTGTTCGCGACCTCCAGCAGCCAACGGCGGCTCGCGTCGTTAGCCCGCTCCGACATGGCGAAGATAACCTTCTCCTTCAACGCCTCACTTCCGAGATCGGCGTACAGCTCAGCGAGAAACATCTGGTCATCGTCCGATCCCTCCTGGCCAATCCAGAATATCGCGTTCTCCCTCAACTCCTCCGGGGCGTCAGATCGCACGTACATACGAAGGATCTGTTGAGCCTGACCGCTACCATGCTGGGACAGTGCAAAAATCGCTTTCTCACGTAGCTCGGCACGATGCGATTGAAACAGAACCGACTCCAGTGCGGTGACCGCTTCCTCCGCGTCAACCTGCGACAGCCAGAACACCGCCTGTTCCTGGACCTCCAGACTCGGGTCGTTGCGCACCACACCTTCGAGAATCGCGACCGTCTCGTCGATTTCCTGTTGTGACACCAGGAAGACAGCCTTCTTTCGCACCTCCACATCGCAATCGCCGTGACGCTCGAGCACCTCGAGCAGGATCGGCATGGCGCGCGCTTCGTCCATGTTCAACACCGCATCCAACGCATCTAGCCTCAGCTCATTGTCGCCACACGCCGAGGCGTGCTTATGCCCCTGCGACTCGTGAACGCTCACGGCAATCTCGTGCTCTCGGTGGTCAACCTTCTTGCTCACAGCCTTGTTGACAGTGAAGGCAACACCGGCAATGACTGCGACTATCGGAAACACTCTCAGGATCGTCCTTTTCATGGTCACACACTCGCTCTGAGGTTCACACGCGGTGATCGTAGTTCATGGGATGTCGCGGTTGATCAACCCGAGCAGGAACTCGGGAACTCGGGGATCGTCTGACTGTCCCAGCCAGAAAATCGCTTTCTTGCGCAGCTCCCTGTCGGTCTCGTTCCGCGCAATGTTCATCAGAGCATCGACCGCTTCGGTTTCGTCCCGCTGAGACAGCACGAAGATTACCTGCTCCTGCATCTCGCGGTTGTCCAGCGTGCCATACAGCTCATCCAGAGTCTCCGTGGGCATCTGGTCACGCTGCCCCGCCCAGAACAGAGCTGACTTGCGGCGCTCGATCGACTCGTTCTGATCCAACGCAACCGCCATGAGCCAGTCACCTGCTGCGGCACCTTCCTCTTGTGAGATTGAGAAGATGATCTTGTCTTTCAGTGCCTCGGACTGGACCTCACCGTACAGGTCCCGCAGAAACTGTTGGTTCTCGCTCGAATCACTCTGTCCCAGCCAGAAGATGGCGTTCTCACGCAGGTCTTCCGGCACGTCACTACGCCTCACGTAGTTCCGCAGGATCTCGGCCGAGCGATGGCTTTCGTGCTGCGCCAGCGCGAAGATCGCCTTTTCCTGAACGGCCCGATCGTCTGACTCCATCAACAGCGAGTCGAGTGCGGCGACCGCCTCTTCGTTGTCTACTTGCGACAGCCAGAACACCGCCTGCTCTCTGACCTCACCATCCGGATCACCCCGCACCACATCCAACAGAATCGCCGCCGTTTCGTCGGAGTCCTGTTGCGAGATCAACCACACCGCCTTGCGACGCAGCTCAACCGAGCAGGCGTCACGCCGTTGCAGTACCTGCTGGAGCAGCGGTAGCGCGCGTTCTGAATCCATATTGAGCAGCGCATTGAGGGCCATCACCCGAACGTCGTCTTCCTCTTCAGGACAGCCTTGCTGCTGCGCCTGTTCGGTGATGTTCTGTGCGGCGCCCGCGTTGCCTCGTTCGGCCAGCTTGCCGCTGATCAGCACGGCTAGCGAGCGAGCATCTTCGCGGGTGGCAGCATCGGGGTAGCGCCTCTCCTGGCGATCGAGCAGGTCAAGTGCAGACTCCAGTTCACGTGTGTCGCCGGTGCGGTAGCGCGCGAATGCTTCCCAGTAATAGGAATCGGGCGTGTACTCGGAGTCCCGGTGATTGGTGCGGATCTGCTCAAAGATCTCGGCCGCCCGTTCGTACCTACCGGAGTTCAGCTCCTGCCGCGCGCTGCGATACAGTGAGTTGGCAGGATCCTGTTCGGCCCACGCAACCGGAAGGTCGGCGCTTGCTCTAACCTCGAGTCCCTGCACATCACCCGCCGTGCCAGATCCAACTTGGCTCACGACCGTGCCGGCTGCCGTCGACAGTAGCAGAGCCGTCAATACGATTGTCTTAGTTGCCAGCTTCATGTTCATCAGAGTACTCCTTGCACACCCCTGAGCTCCGGAGCGGCGTCCGCCGCAGAACGAAGTCTCAGTAGAACGCTGCGTTGTTCGATTGCCTGTGTAACCAATTCCGCTTCCTCTCCATCCAAATCAGGACGGAGCTGAGCGATTTGGACCAGAACCAGCTCGAGTTCGTCCAACAGCTCGAGTAGCCGCTGGTCTCGTATAGACTGTGATCCTTGTAGCAAACGCGTGGCCGTCAGCAACTCCCGGGCAGGGTTGGCCACTTGGTAGTCGGTCCTTCCAGCCCTGACGTCGGTACGGAACATCGAGAGGAACGCCTCAGTGCGGCTCAGGTGTCCCAACGCAACCAGGCGGTAGACGCCGTCGTCGCCGCTGGTTGATGGCTGCGGATCGACTGCCACGACCGTATCAGTCACCGTAGCCGCTCGGTCCAAGTTCATTCCTATGCCGATTCCCAGCACCAGAGCTGCAGCCACTCCCACCCCCCAACGAAGCCACGGCGAGGCGAGGAATACCACCTTGTTAGCCGACCGACTCGCCCGACGCGATTCCTCTATCTGCGCCCACATGGCTGCTTGCGGCACTTCCGGCGGCTGATTGTAGTCCTCTACGGCTTCCTTGAGGAACTCCTCGAACTGTCTCTCGGTCATGATGCCCACTCTCCTGCAAACTCGGACAGAGATTCTCTCAGTTTTGCCCGCGCCCGTGATAATTGCGCCTTAGACGTACCCACTTGTGTCCCCATCGCCGAGCTGATCTCCTCGTGTGTGTAGCCTTCGACATCGTGCATCACGAACACCATCCTGTACTTGGCCGGGAGGTCCTCAATTGCGCGAGAGAGTTTTTCCTTCAGATCCGGCTCCGCCACTCTCTCATTTCCTCCCAGAGACTTCGCTTCGTCCAACTCGAACTCTCGCTGCCGAAACCGCTTGATCTTGCGTAACCCGTTGTAGATCACCGATGTCGCTATCGATCTCAGCCAGGTGCCGAAGGCAGCTTCACCCCGGAACTGATCGATCCGGTCGAATGCGCGGATGAACGCCTCTTGCGTGAACTCCTGCGCGAGTTCGTCATCACCGGTCAGACGGTAGGCCAACCGATACGTTCGATCCACATGTGCCTGGTACAGTTGGCGCTCCGCTGCAGCCTCGCCGCTCCGTACCCGAGCGATCAGTCTTGCTTCGTCCACCCAGCTCCCCGGGTTTGATGGTTCCCATCTTCCATATGCACTGACACATGTTGGGGGCAGAGGGTTGCAGCGGGAAGGCGGAACGCGTGGTCGGCCGGAATCCAACTATGGTAAGTCACATGTTTTGAAGTACTTAGTGTGTGCGGCGAGATTCAGGCTGGCAGGCGCGAGACAACTCCCCTGAGGACCATCTCGAGTTCATTGCAGACTCGATCGGCAGCTGCTAGCACCCCCCGGTGGGACAGCTCGCCTTCGCCCAATCCAGCTCCAGAGTTCGTAATGCTGGATATGCCAAGCACTCGCATGCCGCGCGCCCGAGCTGTGATTACCTCTGGAACTGTGGACATGCCCACTGCGTCCGCACCGAGCCGACGCAGCATGCGGATTTCGGCAGGAGTCTCATAACTCGGACCGAGCACACCCGCATAGACACCCTCATGGAGCGAGACTCCCGCTTCCAATGCCGCTTCTCCGGCCAACTCGCGCAGGTCGCCGTCGTAAGCGACGTTCAGATCGGGCCAGCGGTGTTCGCCCGGTGCCACCGGTCCGATCAGCGGATTGCGCCACATGTAGTTGATGTGATCGGCGATCAGCATGAGACAGGGGGGGACAAACACCGGATTCATGCCGCCGGCGGCGTTGGTCACGATCAGGTACTCTGCGCCGAGATCGGCTAGCAGCCTGACCGGCAGAACGACGGTCTCTGGCTCGTATCCCTCATACAAATGAAACCGTCCGCTCTGGGAAACGACTGGCACGCTCTCGAGCAGGCCGAATACCAGCTCGCCACTGTGGCCCGCGGTAGTCGTAGCCGGGAATCCCGGAATATCTGCGTAAGGAACTCGCACCGCATCCAAGACGCTATCCGCCAGGGCAGCAAGACCCGACCCCAAAGTCAACACCACGCGAGGCGGCTCTCGATGACCTATCATCTCACGGATGATCTCAGCTGCCGACTCCAGCTGCTTCACAGGATCATGCCGGCAAGACTGGCAGACATGAACGCCGCCAGATTACCACCGATCATCGCTTTGATGCCCAAACGTGACAGATCACTGCGTCGGTCGGGCGCGATACCACCAATACCCCCGATCTGAATTGCGATCGACGCGAAATTGGCAAAGCCCAACAACGCGTAGGTAGCGACGAGCGTACTTCGTGGCGACAACGAGTCGGCTCCTTGCATGATGTGCGCAAGATCGAGATACGCCACGAATTCGTTGACGGTCACTTTGAGACCCAGGAGCGCACCCACCTCACCTGCGTCGGCCCACGGGACACCCATCAACCAGGCAAGCGGTGACAGAACCCAACCGAAGATCATCTGCAGAGATAGCTCGGAGTGCCCCAGCAAGCCGCCCAAGCCACCAATGGCCGCGTTCACCATGGCAATCAGCGCAACGAACGCCAACAGCATGGCACCCACGTTGAGCGCAAGCTTCAGGCCCTGGGCAGCACCAGCGGCCGCGGCGTCGATGATGTTGACCTCGGTCTTCTCGACCTTGACGTTCACCGACGTCGTGGCAGGCTCACCGGTTTCCGGTACCAGGATCTTCGAAATGAACAGAGCTGCAGGAGCATTGATCACACTCGCAGTCAACAGGTGACCGGCCACATCCGGGAAATATGGCGACAGCATTCCTACATAGGCCGCCATGACTCCACCTGCGATAGTCGCAAATCCTCCAACCATCACGGTGTTCAGCTCTGACATCGTCATGCCGCTGATGAATGGCCTGATCAGCAGGGGGGACTCGGTTTGTCCCACAAAGATGTTCCCCGCGACCGACAGGGTCTCGGCACCGGACGTCCGCATACTCCGCTGCATCACCCAAGCGATTCCACGCACTAGCCATTGCATCAACCCAAGGTGATACAAGATCGACATCAACGAAGAAAAGACGATGATCGTCGGAAGCACGAAGAACGCGATCGATGCTCCGGCGTTGATCCACAATTCGGGAGATGAGACCGGAGTCACCTGAGGTGGCTCACCAGTTAGTGTGCCAACCGGCACCAGGTCGTTCACGAGGCTCCCGAAGATGAACGCCGCACCCTCTTTGGTGAACTCCAGCATCTTGAGGAAGACCGCATTGGCTCCCTGGAATAGACCCCTGCCAACCGGAGTCCTGAGCACCAGGAATCCGAACGCGACTTGCACAGCGACACCCATGCCGACCAGGCGCCAGTTGACCCGGTTGCGGTTGTTGGAGAGCAACCAGGCGATCGCAATCATGACCGCCATCCCCAGCAACCCGACCAGTCGCTCTCCCAATGGAGTACCCAGTCCTTCGCGAGCGATGTCCAGCTGCCCGGCCGCCGATTGCACAACCATCGCTGCGGCGGTCACGTCCACATCAGGCATCATCTCGTCCTGACTTGTCCTCAGTGCCGACAGTTCTCAGTATCGCACCCGCCAGCACAATCTCGCCGAGGCCTATTTCGCGGCCGACACCGTCCGTGACGTGACCCTTCCCGCTCAGCAGTACGCTGGCCAACTCCGCGGAAAACGACTCGACCACGTCAAAGACGGTGCTTCCGGGTGTCACGTCCAGCGCTCGTTCATTGACGAACACTCGAATGTGTTGGGTCACTGCGAGATATGAATGCGGGTGTCGCGTGGTATGTCGACGGGTTGCCTGAGGCGTTGCAGGTATCCAATCACCGCGGTAACGGAAGTGATTCCGGTAGCCGCTGGCGGGACATTCTCGAGAGTACTGAACCCGGCGGCACCCCCTGCCACCGACCGCGTGAGTGCGAGGGTGTAACCGCGGTTGCGCTGGACTTCTGCTCCGTCGGGGAAGCTAACGCGGCTTACGCGGTCTCCAGGTTGACGCCGCGGATCGTACCAAACCTCGAACCCTGCTACGTGTGCCAGCGGAGTGTCACCGCCTAGCACGTATTCCAGCAAGTCAAACAGCGCCTCGCCAGTGATCTGCAGTCGCACGAGCGCGTCATTGCCGGGCAACACGTTGGTGACATCGCTCAATGTGACGCGGCCGGCTGCGAGGTCTCCATGGAGCGAGCCGTTCATCACCAGGGCGAAATGTGAGCGGGCCCCGTTTCTGAATGCGTCGGCCACCAGCCGACCGAGAGGGCTCTCAATCTCACCCTCACTCGAGGTCAGCGGGAACTTCAGCTGGGCGACTGCCGGCTCCAGCCGTGCGGCCACCGGTCTCGCACTATCTGGTACGGTGAACACCGTGGTGGCCGAGTCACTCAATACCCTCTGGCCGGCGATCGTGTCAGATGGCGCTGGGCCATGCGCATCCCTGACGGCAGTGGCCGCTTCCGCCGGAGTGATGCTCCAAGATAGGTCGAAGTAGTCCGAAGCGCGCAACAGCGAGGCGTCCCTCATGTGTGCGATAAGGAGGTCACGGATGTTGTCCCCTCCTTCGTATAACACCGGCAGGCCACTCAACATGCGGTACCCCCCACCACCCGCTTGCCTGTAGCCATTCAGCGCGAGCGTGAAGGTGTCGGCTACCTGAACCAAGCGTCCCTGCCAGGTCAGTTGCCGAATGCGGGATCCCACGGGTTGCATGAGATCGATCACGTAGTCCACACCGCTAACCATGTCGAAGTCGTATCCCGGCACGCTGTCATTAAGGACACTTTGCCCAGATTGGAACGTGTTGAAGTATGACGCCGAGGCCTCCAAGTATTCTTTCAACATCACACCATCGATCTGTACGACTTTGAGCCTGTTTTCATAGGGATACAACGCGGCTACATCGCGCAGCAGAACATCACTGTCGAATCTGCTGTCCAGATTGTAGGCGGCCGTCGCTGACAGATCGGCACCGGTGACCTGTCGCTGAACGTGATTCACGAAATCGATTACCGGAGTATCACCAGCCCGAGCGTAGTGGGCACTCCAGTTCCCCTCGGCCCGTGCCAACGGGCTCGCCACCCACAGCCTCACTGACTGATGAGCCCTTTCGAGGCGCTGAACCACGACCGGGTGGGGTGGCACGTTTGCCAGCGGTATCTCCTGTCCTAACACCCTGGCCACCCGGAAGCTGCCCTCACCCTGAGTCTCGCTTGGGACCGCGACCGAATCGCGGACCAGCCAGACGTGCACCACCGCCAGCGTTCGGGCCCACGCGCGCGGCTGCACGAAGTGCACGCCGTCAATCACGGAGTCGCTAAACCCGTTATGTGTATGGCCCACGATGACGACATGTGGTTTGATGGGCAGTTGTGCTAGCCGGGCGGCGACGTTCTCTGCTCCTACCTGTGTCGTGTCGTAGGACGATGGCGCGTCCATGCCACTGTGGGCCACCACGATCCTGAGATCGACTCCCGCCTGCTCGAGCTGGCGCAGTCTGCTATTTGCCTCAGGCAGGATCCTTCGCACCACCAGCCTGTCTCCCAGTTCTTCCCGGTTCCACACCATCGTGCCTGGAGTGGTGAAGCCAGTGATCCCGATTCTCACTCCGCTGCGATTGAGGATCACTTGCGGCTGGAAGGCAAATGTGTCCCGCGGCATGCGGTAGATGTTTCCCGACACCAGAGGAAATGCTGCTCCGGCCACCGCGCGACCGTACACGGCGGCGCCGAAGTCGAAGTCGTGGCTGCCCAGCGTTGCGACGTCGTAGCCGACGGCATTGAGAGCATCGATTACTGGGTGGGGATCGGCTTCCTGCACCGTGGCAAAGAAGGTGGCGAACGGATTTCCCTGTATCACGTCGCCGGCGTCGAGCAGAATCACCTGGCCGGGATAAGCTGTTCTCAGTGAATCGACTACCGTGGCAACCCGTGTCAGCCCCCAAGGAGCCGCGCGATCGTCGAGGTAGTCCCAGTGATAGGCTCGGCCGTGCACATCGGTCGTGGCGGCAATCACAACATGTGCACTGTCTTGGGCGGTGGCGAGAGTGCTGACCGCAACAGCCAGCCCGACTACGAGAAGAATGCGAAGACCGTATTTCATGGTTGACCGCAAGATGGGAAAGTCTGATGGGGAGCGCAATGCAGTCCAGGACCGCTGGGACTCCGATCCTGTGAAGCCACGGAGGAGGAAGCTCTGTGATGTTCGAGGCCTAGAAGTACATCCAGAACTGGCCTTTGAACGAATACTCGGTTCCGCCCTGATCCGGCACGTAGATATCCATATTGAACGACATCTTGTTCCTGGCCAGGAAGAAGAACTGTATACCCGGGGTTAGCAGCCAGGCACGGTCTTGCGTGGCATCGGTATCGGGGTCGCTCCAACTGACACGTCCGGTCGGTTCGATGGCCGAGATGTGCTTGCCACCTACGGGCGCCTTGTAGGAGAGTATGGCCTGTGCCGTGAGAAAATCGGAGGTGCGGCCCTGGGCGTCGAGGTTTCTCCAGTTTGTGCCACCCATGACGCCTGCTATGACGTGCAAGCCACGGTCGTAGTTGCCCCAGTCGACATCGGCCCCGTATGCGGTGCCGTAATCGACCTGACCCGTCGTATCGTTGGCAAAGTCTAGCTGGACGGCGTGTGCGCCGATCTTGAGGTTCTTGGCAGCCGTCACGACGACACGGCCATTGAACGCCTTTTCTCCGTTGTCTTCTTCGGTGAAGACTCCCTCGCCATTGGTAGCGGACACCGCGTAGTGGAAGATGCCGAGGTTACCATCAACCATGACACCCACATCACGATCGGCGTAGAGCAATCCACCCGAAAAGAAGGTGAAGCTGCAAAACCCTACGCCGGCACAGGAATCGACACCACGTACAAAACCACTTCTCTCAATTACCGGGAGGATCGAGCTGCTAGTCAGTTGGAACACATCGGTCGGTTTCTTGAACTGCCCAAAGGTGAAGCGGAGACCGGAGCCAAACGTCAATCTTCCATACGCATCTCGCACGCGCGTCGAAGTGATGGCGTATTCCGGTTCGATCTTACCGGAGAGGAAGTCATTGAACTTGAACTCGGCCGTCAGGCGAACACGACGCAGCAGGAACTCGCTGGATCGATCGTCGCCTACAGACGTCGTGTTGTACTGCAGATTGACCCGGCCACTAAACTTGATCTCCGCCAGGTTGTTGGCCTTGATCCCCACCTGCGCTCGTGCAGCACTCGGTAGAGCAGTTGCCATTGCCACCACCGCTGACGCAGTGGCCATTGTCTTCAGGATGTTGCCGTCCATTGGGCCCCAAATATTGTTGGTCGCCTTTAACAACCATTGGTACTGCAACAGCTCTTCCGTTCAGAATCCGGGTTCAGTACCCACGAACCGAGCCGGGTTCACCTGGTTCTCAAACCGCTCGAAGGCCGTCGAAAATGATGGCGCGGAACATACCACGTCCAGGTAAAGAGAATGTAGAGCGGCAGTAAAGCACTCGAGACAGTTAGCATGGCCACCCCAATTGAGGTCACCGCCACTATATTCTTGCCATTACGAGGTGGCTGTTGAGACATGGGCACACGCATCCTGGTGGTCGACAACGAAGCGGACATTGCCGCGCTGGTGGCGGACAGCCTCGCTAGGGAGGGTCATCGAGTATCTACCGCTACCTCCGGGTCGGAAGCTCTAGCCACAGCAATAAGCGAAACTCCTGATCTCATCATAGCCGACTCGAGGCTGCCGGATCTGACTGGCGTTGAGTTGGTCAAGCAGCTGCGCAAGCGAAACGAGACACGGGACGTGCGAGTTATTCTGCTCACTGCGGGGGACGAAACGGATCGGGCTGACAGACTCTCACTGGGCGCTGACGACTACATTAGCAAGCCGTTCTCACCACAGGAGCTGGTTCTCAGGGTTGGTTCCGTGTTGCGCCGCCGCCCATAATGGAGACTCCGCTGCTGGTCCCGATCCTGGTGGCCCCCGCGGAGATCATTTGCAACGCCGTTTCCCTCGTCCGTATCCCACCGGCGGCCTTGACCCCCACATCAGGTCCTACGACCTGCCGCAGTAGCGATACGGCTTCGATTGTTGCGCCCCCGGCTGGATGAAGGCCGCTGGAGGTCTTCACGAAGCCGGCTCCGGCCCGCACGGCGATTCTAGCTGCCTGCTGTATAGCCGCTCGGTCGAGCGCCTCCGTTTCGAGGATCACCTTTACGATTCGCCCGTCAGCCGCCGCGACGACGGCCGCGATATCTTCGCCAACGTAATCCCAATCGCCGTCAAGAATCCTGCCGATCGGCCCGACCATGTCTATCTCGTCAGCACC
>JBDGXD010000020.1:0-24299 GCA_039584755.1 Gemmatimonadota bacterium
GATCCTGGCGCTCACGCGTTCTCCGGCAAGTTGATCACGAACATTGCCCCTCCCTCCGGCGACTCCTCCGCATCGATCGTTCCATCGTGGGCCAACACCGTCTGCTTCACGAGCGCCAGGCCGAGCCCGGTACCGTGTTTCTTGGTGGTGAAGTACGGATCGAAGACGCGCTGCCTGGCATCAGCGGGGATTCCCGGTCCATCGTCTGCCACGGTTATCCGCACCATGCCGTCTTTGCGTGCCACGCTGACATCAACGCCATTGGGACCCACGACTTCGACGGCGTTGCGCACCAGGTTCTGCAATGCACGCCTTAACGGTTCGTAATGTCCTCTCACCGAGACGGGCTCTTCCGTATGCGTGCGTGACGGCACACCGGTGGGAATCGTAGCGTTAACAACGCTGTCGACCAGTTCGACGACATCGATCTCGGCTTCGGGTCCTTCGGGCAGCCGCCCGAACTCCGAGAACTCGTGCGACATGCGCTCGAGCCGCTGGGTTTCTTCGTCCAAGACGGTGAGCATTTCGTCTTGTCCGCTTCCCTCGAGTCTGCGAAGCGCCAAACGCGATGCGGTGATTGGTCCACGCATCTCGTGTGCAACTCGCCGCGCCGTTTCGCGGAACGCACGCAGCCGCTCCTGCTCCAATTCACGCTCGCGTGCGGCGCTGCGCAAATCGTCGAACTCGGGTGCGCCGCGCGTGTCACTTTCCTGTGGGAGCTCTTCCTTTCGCTCCACCTTCCGAACCCACGCCACCAATTCTTCGATCGGAGCGGACACGTAGCGCGACCAACGTCGCGCCAGCCCCAGAGAAACAGCTATCAGCACAACAGCGGCGACCAATATGAGAAACCCCAGCACGCCCGCCGCGATCCGGCTCAGCCATTCCGCACGGCGTGCCAGTGTGGTCTGTGCTGCGATGGTCTCAGTGTGCGTACGGAACGCCGCTCTGCCTTGCTCGTCCAGTGCCATAGTGTCCACAGCACCGACAAGCTCACCACCACTCTGAGCGATCTCATCCAGTGTGGCACGTACGCCCGTTGGCGAACCCGCCGACCGGACCTGCAGTGCCAGCACCAGCAGCGCGATGGCGAGCGGAACCGTGCCCAACGCGATCATGGCCAGAAACAGTCGACGACGGAAAGAGAGCTGCATGGGGCTAGGTTAACCGCCGCACCGCGCCGCCACAACCGAGCAGAGGAGGCAGGAGAGGCAGAGGGGGCAGAGCAGACCCAAACCTGCCCCAACTGCCCCCACTGCCCCCACAGCCCCTTTGCCTGTAACAAGGACGACGGATGCGATTCAGGGGATGCCGAGCAACTTGTGAGTCTGCAGACTCAGCTTCCAAGTGGGATGCTCCATGCAATATTGCATCGCAAGTGCAGTGTTGTGCTGCAAGTGAGCATCGTCCAGCGGTTGCAGGAAAAAGTGTGCGAAATTCAGATGCACGAACTGTTGCGGATCGAGTCCGTTCTGCGGAAACACGAGCTTCAGTTCATCGCCCTTGCGTTGTACCAGATCCGTACCGGCTTTCGGACTCACGCAGATCCAATCGACCCCCGCCGGTGCCGGTACCGTGCCGTTGGTTTCCAGCGCTACGGTGAACCCGCGCCGTTGGAGCACTGCTACCAGTTCATCGTCGAGTTGCAGCGATGGCTCTCCGCCAGTACAGACGACAAACCTGTCGGCCGTACGATCCCGGCATCCTGGCTGTTTCTCCTCGTCTCCCGGCCAGAGCTGCGCGACTACATCCACAACCTCCGTAGCGCATTCGTACTTCCCACCCTCAGGTCCGTCGGCTCCCGCTATGTCGGTGTCGCAGAACTTGCAAACAGCGCTGGCTCGATCCTCTTCCCGACCGGTCCACAGATTGCAGCCCGCGAACCGAAGAAGCACGGCCGGCCGCCCGGTGTTCGCGCCCTCGCCTTGGAGCGTGTAATAGATTTCCTTGACCGTGTACGTCATGTGATGTTGCTGGCAACAGCGTAGCGCGCCGGGTCGGTGACACCGGCTTCGGCAAAGCCCTTCAATCTCAACTGACATGCATCACACCGGCCGCACGCCGCACCATCAGGTGACGGGTCGTAACAGGTTACGGTGAGGCTGTAGTCCACACCGAGCTCGATGCCCCTAGCTATAATCTCACTCTTGGTCAACGAGATGAGTGGAGCGTGAATCTCAATCTGCTCACCCTCGGCGGCACCGACTCGCGTAGCCAGATCGGCCATGGTCTGAAACGCCCTGATGTACTCGGGGCGACAATCTGGATAGCCACTGTAGTCCAGCGCGTTCACGCCGATGAAGATGTCCCTTGCATCGAGCACCTCGGCCCACGCCAGGGCAAAGGAGAGAAATATGGTATTCCGAGCCGGTACGTACGTGACCGGGACACCACTGCCAAGCTCGGCAGCGGTGCGACCCTTCGGCACCGGAATGTCATCGGTTAGCGCCGACGCTCCAAAGGTGCGCAAATCGATATCGAGGATTATGTGGTCCGCAGCTCCAGCATGGCGGGCGACCCGGCGCGACGCCTCGATTTCCAGTTGGTGCCGCTGACCATAGCGAAACGTCAGCGCGTACGGCTCGAACCCCTCCGCCTTTGCAAGCGCCAACGTGGTTGAGGAATCCAGACCGCCGCTGAGCAGTACAACGGCCTTGCGCACCTCGGTCATCTACTGCTGATACTCACCGCGGACCGCCCGGGCCACGATCCCGATGCCACCACGGATGTTCTGGGTTACCTCGACCTCGAGCGCCCTGGCTTCGATCGCATACATGATATCATCGGCGATTCTTGCGGCGATACTCTCGCAAAACACGCCTTCGTTACGAAACGACCAGAGATAGTACTTGAGAGACTTCGACTCGATACAGAGGTCCGCTGGCAGGTACTCGATCGTCACCGTGCCAAAGTCTGGTTGACCTGTTCTGGGACAAAGGGCCGTAAACTCCGTTGCCTCTAGAGTGATGACCTGTACGTCCGGTGCCTCAAACGCGGCGGATTTCAGGACCTCCTTGGCCTCAGCAGGACTTGACGGCGTCGGCAGGGGACCCGATTCTGGAATCACCTTGTCAGTCATCAGAACTCCTCTGTACTCTGTACCCCAACCACCCATCCCAGCCCTGATTAGGAGGGGAAGCAGGGGAAGATAATTCACGCCGATTGCTGCGCTCTACACTCTGCGCTCTGCATTCTGCATCCAACACTCTGCACCCTGCACTCTGCGCTCTGCACTCTGCACTCTGCACTCAGCGGTCCCGTCGGAAATTCGCCAATCGCTCGACAATCAAGTCCTGCACCCACTCTACCGGTCTGGTCTGCGTATCGAAATTATTGGCAATGATGCTGAACGCCAGCAGCTCGTCATCGCTTGTCGTGACATATCCTGAAAGAGCACGGGCGTTGGAAATGAAACCTGTTTTGGCCCTCGCGTTGTTCTCCGCGCGAGAGCCGCGCATCCGCCCTTCCAACGTGCCGTCCACGCCGGCTATCGGTAGCGCGTCATAGAACACGTTGAAGTCGGATTCTCGGGCCATTGCTCGTAGTATCCGCACAACGGCCTCGGGCGCCAGATAGTTGTAACGTGAAAGGCCAGAGCCATCGTAGTAAATGTATGAGTCGTCGGGGATGCCCCAGTCGGTGAGCGTCGCGGCAACAGCCCTGCGGCCAGCCGCCACACTGCCGGTATCTGTCTGCACGGCACCCAGGTAGCGCAGCAACATCTCGCCGATCTGATTCTGACTCTCCTTCATAAACGGCTTCAGTACCTCGGCAAGTTCGGGAGACTCGTGAACGAAGAGGGTCGTAGGAGAGTCGCAGGGTGGGGGCACAGTATCCCGGTCACCCGCTGTCCCGCTCACCGCCACCCCCTCTGCCACCAGTGTCTCGTGCAACACAGTGACGAAGTACATGGTGGGATCAAATGGTGCCACGTATCGCGTGCGTGAGTCCTGTCCGATCCAGATCTCTCCACCCACATCCACGTCATTCGCGAACGGGCGACGCCAAGCGTAAACACTCACCCCGGTACTGTCAGCGGTCGTGACAGCATCACCGTGTAGCGTGACGTAGGAAGTATTGGGAACAAGTGCCTTCTGCGCTGTGTCTCCAACCTCGGCACCCGCAGCAAAGCGAATACCCAACGCACCTTCGTTGAACAAGAGAGCGCCGATCTCAGCGGCATACGCTGCGCCGAGGTAGTCCCACGACCATCCCGGGCTGATATGCACGTCGTCGAACAAATTGTCGTCACCAATAATGTGTCCGCTGATACGTGTGATACCGAGTGCCTGGAGCGAATCGGCCCAAGCGCGGAAAGTGGAGAGCGGGTCTTCGTCGGCACTGAAGCGCTCCGAGATTGCGGGATCGCCTCCACCTACCACGAGCAGATCACCGCTCAGCGTTCCCGTTACAGAATCGAGCGAACCGCATGTCGCGACACTCGTGCGGAATCGATGATCCGCGCCTAGTCGAGCGAGCGCGGCCGATCCGGTCACCAATTTCATGTTCGACGCCGGCATGAGAAGCTTACGTTGATTGTGGCGGTATAGAATCTCGCCGGTTTCCACCGATTGGATCATCACCCCCCAATGCGCATTGGCAAAAGCCGGATCCCCCAGGATCGTGTCGATTTCGGCCTGGACAATCTCGAGCGGTCGCGGCGGCGCACTTACCACGATCGGCTCGGGGGCGGTAGCCGGTTCTTGCTGCTTGCCACAGCCAAGCGCCGCAGCTACAAGCAGCGGCGAGTAACACAATGCTCTCTTGATCATGGTGAGAGAGTACTTCGAGAGCCAGGCCGAAGGAAGGGTATCAACCCATACTCCGCCATAGCCTGGATACCCGCCAGGTTCTCAATTGAGTGCCGTTGCGCGCCGATGTAGACGAAGCCGGTTCCGGGGGGGCCGCCATACGTTCTCACCCAAGCGGCAGCGTATCCGTTTTCATCTAGTCCCAGGACCGTCATGTCATCGTGGAGATCGATCGAGTAGGTACTGAGCCACCAGGTTGGTGCACCCCACTCGGATCCCAGGGCCGTAGCTGTGGCTCCGTAGGAATCGAAATTGACCGCTCCGAAGTCAGCACCGATCAAGGAGCTGGAGGTATCGCGGGACATCCCCGTGGGTTGACCCGAACTTGGATCACGAGTCAGCAGCATGGGCGGTAGCCCCAGCCACACGACTTTTCCTCCGGCGGCGAGGTAACGGCGGAAGAGCACGGTATCGGACGTCTCTGACGCGATGGAACCGGGAACATGATCCATGGCGAACACGATGACACTAGCCGCCCCATCCACAATGCGATCCTGCATGAACTCACCCAATGCCACTGCGTCGAGTACGCTGTAACCGTTCTGTGCGAAATACTCCCTCACGGCATAATGTGAGTCGTAGAACGTGAAATCGCGCAGATCCTCGTCCCAGAACACGGCGAGGTGAGGGAATTGCCCGGTTCCCGTCAAGGCGTAGACGGACCCGTCGTCGCTCCCGAAGTAGACGACTCCGTCAGCCACCACAGGACTCGACAGTACTCCGTCTTTGGCCTTGTAACTCCAACGTTCGTCCCCGGAGCTGAGATCCAGCGCACGAAGGTATCCTCCGCCGTCGCCGATGTAGACCGTGTTACCTACCACCGCAGGTGACGACCAGGTGTATCCGGCGGCATCAGACCGCCAATTCTCCTCGCCCGATCCGACGCCCAATGCGTGAATGAACTGTCCATCTGAGGTACCGCTGTACAGCACGCCTTGCCGAATTGCCGGTGAGGACATTGCCCATGAGACGCTGTGATCGGCACGCCATTTGAATTCGCCCGTCGCACCATCGAGCGCGTACATGAAACCGTCACGCGAACCCACGTACACCGTGCCACCTGAGACCGCAGGTGAAGCGATGATCGATTTGCGGTCGAATCCGAACGCAGCGGAGACGTGGGACGCACCTTCGGTTTCGTACCGCCAGCGCTCATCCCCGGTTGCCAAGTCGACCGCATACACACGTCCGTCTGCACTACCTACATACACCACGTTGGCGGCGACAGCAGGAGACGAGCGGACCCGTCCTTCGGTCGCGAAGCGCCACAACTCCCTGCCATCGGTGAGTTCCACGGCGTAGAGGTTGCCGTCACCTGCCCCAAACAACACGACCGAGTCGACGATGACCGGAGATGACGTGTAGGCGTCCCATCCCTCGAAACCCCACTCCCAGGGGATCAGATCTCCGGTCTCAATGCGCCAACGCTGCGCACCGTTCTCCACCTCCAATGCGTGGAACACTCCATCGCGGTCACCGACTATCACAAGTCCACGGGCCACGGCGGGGGACGAGTTTACCGGCCTCGTAACATCGACACTCCATAGCATCGAGCCTGAGTGACGGTTCAGCGCATACACGTGACCATCACTGCTGCCAACGTACAGCCAATCGCCAGAGATCACGGGCGAAGACCTGACCGGACCGTCCGTCCGAAACTGCCAGAGAACACCACCGAGCCGGTCGACTCCTGCGGTGTTGTAGACTCCGGTGTGTTGGGGATCGCCGCGAAACATCGCAGTGCCTTGGGGTGCGTGTTGTTGCGAGCAGGCAATCAGCAACGCGAACGGTGCTGCTCTGACAAAGACAGTGGCGGACATGGTCTCACCTGAATCCGGGCGGCTCGAGGGTTAGGTACTATGAACCCGCGAGTCGATGTGGAGGTCCCCCAACGATCCGCGGGCTCGGTATGCTTTCCTGTATTGTCTACTAGAAACCGATTACTGGCCGTCAGACAGGTGTCGATTCCCGTTGCTCGGCAAATTGCGCTCGCGATGCCCGGAGCAGCATACGCTCAGTCAAATCGACCCTTTCATTCACCTCTTCCAGCTTCTCTGCAACTCCTCCCTGCACCGAGTGCATCTCCAACCTCATGCTCTCCAGGAAATCCAATATCTCCCGCCTGAGTTCCTCTTGAGACCGCGCTGCCTCGAACCGGGACTTTTCGACATCCAACTGCTTCATCCTGTAACGATGCCGTAGCACCAACCAGAATGTCGTGACCCAACAGGCAGACAGGGCTATCGCCCCAATCGTTACGCCCGCGCCACCACTCAAGTCCATGTGTTAGGCCTCCGTTGCTCGCCTTACGGACCGCAGGGAGGGTGAGTTTCGGAGAAGGGCGCTGGCTGGGAGATCTAGGAGTGGAAGGAGGGAAAGGAGACCGCCCCTCACCTCCTTGTCTTCTCCCCCTTCTATATCTGTCCTAATCACCCCCCGTTGCCGGCACAGTCTGCTGCTTGACATACTTCCCGTACCACCCCAGGTACCTCTCTAACCGGTCCTTTTGATAGGATGGCACCTTCAGACCATGAGACTCGCCGGGATACACTACCAGTTGGACCTCCCGCCCGAGCCGCTTGAGAGCCTGGTAGAGTTGCTCGGAATTCTGGATCGGTACATTCCAATCCCGCTCGCCACCCATGATGAGTGTGGGAGTCACAATATTCTCGACACGATTGAACGGAGAGATCCTTTCCCACGCCTCACGGTTCTCCCACGGTAGACCCAACTCCTTCTCCCATTGGAGTTGGTAGTGATCGTGGCCGTAGTTGGCCACATATAGCACCTCGCTGGCACCGGTAATGGCCGCCTTGAACCGATCGGTCTGCGTAATGATATGGTCGGTGAGTATGCCGCCGTAGGACCAGCCGCCGACGCCGAGTCGGTCGGCGTCGGCATAGCCCTGCTGGATCGCGAAGTCCACGCCCGCCAGCACATCCTCGTAGTCTTTGTTGCCCCAATCCGCCCATAGGATCCGCGAGAACTCCTGGCCGTAGCCCGATGAGCCACGTGGGTTAGTCATCACGACGACGTAGCCGTGCGCCGCAAATAGCTGAGCGTCGAAGTTGAAGCTGTGGCGGAATTGTGAGACAGGACCACCGTGGATACGCAACAATGTCGGATAACGCATGGAGTCGTTGTAGCCCAGCGGCAAGTAGATGAAGCCCTCGATCTCCGTCCCATCTTTGCTGGGAAACTGTACGTTCAACACTTTGGCGAGTTGAATGCCGGAGAGAAACTCCCTGTTGACCTTGGTGAGTTGGCGCAATCTGCTGCTTTCGAGGACGAAAATCTCGCCGGGCAGATCGGTACGGGATACGAGAGCCCCAATCATGCCGTCTGGTCCGTAGCAGAAGCTGCGTGCGCTCAGCTCACCTTCTATCACTCGTTTGATCTTGCGGCTAGTCACTTCTATCAAGGCCAAATGGTCTTCGGCGCTATCCTCCAAGCCGAAGTAGATGGTGCGGCCGTCTCTGCCAAAGCGTGGCGAGCTGACGTTGCGGTCGAGTTCAGTGGTGAGCAACTGGGGCGCACCACCCTCCGCCGGGACAACGGCTAGATGCCGCGTTGCATACCATATGAGATCTGGCTCGGTCACCGCTGTGTACGCCAGCCATCCTCCGTCCGGACTCCACACGGGCGATCCATCGGATCCGGGGTTGGTGGTGACCTGCAGTAAGGTCTGCCCTTTGTCTGTGTTACTTGCAGCCACGATCCAAATGTCGCTGTTCGAGTTCCCATCGGGATTGTCGGTTCGATTGCTCACGAATGCGACACGCTGGCCATCGGGACTCCACACTGCCTGGGACTCGTCGTAATCGCCGGAAGTTATCTGGGTCAGTTCGGTAGATCCGATATCGAACACGTACAGGTGAGTGTGTCTGTCGCCAGTGAGGTACCCCGCCCCGTCGCGTTTGAACTGCAGTCGATCTATCACCCACGGTTCGCGCGTATCCGACTTCTTTCCCTCTTCATCTTCATCCTTCAGTTCCGGATCCCTGATGCTCAGCAGCAGTCTATTCCCCTCGGGTGACCAGCTGTAACCTGAGATCCCCTGTTCCACATCAGTCAATTGCTGTGCCTCACCGCCCAAGCGATTGAGAGTCCAGACCTGGGTCTTGCTGTCACCCTTGGACGCAGTGAACGACAGGTACTTTCCGTCCGGACTCCAGCGCGGCTGGGAGGCCGAATAGCCTTCCGCAGTCATCGGAATTGGGTCACCACCGTTGACCGGGATCATCCAGATCCGGGTCTCAGACTTCTCGTCCTCGAGGCTCGTAGTGGTGACGGTAAACGCCACCCACTTGCCATCTGGGCTGATCTGGGGATCGCCGACCCGCTGGATTTCGAACATGTCGTCGACGGTTAGGGGACGGCGGGTTTGGCCAGCTGCTGTGGCCAGCGGTGGCATGACACATAGGATGAACCACGCCAGGGACCTGGCGAATGGTGAACGCATCGGTTGTCTCCGTGATGAGCGAGGGTAAGTGAAATCTAACCCGGCTGGAGGCCGCTGTCCCGGGGGAGCCGGTGGCCCGGAGGCAAGAACATCATACACCGCGCACAGTCCACTACATTTAGTGTCCATGCATTAGTGGTCATGCTGTCGAAGTAACGAGAAACAAGGAGTTCACCATCCGATACGGCTCATACAAATTCGTCGCAACTCTACTGTGCTCAACCACCGCCTGCTCCATTGTCCAGTCATTGAGCTTCGAGCGGCCCGGAGTCGCACTGCAGGAAATCCAAATCACGGGCCTGGGATTGAGAGGTGGGTCGCTGAACCTGGTACTCGATGTATACAACCCGAACGGCTACTCGATTCGGACCCTGCGCATAGAAACGGCGGTCGACATCGAGGATACACATTTCGGAGACGTGGAGCTGGAACGTGAGATCACCCTACCGGCCAACGACCACACCGCTGTGGAAATCCCGATGACCTTCACTTGGTCAGGAGTCGGAGCTGCTGCACGAGGCCTGTTGCAGCGTGGTTCCGTAGGCTACTTACTCGACTCGAAGATCTTGGTGGACACACCGGTCGGTGATCAGACGCTGGATTTCAGCAACCGTGGAACGGTGCCTCTCAGAAGTCTTATCGACCGGATGGAATAGGCCGGGGCTCTGGTTGCCGGTATCTCGGTGTCCCGACCACACCCACTCAGCACGTTGCACCTAGCAGGTTGTACACAGCATTGCACTTTGCACCATGCACCTTGCGCGTCATAGCAAAGCGAGGGCCGATACTCAGCCCCCGCTTCGACATGCCCTTCATACTGGATCGCTTATTTGGGTTTCGTCGCCACGACT
The DNA here is from genome assembly GCA_039584755.1 of Gemmatimonadota bacterium. GTDB lineage: Bacteria > Gemmatimonadota > Gemmatimonadetes > Gemmatimonadales > GWC2-71-9. The sequence continues at coordinate 10,125 of JBDGXD010000020.1, forward strand.
ACTTCCTTGTTGGACCCTGCCTTTTTCCCACCGGCAAGCCCCGGTCCTTTATCGACTTTGCCCAGCACCGCCGGTAACTCAATTCCGGCCTGTTCCGCCAGATCGTGGATCGCCGGCAGTGATCCTATCAGGCTCGACAGGAAATCGGCGGTGGTGCCACTGCCTCCTTCCCCATTTCCCTTGCCCGTGTCCCATACCGTGATCTTGTCGATCTTCAAGTTCTGGATTGCCTTTACCTGCTCTGCGACCAACGTCGGAAGCTGCTCGATCATGAGCAGAGTGGGTGCGATCTGCGGGTTCTCCAAGCAAGCAGCTACCAGACTGCGGTAACCGTCGGCCTTGGCTTCCAGCACTTTGCGGACACCTTCGGCCTCCGCGTTGTACTTGGCCAAAACGGCGTCGGCTTCACCGCGGGCTTCACGGCGTGCCTGCTCGGCCGTGGCTTCGGCTTCGATTTCGACTCGTGTCTTTTCGATCTCCTGCGGCGCTAGCTCTTCCTTGCCGAGTCTTGCTACTTCCTGCTCGCGTTCTGCCAAGAAAATGGCCTCGTCCGCCTTGGCGGCCGCGACATCCGCCTTCCGCTTTGCCTCGGCCCGGATCTCGGCGAGCCTTGCATTGGAGTCCGCTATCTCAGCACGCGATTCGTTCTCGCCCTGCACCGCCAACGATTCGGCGCTGGCAACCTGGATTCGCTGCTCCTGCTCCGCGCGTTTCCTTGCTGCTACGGTCTCTGCGTCGCGTTCCGCTGTGGCAATCTCGTAGTTTCGCTTTGCCTCCACTTCACCCGCGATTGCATCGGCCTCGAAGGCGGCCACCGCGATACGCTGCTGTTGTTCGGCCTCTTTCTGACCTGCTGCCGACGTGGCAGCTTCTTTTGCAACACCGATGTTGCGTTCGCGGTCCGCTATCGCCTGCCCGGTGGCACCGTCACGCTCCTGTTGCGCGACCTCGACCTTGGCACGGTTGATTGCTTCAGCAGCTGCGCGTTTGCCAATCGCCTCGATATAGCCACTCTCGTCTGTGATGTCGCGGATATTCACGTTGATCAGCGCTAGGCCGATCTTGTTGATTTCCTCTGTGACATTCTCATTGATGAGGCTCATGAACTTCTCGCGGTCCTTGTTGATCTCTTCGATCGACAAGGTCGCGATCACCAAACGCAACTGGCCGAGGATAATGTCCTGTGCCTGCTCCTGCACCTTTGCCTCGTTTAGGTGAAGCAATCGTTCTGCCGCGGCGTTCATCAACACGGCGTCAGTCGAGATGCCGACCGTAAACGTGGATGGCACGTTCACCCTGATGTTGTTGAGCGACAGTGCCCCGGTCAGTGGGATGTCGATCACCATCGGTTCGAGATTGAGATACGCATAGTCCTGCAGTAGTGGGAGCACGAACTTGCCGCCACCGTGCAGACATTGCGCCGCCCGATTGGCACCCACCTTACCGTAGAGAACCAGGATTCTGTTACTCGGGCACCGTTTGTATTGCTTCACCACGAACACGAGGAAGAACAGGAACAACAGAGCAAAGGAGCCGAGCAGTCCGAACCACATCACCGGATTAGCCTCTATTCCGGACTGCGGCAGTAGTAACAGCGAGAACATGGCTATGTCCCTTTCACCATCGGGCCTCAGGCCCTGGATACTGTAACAGTGTTATCGTCGTTCACTTCCATCACGCGGACGCGCGTGTGTGACTCGATTGCCTCGGCGTCGGTAACGGCGTTGTAGAATCGCTCTCTGCTATCAACAACCAACCGAATACGGCCACGGCCCTGGCGGTGTGCTGGAATCGCGATGTACACACTGCCTTCCACACCCATGGCAGAGTTTATCGATACTGTACCACTACTCTGTAGCCGGTATACGGCTTCCAATCCCTTGCCGAGAATCCACATCATCCCGACACCGACACCCAGTCCAAAGATCGTGCTCAGAGATGCGGACCAGCCGGCACCTTTGAACCCTCCCAAACCGGCCCAGCCAAAGCCCATCATGAACGCCGCTACACTCTGTACCGACAACACCTTGAACGCACTACTCGAATCGGTGTGGTCGAGATCCCCTGCGCCGGTATCGGTGTGCAAATCCCCGTGTAGATCACCTCCCACGTCTCCGCTGACGTCGACATGCAGATCCCCATCGATATCCGCACCCGCGTCTCCATGCCCACCCACCAACAACAGGGTAAGGCGTAGCAGGAAGAAGAACGTCCCTATGAAAGCTGGTACGGTGAACCAAACGGCGATGTCGCCAAAGAAGAGATCCATCGTCACCCTCCAAGGAGGCACTGATTCAGAGGTCCCTACCGCAAGCTGAGGCAGTAAACGTATCGCCTGATTGTGACGCGGTCTAGTGACTCATCTATTTACAAACCGGGACTCCTCAGTTCTTAGATGCGTTCCTCGCACGATCGGTTGCGGCCTGATACACCCGGCAGGGCGTAGGCCACGATTGAATTAAGTCTCATCTGGCAATACATTTTGGATCTCATCTGCCGGTTCGTGAATCACGGCCGCAATTCCCGGGTATAGCAGCCTATGGTAAGACGATACTACACCGTCGCTAGGATCAACGGGCCGGTGGCCTTGTTGGTCGACGACGAGAAGCAACACATAGCCGTCCCCCTCAATCGACTGCCACGCGAAACCAGGGGCGGTTCGCTGCTGTCCGTGCCACTCGATCCCGCGGGAACGGCGTCGTGGTCCAAGGCGGTCATAGACGAGGACGAAGCCAGGCTACGCCTGGGTGATGCCAAGACCGATCGCACGTGAATAGTCCTGTGAGCGAGAACGACCCATGAGGCAAACCCCCAAGACAACGTTCCTCCTGGTCATGTCGTTGGCCGCACTGCTGACACATTCAGCTGGGCTGACAGCCCAGTCGATTGAGATCACCGAGGAGGTCAAGTCCAGTATTCGAGCACGAGTGGACAACGGATACAACGTGGGAATCATCGTAGGGCTGATTGATGGACGCGGTTCAAGCTACTTCTCCTACGGCGAGACCGTATTTGGCAATGCAACCACACCAGACGAGCATACGGTGTTCGAGATCGGGTCGATCACAAAGGTATTTACGTCTATCCTGCTCGCCGACATGGTTCGCAGCGGTGAACTCGCGCTAGATGACCCGATCGACCTGTACTTCCCGGAGGGTGTGACCGCGCCGCAGGGTGGTGGACGGTCGATCACCCTGTACGACCTCGCGACCCACACATCCGGTCTGCCCAGCATGCCGAGCAACTTCGCACCCGCCGACGCCGCCAACCCCTACGCCGACTATACGGTCGAACAGATGTACGCATTCCTGTCCGAGTATGCGCTGCAACGGGAGATCGGCAGCCAATATGAGTACTCCAACTTGGCTGCCGGACTGCTGGGGAACCTGCTCGCAAACGCTGCCGGGATGACGTACGGCGACCTGATAGAGCAGAAGATCACGTCCGTCATCGACATGGATGACACGGCCATCGAACTCACACCTGACCAACAGCAGCGCCTCGCACGGGGGCGTGTTGGTACCACAGTCGTTCCCAACTGGGACATACCGGCACTAGCCGGAGCTGGAGCGCTCCGTTCCACAGCGAGTGACATGCTCACCTTCCTGGCCGCGAACACCGGTGTAGAGGAGACAAGACTGTACGGCGCGATGAGCGAGACTCATCAGCCCCGTGAGACCGCAGGCTCAGCTTCGATGCAAGTCGCTCTGGGTTGGCATGTGAGATCGGATGGCGACAGGAAAGTGGTGTGGCACAATGGAGGCACAGGTGGTTATCGAAGTTTTGCGGGATTCCTTCAGGGCGGAACCACTGGAGTAGTCGTTCTGACCAACACGAATGTCAGTGCCGACGACATCGGATTCCATCTGTTGGGCTCCAGCTTCCAACTGTCGCCACCTCCGGCAAGGGCGTCTGCGCCGTATGCGGGGGCAGTATCGGGTACTCCATAAGGACGTCGCCAGCCGATCAGTCCTGGTCCAACACCTCTCTCACCTTCTGCGCCAACTCCTCTATAGTCCAGGGTTTTGGCAGGAACGGGAAATCAGGCTCCATCCACTCATTCTCCTGTACGTCACCGGCCGTGTAGCCACTGGCAAAGAGAAATTTGGTGCGGATGCCTCGCCGGCGTAGCGTATCGTACAGAGCCCTCCCGCCGATCCGGGGCATCACGATGTCAGTCAATATCAGGTCGACTTGATCACCAACCTGGTCGAACAACTCGATAGCTTCGGCACCATCCGCCGCAAGGATGACCCTATATCCCAGCCGCTGCAGGCTGCGCTGGGCTGCCCGGCGTAGGGCAGGCTCGTCTTCCGCCACCAGAATGGTCTCCGACCCACCGTGCTTCTCAGGCTTTTGCTCTTGCTCTATCTCAGCACTTGCTACCGGGGCACTCTGCGTCGCCACCGGCAGAAACACCTCCACTCTGGTACCTTTGCCGGGCTCACTGTCAACCCGAATAGTGCCTCCATGCTGTTTGGCCAAACCGTACACGACAGCGGTGCCGAGCCCGGTACCACCACCCATCGATCGAGTGGTGAAGAACGGTTCGAACAGTTTCTCTCGGGTGCGTTCGTCCATTCCGACACCCGTGTCAGCCACTCCCAGACAGATGAACGCACCAGCCGTCACTGGCATCTGTTCCGTCGTGTCCTCGATGGTCAATCGCACCTCGCGCACATCTATGCTCAGCACGCCTCCATTTGGCATGGCGTGGCTGGAGTTGGTGGCGAGGTTCATTATGATCTGCTCAAGCGAGCTGCGATTACCGTGGGCCGATCGTGTGTCGTCCGGTATGTCGAGTTGGATTTCGATATCGTCAGGCAGCAGACGCAGCAGGGTGGGCTCGAACGCTCTCACCAGCTGCCCGATATCGATTGGTTCGAAACTGAGTTCCCCGCGACGGCTGAAGGCGAGTAGCTGTTGTATCAAGCTCTTACCTCGTTCTACCGCCGCTCGGATTTCTGCAACATCGGCCGCGAGTTCGGGAATTCTCGCAGGTAGACTGTCCGCGACCAGTTCCGAGCTTGTCTGTATGACCGTGAGTAGGTTGTTGAAATCGTGTGCAATGCCCCCAGCCAGTTGACCCACTGCCTCCATCTTCTGCGACTGGCGGAGCTGATCCTCCAGCTGCCGACGTTCGGTTAGATCACGCATCGTTGCAAGCAGGGCCGGCTCACCGTCATACTCTATGACACGAGAGGACATCTCTACGGGTATGGCAGTACCGTTCAGATGCAGTAATCTGTATTCCGATGGATACTCGGCGGAGTCCCGAAACAGCTCTTGGGTTCTTCGAGCTGCCCGTTCGCGGTCTTCGGGATGCTGTAACTCTCGCACGCGTTTGCCCCTGAGTTCAGCGGTCGAGTAACCAAGCATCGTCGATACCGCGGGATTCGCGTATATGATGCGGCCATCTCGTGACAGTACTCCCAACCCATCGGGGATCTTCTCCATCAGAGTCCGAAACCGCTTTTCGCTCTGCTCCAGCGCGTGTTGAGCTTCGGTGAACCCCGTGGCATCCCCGAGGACCTTCACCTCTCGCTGCGCGGCCCGAAACACAAAGGAATACAGCAGGGGGGCAGTTAGGGCGGAAAGGATCACGGCGTTGAAGATGGCTGCCGCGATACCCGGCTCAACTCGCATCAGGTCGAAGCCCAACAGGATTGCCAGCTCCGCTGCGACCGTGATGCTCAGAGTTCGGACAAGCAGTGTTGTGGGTTTCATCACACCCAAATTGGAATCGGACTCGATCACCGTGAGAGATGCAACGTGACCTGCGATGGCAACAGGTCGGTGATTAGCGGCAAGCAAGTATCCTAGCCGCGCCAGGCCGACTAGTCTACCGTACCTTCCTCACGCCATGCTCGTGCGGGCCGTCACAGCGTTGCGCCTGTGAGTTGCTTAGCTTGGCCTCGTCAGCTGAGTCCCGAACGATCGAGGTTGGACTCGAGTTCCGCGTTACTCATAGGAGGCAAACCCTATGTCTTTGCGTTTCAGACACTTACCTGCGTTGGTCTTGGCCGGAGCCATGGCGCTCTCTGCCTGCTCTGACTCAACCAGCCCGTCATTCGAAGGGAACTTCGACGCAGCAGGCACCTCGTCCAACCTACAGACGATCGAGGGGGCGTTCGCGACCGCGGCGTTCCAGAGTTTTGCCGCGCTCGGAAGCGAGTTCGTGGTTGGCGGTGGCGTTCCCGCCGCATCGGCTGCTCTGCTGCAAACTGCGAGCTCCGAGACAATGTCAGGACAGGCTGCGATCATCGCACAGCAGATCGCCTCGGCTGTGGCCGCTCCGGCCGCAATCCTGATTCCGTACGATTACAGGGGACAGACCTACACCTACAACGGCCAGTACTACGAACACGATCCGGACCGGACCGACGCTGACACAGCGGGTGTCCGGTTCATTCTCTACGCCGTGAATCCGGTCACTGGGGAGATAGCCGAACCGCTCAACGAGATCGGCTACGTAGACCTGATCGATGAAAGCACCGATACCCAAGCAGCGGTCAGACTGACAGTGGTCTCTGGTGAGACCACCTACCTGGACTACGCGGTGAGCGCGATCGGGCCTCCGACCGCACCTACGTTCACAATCGAAGGGTACATCACTGACGGTGAAAACCGGGCCGATTTCACGCTGTCGGCGTCTGCCGTGATCACCTTTGCCGGCGTAACGCTGAATCTCAGCTACGAGATCACGGTCGGTGAGAACTTCGCGATATCGGCTACACTTGGCCTGATGACCGATGTTGAGGAGAACGTAACCATCACCGTCGATGTCTCGGTCACGCACTATACCCACACCGTGAGCGTTGCGGGCACCATCAACAATGATCTGGGAGTGCTAGAGGTCAGCACCCACGAAGGGCTCTTCGCGACCATCACCGTCACCGACTCCAGCGTCACTGTCCTCGGTGCGGATGGGCTGCCACTGGATCAAGATGAGATGAATGCGCTGCGGGAACTGGTGGATATGTTCGACGACATCTTCGACACCTGGGAGCATCTGTTCCACCCAGTCGAGTTCCTGTTCGAAGGTCCACAGTCATAGCCGGATCGGTAGAGTCGTGAACGGTGACCCCGGTCTCCGTTCACGACTCAATTGGCAATCTCGTAGATGTTGGCAGTAACAGTCTCCCCAGCTCCCGTTCCGACCGGCACCAGTATCCTCCGATAGTCTCCCGCTCGCCGCATGTGTTTCTTGCGGGCCCAACCCGCAACTACCTGCTGCTTGCCGCTATCCCACAGCCTGGGGAGGCTTTCCAAGGGCTCACTGTACGAGTGTAGCTTCTTCAACCACGGGGCAGTTGGCGACCATCAGCAGCGGCACCGTCGGCCACGCGGGAAAGCACACGTTCGGCGAACTCGATTCTGTCGGATACATCCACCAGATCGGCCCGCATCCCCTCCACACTCTCGCGCAGCGTCTCAACCGATTCCGTCAGACTTGCCAGTTCACCCTTGCCTAGCGTTGGACGGCGTTTGCTCCAGGCCCAGGTAAGCATGCCGAGGCCACCAAGGACCGATCCGGCAATGATGACCATTTCGAGCAAATTCATGATCTGCCAGCTTTCCATACCCTAAGCTCCGGAAGTAGTCAGCCCAAATATATATGCCGGTCTCGGCCTGCACTGCCATCGCGTGGCGGTGCAGGCAGTGTCCCCAAGCGCTTAAACGTTCTCCCAGACGCCCGTATCTAACTGGCACAAGATCACATTCGGAGGACGAGATGGACCCCGCATACCGTTGGACTGTCCTGGGCCTGTGTGCCATGACTGCCGCTTTGGTGGTCCCGCGGCTCGACGAACTCGCAGTGAGGATCCCGGGTATCGGCGCAGACCACGAACACAAGCAGTCTGACCAGCAGGCTCGCGAGCTGATGCTGGACGCCGAATTCGATGTTCGATCTGATGGTACTCTTTCGGTTGACGTACCCGACGGTGACGTCCAGGTCAGGTCCGGTTCGGCATCACGTGCGTCTGTCAGGGTTTACGTCTCGGCTCGAGACATGGGTTGGGGACGGGAGGTGTTTGAGCGGATGGAGTTTGACGCGCGAGGTGGCGGAGAGAACGTATCCGTGCGGGCCCGCAGTCCCAACATCAGCAGTGACGACTGGCGCCATAACCGAGGCGTGGGTGTGACGGTCGAAGTCACTATACCACGGGGTTTTAGCGCCGACATCTCAAGCAGCGACGGAGACATCGACATCGGCAGCCTCGACGGTCGAGTGGAGTTGCGTACTTCCGACGGCGATATCCATTTCGGTACGCTGCGCGGACCGGACATCACGATCGAAACGAGTGACGGAGACGTGGTCGGTGACATGCTCGAGGGCGGGCGAGCAGCCCTCGAAACATCCGACGGCGATGTGGATGTGACCGTGGCAGCCGGCTCGGTCAGGATCTCCACATCCGACGGCGATATCCAACTGCATCTCACCAATCAGGCAGAGGTCAATCTCGCCACAGGCGATGGTGATATTACGATATACGCCGATCCGTCATTGCGTGCGGACGTGGAACTGCGCGGGGAGGACGTAGACCTCGCCTCCGGCTTCCAGTTGGAGGGTCGCATCATGCGTCGCGGCGCCACTGGTACGTTGAACGGTGGTGGTCCCTTACTGGTTGCTGAGACTGGAGACGGGTCAATCTCGATCAGGCACAGATAACGACCGACACGTTGGGGAGTCCAATTCAGGCTGGTGGAGGGCTAAGAGCCCTCCACTAGATTTCTAGTCTTCTTTATTCCTCTTCTTCTAGTTCGAGGATTCCCTTCTCAAGCGCGATCTCCTTTGCTTTCTCGATCAGTTCGAGCAGCTCAGGTAGCAGGTCTACTCGGATTGTGATTCCACTCTTAGATGGCCGTGGTTCATCAGCCTCGTTGCGAAACCATTGCCGCACACCTAGAAGATCGTAACCCTTGAACTTAGAAAGGGATACTCTCACTTCCTCGCGGTTGTTCTTGGGAAAACTGCCTACCACGATTTCTTCGTCTGGCATGTCACCTCCTTTGAGTGAGCCAACAAGATGGTGGGGATGGACAGACCGCGCTAGTGGAGGTGTGATCTCGACCCGTGTACTCTACAATGACCCGGTGGCTGGCTATCCTTCCAGAGACCCAGATTTGAACGGATTCCGATGAACAACGAAGAGATCCTGATTGTCGGAGCTGGCCCCATCGGTTTGGCTTGCGCCATTTCCGCCCGGCGGCGAGGACTAGACCCCTTGGTCATTGACGCTGGTGCAGTGGTCAACTCCATCCTGCACTACCCCATCGGCATGAGCTTCTTCACAACCCCCGAGCTACTGGAGATCGGTGGACACCCCTTCAGCTGCGCCGCGGAGAAACCCACCAGAGAAGAAGCTCTGATGTACTACCGCGGCGTCGTCCGGTCCGAGAGGATCCGAGTGGCGACGTACACCAAGCTGATAGCGGCTCACTCATCCGATAGCCGTTTGCTGTGTCAGTTGGAGCACGACGTAACGCGCCGGCACGGATCCGAGCCACCAGCGGCGGCGGCGTCTCCAGTTCGCTCGAGCAGCAAGCTCCTGACGCGCCGACTGATCCTCGCAACTGGCTACTACGACAATCCCAACTCGCTCGGAGTTCCCGGCGAAGATCTGCCTCACGTGCGCCACTATTTTGACGAGGCGCACGCTAACAGCGGTCTGGACGTCGTTGTGGTTGGCGGCAAGAACTCGGCAATTGAGGCAGCACTGTTGTTGTTCCGAGCTGGTGCGCGAACCACACTCGTGAGCCGTGACCATGACTTTTCAGGAAGCGTGAAGTATTGGATCAAGCCTGATATCGAGAACCGGATCGCAGCCGGTGAAATCAAGGGGAGACTAGGAGCCGTGGTGACTGCCATCGAACCACACCAAGTAACGATACGCGGTTCCGACGGAGACACCGAGCGGCTACCGGCAGATCGCGTATACACGTTGATTGGCTTTCAACCGGATTTCGATCTATTCCGGAAAGTGGGGATCACAATCGATTCCAAGAGCCAGCTGCCAGATATCAATCGCGAGACGCTGGAGACCAACGTACCGGGCGTGTACATGGCGGGCAGCATCTCGGCCGGACGGGCGACTTCGACGGTCTTTATCGAGAACGGAAGGTTTGACGGGGAGAAGATTTTCGCTGCCTGACGGTGGGAGTCGGGAGCCGCGCCCCTCCAGCGCGACTCCCGACGAGGGAAGAACCCTACATACTTTGCGGCATAACCACGGTGTCGATCACGTGGATGACACCGTTACTCGCCTCGATGTCTGTCGCCACAATCTTGGCATTGTCAACCATCGGGGCTCCATCCTTGATTGACACCTTGAGCGACTGACCCTGAACGGTCTCAGCCGAATTGATCCCTGCGACGTCCTTGGCCATGACCTTGCCAGCCACCACGTGGTAGGTCAGGATGGCCACCAGCTTTTCCTTATTCTCAGGCTTGAGCAGCTCTTCGACCGTCCCCTGCGGCAGTTTGGCAAACGCTTCGTCGGTGGGCGCGAACACCGTGAAGGGACCGTCGCTCTGGAGCACCTCGACCAGACCTGCTGCCTTGACCGCGGCCACTAGCGTGCTGAACGAGCCCGCCTCGATCGCCGTCTCGACGATGTCGGGCTTGGAGTCCATGGAGTGGGACTGGGCCCCCGCCGGGGTGCCGACTACCAACAGCACGGTGCTCAGCACTGCAGCGGGGAGAATGTTCTTGAACCTCATGGTGCGACCTCTTTGTTAGAATGGGTAGAAACCAGCTGGAACCAGATGTTGTCCATATATTGTCCAAAAATATTGTGGCAACGAGAGCGTTTGTCAAGCTTTATCGTAACTACTTCCATTGACAACAGTTAGACAACATTATATCATTTTCGTCATGTCAAACGATCCATTGAAAACCGACGAGAAGAGACATCCGATACAGGTAGTTGCCCGCCGGTCGGGTTTGACGCAGGACGTGCTGCGCGCCTGGGAGAAGCGGTACCAGGTTGTCAGCCCGGCCAGAAGCCCTGGCGGCAGGCGCCTGTACTCCGATGCAGATGTTGAGCGGCTGCGTCTAATTCAGGAAGCAATGGCCGGGGGACGGCGAATCGGACAGCTCGCCAGCTTGGAGATGACAGAGCTGGAGGATATGGTCCAGGAGGACCGGCGCGAAGCGGTATCGCACCCAGGCACAGAGACCGAGCAACCAGCCCACAGCAACCCCGACGTGTTTCTGGGCGAGTGCTTGGATGCGGTCCGGGCATTGGACGACGGCTGGCTCAAGGCGTCGTTCAGCCGGGCGGTGATTGCCCTGCAGCCGGATGCTTTTATCGACGAGGTAGCTACGCCGCTGATGCATCGGATCGGCCAGATGTGGGCAGACGGTCAGCTCACACCCGGCCATGAGCACCTGGCATCCACCGTGATCCGGCATACCGTTGCCGAGATCACCAATGCGCTACAGCCTCAGAATGGAGCAGCCAGAGTAGTGGTCGCCACCCCGGCCCGCCAGCAACACGAGATCGGTGCCATGTTAGTTGCGGCGTCCTCAGCCCTCGAGGGCTGGCATGTCACCTACCTGGGCGGAGATCTTCCGGCGGGAGACATTGCCCGGGCCGCCGACCAGGCCTCTGCACGGGCCATCGCATTGAGTATCACCCACCCAGCCGACGATCCGCGGCTAGGGGCCGAACTCGAGCAACTCAGGCGCTTGACCCCCAAATCAACGCCCATATTGATAGGCGGGCAAGCCGCGCCATCATACCGACACATTATTGACAGCATCGGGGCACTATACGCCGAGAACCTCGCCTCCCTCAGGAAGACACTCAACGAGCTGAAGCCGCACCACTAGAACCCGACCCCGCCAGAAGTATCCAGCCGTCGCAAGCGCCCGGTCCACCAGGCCTGGGCACTGCCTTAACATTGTCCAAGTAATAACCTAGACAAACACTTGACAACTGTCCTAAGCCGCCCTATGTTTGTGAACAGTTGATGTACAATAGGTCAGTCTTTCGCCATTTAGATGGACAAATGTTAAACAACTAAACAAGGAGTAGGCACCATGTCTCAGTTTCACCTCAAGAACGCGTCCCGAGCGCTGCTGGCAGTACTTGCCCTCACGTTCGCCGCGACTGCCTGCAGCGATGACGATCCGGTTCAGGTACAGTCAAACGACCTGGTCGCCACGGCGCAGAATGCCGGAAGCTTCGGCACCCTCCTGACGGCACTGGACGCCGCCGATTTGACCACGACAGTGGCAACGGGTGGTCCTTACACGGTGTTCGCCCCGACAGACGCGGCTTTCGCCGCGCTGCCCGCAGGCGTATTGGATGGACTGTTGGCGGACGCGGATGCGCTGCGGGAGGTCTTGCTTTACCACGTCGCCCAGGGCGAGTTCTCGGCTGCTGACCTCGATGGAGCCTCATCTGTCACGACCTTGCAGGGACAGGAGATCGCTGTTACTGCCGGAAGCGTGGTGCTCAACGGCGTAACGGTCGATCAGGCTGACATCCAGGCCGACAATGGCATAATCCACGTGATTGGAGAGGTGCTGTTGCCGCCTTCGCTGGACTTGGCAGAGACAGCCGCAGGCACGGACGGGTTCTCGACTCTGGCCGCAGCGCTGCAAGCAACCGGCTTGGACGCGGCGCTGGCAGGTGACGGGCCGTTCACGGTTTTCGCCCCCACTGACGCTGCCTTCGCTGCTCTGCCTGAGGGCACGTTGGACGCGCTGCTGGCCGACCCCTCGGCGCTTTCGGAGATCCTGCTATACCACGTCGTTGAGAACAAGGTATTCTCTCGCGACCTCGATGGAGTGGTCTCCACCCAAACGCTGGCGGGATTCCCAGTGCTATTCGATCTGTCGGATGGAGCTCAGATCAACGAGGCCAACATTGTTGCGACCAACGTCTTGGCCACCAATGGAGTCATCCACGTAATCGACCAGGTCTTGCTGCCGCCGACCATGGACATAGTCGAGACTGCCATCGACGCGGGCTTCTCCACACTGGCCACCGCGCTGACCGCTGCTGACTTGGTCGGAGCGCTGCAGGGTGATGGTCCGTTCACCGTATTCGCGCCGACCAACGATGCGTTTGCCGGTCTCCCCGAGGGAGCACTCGACGGTCTGCTGGCTGACATCCCTGCGCTCACCAACGTGTTGCTCTACCACGTGGTCGACGGGCAGATCTTTGCCGGTGATCTGAATGGGGTCTCGTCCGCCGCGACGCTTTCAGGCGAGTCGGTGAGCATCGACTTGACGCAGGGCGTGAAGATCAACGACGCCACGGTAGTAATAAAGGATATCATTGCCACCAACGGCGTGATACACGTGATAGACGGCGTCTTGTTACCCAACTAATTGACCCACCGGTAGGGACTCAACCCGGCTGTCCCTACCAAACCGGCAGGGGCGTCTCAGGACGCCCCTGCCAACTTTTTGGCCTGGAGATACTGTCGCGTGACGATTCAGGTACTGGAGCGGACACAATTGGTACCGCGGGAGATCCCCGCGGTCTTTTCCTTTTTTCGGGATCCTCACAACTTGGCTCTCATCACGCCGCCGTGGTTGAACTTCCGCGTGCGAGAACTCTCGGATGCAAGTGTCAGGCAAGGGACTAGGATCGGCTACACCATCAAGTGGTTGCGTCTTCCCATGAAGTGGGATTCACTAATCGACCGTTACGAAGAAGATGTCTGCTTTGCAGATAGGATGATCAGGGGCCCGTACCGATCGTGGCATCACCTGCACCACTTTGAGTCGGTCAGCGGTGGTGTCGCGATGACCGACCGAGTCGAGTACGAAATGCCACTGGGGCTATTTGGCGACCTTGCTCATTCGATGAGGGTGAAACGACAACTGCAAGCAATCTTCGAATACCGGGCTCACAAGATTCCCCAACTACTTCGAAAGGTCCAGCGGGTGGCACCACGGGTTTGACCCCCCAGTGCCACCCGCCCCTGATCTCTCAGCACCACCGGACCCGTATACGATAGGAGACCTTCACTTCACCTCTACTGGGAACGTCGACCACGAACTTGAACGTATGCGCGTCCAGCTTGGTGGGCGTATGGCTCGAACTGAGGATCTCCCAATCACCACCCACCGGTTCGAAGATCTCAACCTCAGCGTCTTCGTCCTTGTGGTTGCGCACGCTGCTCTCCCATTCACTTTCGGAGACGCAGCTG
>JBDGXD010000021.1:0-23484 GCA_039584755.1 Gemmatimonadota bacterium
ACCACCTCTATCGATGGGAGTCGACATACTTTGGCATCGATGTGAGTTCTGGCCTGATTGAAGCGATGAATCGCTTCGTCCGCATGAACTCGATCCCGATCGGTGGTCTCAGCGTCGCGGAATTGGCTGAGTTGCCTTTCGATGGCAACTCCTTCGACATATCGGGGGCGATCGGGGTTATGGAGTACTGTCCGGTAGACTACGTCGTGCGGGCTCTGTCAGAGCTGCACCGCGTCCTGAAACCTGGTTCTAGGTTGGTTTTGGATATTCCCAACCCCGAGAGTCCGCTTGTTGACACGATGTTTCGGCTAGAGGAATGTTTGGGACGAATGGAAATCCTGCACTCGCGCAGCGTATTCGAAGCGCAGTTGGAACCACTGTTTGCGATAGAGCGTTTTGACGATGCACGTGTCATGCTCAAGTACTTCTGTGTTGTGATGAAGTAGCACTCCGCTGGAGTCTGTCGGAGGGGCCCATGAACGAGGAACTCGATAAAGATACCGCCAGGACAGAAGCAGTTCGTCACCTTTCCGATGAGGACAAAGAAACGCTACTGCACCTGGCCAGACAAACGCTGGTCGATTTTCTGGAAGCCGGTCGGACACCGGATTGTGTCACTGATTCCCCGGCTCTACTCGAGCAGCGGGCCACCTTCGTGACCCTAACAGTCCGGGACACTGGGGACCTGCGTGGCTGCAGAGGTGAAGTGGTGGCGCGACAACAGCTCATCGAGTCGGTGGTGAACATGGCTGTTGCGTCGGCCACAGACGATCCGCGCTTTCCTCCCGTTACACTTGCCGAAGTAGCAGGCCTGCATATCGAGATCAGCATGTTGACACCATTGGAGTCAATTCAACCGGATGATGTCGTGGTGGGTAAGCATGGTCTCATGATCAGCAAGGGACGCTTGTCGGGATTGTTGCTGCCCCAAGTTCCGGTGGAGTGGAAGTGGGGCAGGGAGGAATTTCTCGATTCGGTGTGCCGCAAGGCGGGATTGCCAAGTGGCACGTGGAGAGATCCGGACGCACAACTCTTCGGCTTCGAGTGCGAAGTCTGGGGCGAGGAGTAGGTAGGAACGTGCCCTGGTGGGTGTGGCTGATACCGACAGCGGGGATCTTCTTCTTTCTTTGGAGACTCAAGTCCAAGCCGCGATATCACCAAGGCATCCCGTTCGACCAACTGAATCACCTTGTCGAACGATTTGTCCGCACGCAGAAGGCCGGTGGTGTGATGTTGATGGAGCGGGAAAATGGCGCAGGGCTACTCCAACTGAAGCTGCGTCGTGTCGATGAGAACGATGTCACGGTCGAGATTGGCATACCTGAGGTCGACTGGTCAATGGATGAGTTCGACGGAATCGAGGTACAACTGGGCGATGCCGGCTTTGCAACGCGGATTGGAGGGGGGCGAGGCTGTAGCACGGTACGACGTTTCTTGCGGGCATCCACGTCGGGTGAAAAGGGCGCAGTAGTATCAAGCGTCACACGGGGCATTGGTGTTGTTGGCGCATCACTGGGATGGCAGACCTCGAGGTTCACGGTTCACTACGAGGTGAGTTGGCGTTCGAGGATAGAGTGAGCCGATTCGATGGATGTGAACCACCCCAACCGCCAAGGGGCCGGCCCGGCCTAATGATGGTCTTGCTGTTCTTCTTTGTAGTAGTTCCAATCACAGCTACGGTTGTGGTGTCGCACCCTCCGCTGAGAGTATGGAAGTTCATTCCGGGCCTTTTGGTGGGTGTAGTGTTGGGGGTGGCGTACCGTAGGTGGTGGAGGTCGAAGGGGCAGAGGGGGCAGGAGATGTCACAGCAAGACTGACGGTTGTTAACGAAACAACAATTGAGGTGCGCATGATTGCTATCGCGTCACTCTGGCTTGCGATACTCATTTCGGCAGTCGTCGTGTGGCTGGCCGCCATGTTGGTGTGGACGTTGCTGCCGTACCATCAATCCGACTACAGGGGTTTTCCCGACGAGGAGGCGGTTCGCAGCGCCCTGGGCCAAACGCTGGCGCCGGGCCAGTACAACATCCCGCACATTCCGTCCCGCAAAGAAGCGAACAAACCCGAGGTGCGCCAGAAGTTTGATGAAGGACCAATCGGATTCATGACGGTGCTCCCTGCGGGGTTCCCCAGCTTGGTCAGAGGCTTGCTGCTGTCGTTCATCTACTACCTGTTGATTGGCGGTGCCGTAGCATACGTCTGCACACGCACGATTCCGCCAGGTGCAGATTATTTGGCGGTGTTCCGTATCAGTGGTACGGTCGCGTGGCTCGCGTACGGTACGGCGGTGGTTCCGGACGCCATCTGGTTTGGCCGGCCATGGAGTGCGATCGCCAAGCAGTTGCTTGACGCCCTGATATTCGGTACGCTCACCGGCGGAGTGTTCGGGTGGTTGTGGCCTGCTTGACTTCGCTTGGACGGGAGAGTCACCGTGAGATACGTGCTCGATAGCTGATCGATGACAGAGGACCCCGGTGCGAAACTAGACGATGGGAGTCGGCCTGCAACCGCTGAAGATCTGCTGCAGCGTCTCGAGGACCTCGACATCGAAGCTCGGACAGTCAGCCACCCTCCCGTGTTCACGGTCGACGAGGCGAAAGCGCTGAGGGGCGAAATCGCGGGTTGCCATACCAAGAGCCTGTTCTTGCGCAACAAGAAAGGCGCCATGTGGTTGGTGATCTGCCCGGAGGACCAGCCTGTAGACCTCAAAGCATTGGGAGCGCAACTTGGGGCCGGTCGCTTCTCGTTCTGCAGCAAGCAACGGCTCATGAAATACTTGGGCCTGGTTCCGGGAGCTGTGACGCCATTCGGTGTGTTGAACGACAAGGGACGCAAAGTGCGTGTGGTATTGGACCGCAAAATGTTCGACAAGGAGCCACTCAACTTCCACCCGCTGGACAACTCGATGACGACATCTATCTCGAGCGGCCACTTGATCCGGTTCCTCGAGGCCGAGAATCACCCACCCCAGATCGTCTCGATCGAGACATGAAACAAGTCTGTCTCATTCACTGGAACAAGGCTGAAGCCAAGCACAAGATCGAGCGATTGAAAGCGGCTGGCTACGATGTGCTCTTCGAACCTGTCAGCCCAGAGCTACTGCAAAGGTTGCGAGGCAATCCTCCAACTGCTGTAGTTATTGACCTCAGCCGTGCACCCAGCCAGGGGCGAGACGTCGGTGTAGCACTACGCCACTATAAAGCCACCCGCGACATACCGCTGCTGTTCGCCGAAGGTGATCCTGTCAAGGTGGCTGCAATCAAGAAACTGCTGCCTGATGCGGCCTTCACGAGTTGGAGCCGGGTTCGCAGCGCACTCAAGAAGGCGATCACAGCTCCACTGAAGGAGTCACCCGCGCAACCGTCCATAATGGCGGGCTACTCTGGCACACCACTTCCGAAGAAGTTGGGTATCAAGGCAGGCACAACGGTGATCCTCGCCGGTGCTCCAACTGGTTTCGAGAGGACACTGGGTGAGATTCCAAAAGGCGTAACGTTTCGGCGGCAGGCTCGAGGCAGGAGCGATCTGATCATCTGGTTTGCCAAGACTTGCAAGGAACTGGAGAATCGGATTGAGCGGTTCGCGACTATGACCGCCAAGGGCGGGTTGTGGATTGCGTGGCCCAAACAAGCGTCGGGTGTGAGGACCGACCTCACCGCAACGATCGTACGCAATACAGGGTTGGCGAACGGGTTGGTCGATTACAAGATCTGTGCGATCGATGAGACATGGTCCGGTTTGAAGTTTGCGCGGAGGAAGGCAGCAAGTGTTTAGCGAGACAGCGGAACTCTACGACCTGATTTACACAAACATGAAGAACTACCGCGAGGAAGCCACCAAGGTGGCGTACCTCGTGCGATCGCACCTGCCAGATGCCAGTCACCTCCTGGATGTAGCGTGTGGTACGGGTGAGCACGCCAAGTACCTGTCACTGGAGCACTCTTTCCAAGTTGACGGAATCGACATCGAGCCTGCGTTTGTGGAGATCGCGAGGTGCAAGGTCCCCAACGGATCATTTGAGTGCGCTGACATGGTCGAGTTCGACTTGGGCAAACAGTACGATGCGGTGCTCTGCCTTTTCAGTTCGATCGGGTATGTGACAGGGCAAGCCAGACTGGCACGGGCTATCGAGTCGATGCTCAAGCATGTGGCTCCGGGTGGTCTGCTGGTTGTCGAGCCATGGTTTGAGCCGGCGGCGATGCAGGACGGACGCGTAATGTGTGTGACCGCGGACGGCGACGGTACCACCATATGTCGCATGAGTCACACAAGGGTCATCGATCGTATCTCCAGACTCCAGTTCGAGTATGTGATTGGAGATTCGAACGGTCTCCGCAGGGCTTCGGAAGTGCACGAACTCTGCCTGTACACGCAGAGCGAGATGCTGGAGGCGTTCGAAGCGGGTGGTGCTCGGGTCGAGTTTGATGGTGGAGGGATAGCTGGAAGGGGACTCTACATTGGGAGGCGAGGCGGTTAGCGACGACACTCGATGCATGACTGCCAGGTGCGGTACAGATTAGGAGGGGAAGGAGGGGAAGGAGGGGAACGGAACGGGATGTTCGGGAAACCGGGTCAATGGGTCACTCGTATGTACCAGTGAACATACGTCACCTCGACCGGAGATACCCATGGGCATCTGGGGCGGCTTCATAGAATTGCTGCAGGCTGGACTCTTCTTCCTGACACATGTCAGCGGTGGGAATATGGCGGTGGGAATCGTCGCGCTTACGCTTACGCTGCGGCTTGCACTGTTCCCCCTGACGTACAGTCTGGCGCGCCGATCCCATGCACGCTCACTGCGTTTGGCCAAGGCGCAACCGGAGTTGACCCGGTTGCGGAAACGCCACGAGAGGGACCCAGCACGACTCGCGCGCGAGACGATGGCCGCATATAGGCGTCACGGAGTCAACTTTGCCGACGGCAGGGGCCTGCTGGGTGGACTCGTTCAGTTCCCTGTTGTCGCTGGCATGTATACCGTCGTTCGCCGGGCGTTGGATGCAGGAGCCGGTGGCCGCTTCCTATGGATCTCCAATATCTCACGTCCTGACCCGATCCTCGCCATATTTGTTTCGCTGCTGACCTTCACCGCGGTGATGCTTGGTCCGCAGATGACACAGCAGGGAGGCCGTTTGTTGATAGTGCTTCCAGCTGCGGTGACACTGCTTGTCATGCTCAAGTTCAGCGCCGGACTCGGCCTCTACTGGGGTGCCTCCAGCGCCGTCGCTACGATTCAGGCGGTGATGGTGAGACGGGCTACCAGGCGGGCAGATTCCTAGTAGCTGAATCGGGGCACCCCCGGCAACCGGGATCCCCACCCTTGTGCGACACGATGCCCAAGGCGCAGCTTTGTGCTTCACCGTACGCTACTTCTCTTCCCGAGTGAGGCGTCTTGTATGGATAGGGCCGCTGCTGACTGGTGCGAAGACGAAGCGTTCTGGAGAGCTGGGTTCCCGTTCATGTTCCCGGAGGGCAGCTTCGAAGATGCTCGGAAGCAAACCGGACAAGTCATCGAGCGCTCCGGTGTCGGGCGGGGCACAGTTCTCGATCTCTGCTGTGGTCCGGGGCGGTTCGCGGTTCCGCTAGCACTGTGTGGGTTCGACGTCACGGGAGTGGACCGAACCCCTTTCCTGTTGGATCACGCACGAGAATACGCAGTTCGGGAGGGGGCCAAGGTCGAGTGGGTTGAAGCCGACATGCGAAGTTACTCGCGCCCCGACTCGTTTGATCTCGCCATCAACATGTACACCTCTTTTGGGTATTTCGACGATCCTGCGGACAACAGGCTGGTGCTCCAAAACATCTATGGCAGTTTGAGAAGAGGTGGCGTTTTTGTCTTTGAGGCAGGCGGCAAGGAGATTCTGGCCAGGGTGTTCGAGTCGACCGGATCCACGGAGATCGAGGGCGTGGGGCTTTCAATACAACGCCGTAAGGTCATCGATGATTGGAGTCGCATGGAGAACGAGTGGATCTTCATCAAGGATGGGAGGGCAGAGACCTTCCGACTGCGCCATTGGATCTACTCGGGACGTGAACTGCGCGGGATGCTCGAATCAGTTGGCTTTGGCGCAGTCGAAATCTATGGAGATCTGGAGGGCATGCCATACGGGCCACGTGCCAAACGGTTGGTTGCGGTGGCCAGAAAGACATGATGAGAGAGAGCAGTATGGCGAAAGATATTCGGACGCCTCATGCAGGATGCCGTTTCGTTATGAGCGGACATTGAGAACGCGAAAGGACCTAGGCGAGTTGCGACATGGACAAGGTCAACATCATTGAGAAGCTAAAGCTGTTCACGGATCAGTGGCATCCCCGCATTGTAGGTGAACTCAACGGACAGTACGTCAAGCTCGCCAAGGTCGAAGGTGAATTCGACTGGCACTCCCACAGGGGCGAAGATGAACTGTTCTTGGTGGTATCCGGGTGCTTGACCATCAAGCTGCGGGGGCGAGACATAACACTGGAAGAAGGCGAGTTCTTCGTCGTGCCAAGGGGTGTGGAACACAAGCCGGTAGCAGAGAAAGAGACTCACCTCTTGCTGTTCGAACCGAAGTCCACGCTGAATACGGGTGACGTGCGGACCGACCGTACCGTAGAGGCCCTGCAGTGGATCTGATGTACGCAAGAGTGGTGGACTGGAGGAGTCGATGAAACGGATGTGCGTCGTCAAGATGGGCTCGACGTATCCCGATATAGCCGAGCAGCACGGCGATTTCGAGCATTGGGTGCAAGCTGGCTTGGGGTTGCCGAGTGATGTTGTCGGTGTGATCGATGTCAGTGCTACAGAGAGCTTACCGCCGCTCGATGCAGTACAGGGTGTTGTGATAACGGGCGCTCACGAAATGGTGACTGACGGGGCACCGTGGATGGATTCGGTTTGTAGCTGGTTGCGTACGTTGGTGGACGAGAATGTTCCGATGTTGGCCATTTGTTACGGACATCAACTTCTGGCGCACGCGTTGGGGGGCGAAGTTGGCTACCATCCCAGAGGCCGTGAAGTCGGCACGGTAACGGTACATTGCCAATCCGGCGTTCACCGGGATCCGCTGCTCAACGTGCTACCAGACATATTCCCAGCTCAATCGAGTCATGCGCAGTCCGTGCTTGCCCTGCCAAAGAATGCCGTGACGTTGGCCAGCAGCGACTTTGAGCCGGTCCACGCTTTCAGAGTGGGTGAGACAGCTTGGGGAGTCCAGTTCCACCCCGAGTTCACCGAAGCTGTGATGCGGTGTTACATACACAAGCAGCGCGACGAACTCGCTGAGCAGGGGCTCGATGCCGATCAAGTGGCCAGAGCGGTGACACCGTCGCCCGCGGGAGATATGTTAGGGCAGTTTGCCAAGTTTTCAAACCAATGGGTGATCCAATGAGTGACAGTGCCAACAAGGTTTGCCTTGCATGCGGGCGGGGCCCCGAGGAAACTCCCCTAGTTGTTCTGGAGTACAAGAGTTCCACGCTGCGGATCTGTCCCCAGCATTTGCCCGTCTTGATACACGATCCGCACCAACTGATAGGCCGGTTGCCCGATGCAGAGAAACTGACACCGGCTGATCACAAGGACTAACTGGATCCGGCTAAGGTGACCAAGACTCAGGTAGTAGGAGCGGTGCTGTGGCGGGGCGGTGCACTATTAGTCGTTGTTGCTGCGCTGTTTGAGTCAGTCCGTTGGATCCTGCGGCTCGTAGACGTCCCAACAGAGATGCGAGTCGGGTTGGGGTTGCTCGTAGCCGGCTTCGTGTTGGTGTTGGGGTCGTTGGTCGTGGAGCGTATCCAGGATTTCCGAGTGGAGAGTGACTTGAGAGAATGATCCGGTTAATACGCGTTGTAGGCCTCATGTTGATGGGGGCTGGAGCCGTCCTGCTTCTAGTGTGGTTCATCAAGCCACTCAGGTTTCTATGGCCCTGGCTTCGTGAGCTTCCGTGGCCTATTCAGGTAGGCGTTGCCATTGCAGCAATCGGTCTGGTCTTGCTGTCAGGGTCAATTGTCTGGGAGCGATTGGAAGATGCAGAGCACGACAGGTCTCTGCGCAACGATGACTACTGATTCGGTGTGAGGAAACACCGCGGAGAGAGTGAAGCCATGATTATCGTGACGACCGATTTCGTTACCGGCTATCGAGTGAGTGAGACCCTCGGTCTCGTTAGGGGAAGCACGATCCGTGCAAAGCATGTAGGAAAGGACATCATAGCGGGCCTGCGGACGATCTTTGGAGGTGAAATCAAAGAGTACACTGAGATGCTGGTGGAGTCGCGTGCCGAGAGCATGCGGCGGATGGAAGCCCAGGCTGAAAAGCTCAAGGCGGACGCGGTGATCAATGTTCGATTCGTCACTTCTCAGGTCATGGCGGGTGCGGCGGAGTTGTTGGCGTACGGGACGGCGGTAAAGTTGGAAAGGGAAGCATAGTCACAAGTTGACACCCGACTGTCCGATTTCCTGTAGCGTTCTGTGTAGCGACCTGACGGCGTGAGTGACCGCCAATGCCGGGATTCAACGCTGCACCGACTGAACTCACTACCGCGGCAACGGATGCGTTGCTGGGCTTTCTCGCACTGGCCTGCGTCGCCCTGCTGCAGCAACACAGGAAAGCTGATCGTTGGAAGGTCGGGATCTGGACATGGGTGCTGGCGACGCTTGCAGCCGCGGCACTCCTGGGCGCCGTAGTCCACGGGCTCGAGCTCGACCACGGCACTAGAGAGCTCCTATGGCGGCCTCTCTACTTTCTGCTTGGACTCTTGGTAGCCCTCTTCGTGGTTGCCGCTTCATACGATTGGCTGGGCGAAAAGCCGGCTCGTAGAGTACTGCTAGTGATGATTCCGGTTGCCGTTGGCTTCTTCGCCATTACCCAGTTGCTGAGCGGCGCCTTCCTCGTGTTCGTTGTGTACGAGGCAGTGGCGATGCTCGCAGCCTTGGGCATCTATGTATCCCTTGCTGCTCGACGCAGGCAACCGGGGGCTGCACTCATGGCCCTTGCCATTCTGCTCAACATCGTGGCAGCTGGAATCCAGGCCAGCGGTACGGTACGGTTTACGCTCGTGTGGCCGTTCGATCACAATGGACTGTTTCACATTGTGCAGATGATTGCGGTCGTAGTTCTCATGCTTGGCCTGCGACAGTCTTTGCGGCCACGTTCCGCCGAGTGGTACTAGGCAAGTTCGCGGGTGTGCGGTCGGGCTTTGTGAACCTTGCGGGCAGCACGGGGGTGCTTCCCGTTTCCCGATAGTCAATTGGTCGTTTTAGCGGAATTCTCCAAACGAACTTCATCGTTTCTTTAAGAAAAGTTACCGATCCGCAGTTGGTCCGTCCTTAGATTTAGGCCTTCATAAGGAGGATCAATGGTAGAGTCACTGACCCTGAGTGGTAACGCAGGGCGTCGATTGCTGAGCTTCATTGCCGGAGTCGGCATGGTCGTGATGTCGGCGATCACCATCAATCATTTCTATGCTGCCAACTATCCCGAGTCGATTTATGAAGGCTCGGTTTGTGACATCAGCGCGTTCTTCAACTGCGACAGTTCGGCCTTCTCAGCGATTTCCAACTTCGCCGGCGTACCCATGGGGTATTTCGGCCTGATCGTGGGTCTTTTGGTTGCGTTGGGAGCGGTCTTCCCATCCGAGAGGTTCGAACGCACCAACAAGACGTTAGCGCTGCTCAACGTCGTAGGTGTCGTCGTACTGTTCTTGGTTTCAGTGTTCTACATGCGTAGCTTGTGCCTCTACTGCACGGGCTTCTATCTGTTTTCGATCTTCAGCTACGTGCTGTTCGCCAAGTACGGCATCGACAAGGGCGAGCAGAGTTTCGTGGCCCGCTACTCTCGACCGTCGATGGTGCACCTTGCCACATACGGTGTACTCACGTTGGCGGGCGCGTATGCATTTGCGCAATTCACCGAAGCGAAGCATTCCGCGCAGTCGGGTGGAGTAGCCGCCCGAGTGGTGCAAGAGTTCTATAACCTGCCGGAAGTAGCGACGCCGAGTATCATATCACCCCACTGGACGGTGCGATCTACTGAGAAATTCGAAGATGCTCCGATCCAGATCATCGAGTATACCGACTTGCTCTGTCCTGACTGTTTGTATCTCGTTCAGCAACTAGACGAGCTCAAGGAAGAGTTCGCAGGTAAGATCAACATCGCCTTTCAACACTTCCCCCTAGAGGGAAAGTGTAACGAGGTGGTTGAAAAGGATCTCCATCCAGGCGCGTGCGATCTACACTACATGGCTGCTTATGATCCGGACAAGTTTCTGCAGATCCATGACGAGATTTTTGCGAATTTCCGTGAAGCCAAGACGAATGAAGAATGGCGAACGGACCTGGCCCGGCGACACGGAGTTGAGGGCGGTCCAACCGACTCAGCGACGATTGAGCTGGTGCACAGCATCGTCAACACCGGTATGGAGTACGAGAAGACTTCTGATCGCTTCGCTCACGGTATCAGATCAACTCCCACCATGATCATCAACAATCGCATGATCATTGGCACCCTGCCGATGGAACAGTTGAGAGCGATTTTTCAGGCCGTGGTTGAGGAAGCTGAGGGTGGCAGCCGCTTCATGGAGAACTGGGTGCCGTCGGGACGTTAGTACGGCTCTTCGCGAGAGCATTGGGTGGCGCCGGCCGTTGGGCTGGCGCCACTTTCTTGTCTCCGGTGCCGGTCTGGCGTCGGGGTTGTTGCGGCAGCAAGTTTACGAGTCGCTACGGATGACGAGTCACAGTGAACACGCGCTCAATGGAGGCCACATTATGGAGCGAGTTACCGGGATCGGAGGCATCTTCTTCAAGTCTCAGGATCCGAAGAAGCTGCAGGATTGGTACAACGAACACTTGGGAATCAAGCCGGGTAGTGATGGCAGCGTTGCGTTCGAGTGGCGGGAGAAGGACAACCCGGAGCGGGTAGGATACACGGTGTGGGCGGCCTTCAAGCATGACACCAAGTACTTCAACCCCAGCACGGCGCCATTCATGGTGAACTTTCGGGTGGCCAACCTCCGTGCGCTGCTGGGACAGTTGCGCGAAGAAGGGGTGACGGTCGCGGACGAGACCGAAGACTCTGAATACGGTCGGTTCGGCTGGATCATGGACCCCGATGGCAATCGCATAGAGTTGTGGGAGCCACCGGATTCAACCTAAACAGACTATCGCAGGGTGGTGGTGAAAACCGTGGACGGTGAACGACTCGCGACAGGCTGGTTGAGTCTGTCGCTGTTGCTGATGAGCATGGCCGTAGCAACTGCTCAGGCCCAAAGCACCCGCGAACTACTTAGCGCCGAGCTGGCGGCCGGCGAAGCGACGATTTGGTACCTGGGCCACGCCGGCTGGGCGGTAAAGACGCGGGAACACCTGTTGATCTTCGATTATTGGGAGTCGAGTGCACCGCGAAGCACGAGATCTCTCTCAAACGGCTACGTGAATCCTGCGGAGATCGCCGATCAGGATGTGTACGTGTTCGTTACGCACTCACATGGGGATCACTACGATCCCACGGTTCTCCAATGGCGACAGGCCGTCTCGAATATCACATACATATTTGGCTGGGATGCCGGGCCGGACTCAGAGCACGTGTACATGGTGCAGCCAAGAGATACCCGTCAACTTGGCGACCTTGTGGTCTCGACAGTCAATCACGAGTTCGATCGGATACCAGAAGTCGCGTTCTTGGTCGCTGTCGATGATTTGGTGATCTACCATTCGGGTGACCATGGCACCTGGTCGGACCCACCCAACAGCGTCTTCACCGACAACATCGATTACCTTGCGGGCGTTGGCGAGCAGATTGATGTGGCGTTCATATCCACCTTTGGTCAGCGGGGCGGTGGGACAATAAACGCCGGTGATCGCTACAGTATCGACCGGCTGAGGCCCAAAGTGATGTTTCCCATGCATCATGGGGACAATGAGGATCTCTACGAGCGTTTCGCTCGAGAGATTCGACGGGAAGATGTGAAGACCGCAGTTCATTACGCGAGGCGTCCCGGAGATCGCTTCAGCTATAGGTCAGGTCGAGTCGAGCGACGCTGAAAACCGAGGCTAAGCGCGAGTCACGCGCAAACTGTAGGAGCAGTTATGTCATACCGATTGCTGATCGCTTCTCACGTGGTTACGTCGTGCCTACTGGCTTCCGGTTCCGTTGCCCAGCGTCCCGGCGCATACCTCGGTGAATTGTCATGGCCAGACGCGGTAGAGCGGCTAGCGACGGCGCCGGTCGTGATCATCCCGTTTGGAGCGGGAGCAAAGGAACATGGACCGCATCTGCCTATGAACGCAGACCAGAAGGTGATGGAGTATCTCTGTGACCAGGCGGTTGACTCCCTACCGATCATTGTTGCTCCGGCGATCTTGCATGGCTGGTTCCCTGCATTCAGGGATTATCCCGGCACAGAGGTGGCCGATCCGGAGGTGTTTCAGAGTTATGTCTTTCAAGTAGCTCAGTCGTTGGTGCGGCAGGGCGCGCAGCGGATCGTATTCCTGAATACGGGGATCTCCAAGGCCACAGGCCTGCCGATATCGATCGCGGCTCGTGAGATCAGAACTCAAATCGGTACCCCTACTCTGGTGGTGTCGTGGGACGACCTGGAAACAGATGAAGTTGAGGCACTGCAGGGTCAACAGGCCGGTGGACACGCCGACGAGTTGGAAACCTCGATCCATCTCTATCTGCAGCCTGATCTGGTACGGATGGATCGTGCCGTGACCGACTACGGAGAAGGCACTACTAAAGACTATCCCGGATACCGGCCCGGCCTGTTCTCCCGTGACCGTAATGATCCCGAGTTCTCGGAGACAGGTCTGTTTGGTGATCCAACCCTGGCGACCGCCGAAAAGGGCCGGCAGGTGCTGGACATCCTGACGCGGCAGTGGCTCAAAGCACTGCGCGGCTTCTCGCAGGCGCCACTACCCACCGGCGGCTAGACAACGCACTTCCGACGCTGCTCCCTGCTGATCCCTCTGTGCCTGCCGCCCATCTGCACCTCTGCCGCCTCTGCCCTCTCTCCTTCCCCTCCTAATCTCCCTCTAAGGCTTCCCGTCTCCCGTCCGATACTAGGACAAACACAAACCTGTTCCGG
This sequence comes from Gemmatimonadota bacterium, assembly GCA_039584755.1. Classification (GTDB taxonomy): domain Bacteria; phylum Gemmatimonadota; class Gemmatimonadetes; order Gemmatimonadales; family GWC2-71-9. Next base: position 13,059 of record JBDGXD010000021.1, read on the forward strand.
ACCGATCGGGTAATCAGGAGGCAACATGGGGATCTTTGGAAGTAAGTGTGTCCGGTGCGGCAAGTCACTGCCTAACGACCGAACCGGCGCCGCTCGAACCTGCGCCGATTGTAAGCAACATTTGCATGGGAAACTGGAGACGGAGCGCCGCTGTCCCACGGACGGTGCCAAGATGACACTGGAGACGGTGTGGAACATCTTGGTTGAACGATGCCCGGTGTGTCACAGCGTGTGGCTGGACGGGGGGGATATCACCTCCCCGGGCGACACATCGGGCGTTGTTGGCACAGCCGGATTCATAGGAGAATTCGTCGCATAGAATGCTGGTGTTGAACTGATTGGCGGCCGCCGGGCGATGTCTTGACCGCGGTTGTAAATTGTCTGTAGCGCCGCCCATGACACTACTTCATCGCTATCGCGCTCCTGGCCTGGCAGTCACAAAGAAGAACGCGCTGCTACAGACCGCGCGGGCCAGGGTCTGCAGTCACATCACCGATATCGAATCCGAGTACTGCTTCAACATCGACGTTGAGGGCGAGCTGACGGCGGCTGAAGCCGGTGTACTCGCCTGGCTGCTGAGCGAGACCTTCGAACCGGCCAGCTTCGGCGAAACGTCGCAGCTCGACGACAGCGAGCTGGTGCTCGAGGTCGGACCGCGCATGAACTTCACCACGGCTTGGTCGACCAACGCTGTCTCTATCTGTCACGCTTGTGGATTGCGAAAGATCCGCCGCATAGAACGATCGCGCCGCTATCAGATCAGGACTACTGAGCCGTTGAGTGAGGCGCAACAGTTGCAATTCCTGTCTCTGGTGCACGATCGGATGACGGAGTGCCACTATCCCAGGCCACTCACCACGTTCGAAACGGGAGTGGAGCCTGAGCCCTCCTTCGAGATCCCGCTGATCGAACAGGGCAGAGCGGCCCTCGAGCGAGTGAATCGCGAATTGGGGCTGGCGTTCGATGACTGGGACCTGGACTACTACACTGATCTGTTTCTGAAGCGGGTCGGGCGTAATCCCACCAACGTCGAATGTTTCGACATTGCTCAGTCCAATAGTGAGCACTCCCGGCATTGGTTCTTCAAAGGGCGTCTCGTCATCGACGGTAAAGAGATGGCTCAGCACCTGATTGGTCTGATCCAGGCCCCGCTCAAAGCGAATCCCAGCAACAGTGCGATTGCGTTCAAGGACAACTCGAGCGCAATACGCGGCTATCGGATGCGTACGATAGTGCCATCGGAGATCGGTAGGCCGTCACCCGTGATGCTGTCGGACCTCGACTACCACATCATCTTCACCGCCGAAACCCACAACTTCCCTTCAGGCGTAGCGCCATTCCCTGGAGCCGAAACCGGCACCGGCGGTCGTATCCGTGATGTGCACGCGACGGGAAAGGGCTCACTCGTCGTAGCGGGAACAGCGGCTTACTGCGTGGGCAATCTTCGCATTCCGGGGTACGAGCTTCCCTGGGAAGATCCCGAGTTTGCCTATCCGGACAACCTGGCACCGCCGCTTCAGATCGAGATAGAGGCGAGCAATGGAGCGTCTGACTACGGCAATAAGTTTGGTGAGCCGGTGATCCAGGGCTACACCCGATCGTTTGGCTTGAGACTCCCGAACGGTGAGCGTCGCGAGTGGATCAAGCCGATCATGTTCAGTGGTGGCATCGGTCAGATGGACGCGCGCCATGTTGAGAAGGACCCTCCTGAGGGCGACATGTGGGTGGTCAAGATCGGCGGCCCGGCGTATCGGATCGGCATGGGTGGCGGTGCTGCGTCGAGCATGGTCCAGGGTGAGAACGTCGCCGAGTTGGACTTCAATGCGGTGCAGCGGGGTGACGCGGAGATGGAGCAGAAGATGAACCGCGTCATCCGCGCATGTGTCGAGCTGGGTGAAGACAATCCCATAGTGAGCATTCACGACCAGGGCGCCGGCGGCAACTGCAATGTCCTCAAGGAGATAGTGAGTCCGGCGGGCGCGCAGATCGAAGTGCGCGAGATCCCCCTCGGCGACGAAACGCTCTCGGTGTTGGAGATATGGGGCGCCGAGTACCAGGAACAAGACGCTCTTCTGCTTCGACCCGAACATGCCGACATGTTCCTGTCACTATGTGAGAGAGAGAAAGTCACCGCGGCGTTTGTGGGACGGATCACGGGTGACGGCAAGATCGTGTTGCACGATGAGTTCGATGGTTCCACACCGGTGAACCTCGAACTCGATGCGGTTCTGGGTGACATGCCGCAGAAGACGTTTGAGCTCGAGCGGATTCCGACCCAAGTGAAACCGTTGGAGCTGCCCAAGGGCCTCACGGTCGCTGCGGCCCTTGATCGCGTGCTGCGGCTTCTGTCGGTGGGTTCCAAGCGATTCCTGACCACCAAGGTAGACCGGGCAGTAACGGGGTTGATAGCGCGACAGCCGTGCGCCGGCCCACTACAGTTGACGGTCGCCGATGTTGCCGTGATCGCGCAGAGCCATTTTGGGACAACTGGCGCGGCGACCGCCATAGGAGAGCAGCCGATCAAAGGCCTGCTCGATCCAGCGGCCATGGCGCGCATGAGCGTTGGCGAGGCGCTGACCAATCTGGTTTGGGCGCGGGTGAGCACGTTACAGGATGTGAAGTGCTCGGGTAATTGGATGTGGGCTGCTAAGCTCGACGGTGAGGGGGCGGCACTTCACGATGCCGCCGTTGCGCTGAGTGACATCCTGACTGAACTGGGCATCGCGATCGACGGTGGCAAAGACAGCTTGTCCATGGCTGCCCATGCGCCCGCTGACGGCCGGGTGGATGAAACCGTCAAGGCTCCGGGCTCACTCGTTGTCTCGGCCTACGTAACCTGCCCGGATATCACACAGACAGTAACCCCGGATCTAGAGTTGCCCGGAACGGGTCAGTTGCTCTATGTCGATCTGAGTGGCGGTCACCATCGGCTGGGCGGTTCGGCTCTCGCTCACGTATACGGCCAACTGGGCGATCGCTCACCGGATGTCGAAGACGCAGGACTGCTGGAGCGTGCTTTCAATGTTGTGCAGGACTTCTTGGCAATGGGATCTGTGGCAGCGGGTCACGATCGCAGTGACGGCGGGCTGATAACCACGTTGTTGGAGATGGCTTGGGCGGGCAACTGTGGGATCGATGTGGAGATCGATACCGGACCGGCCTCGGCTATCGAAGTCCTCTTCTCCGAGGAGTTGGGGTTGGTCCTCGAAGTAGCCGAATCGAACGTCACGCGCGTGATTGAAGCGTTCAGGAACGCCTTTGTTCCATGTGTCTTCCTTGGCCGTACCACCGACGACATGACCGTCCGTGTTAGCTGTGAGGGAAAGGAAGTGCTCAATGCGGATGTGAGAGACCTCAGAGATCTGTGGGAGAGCACGAGTTTCGAGATTGACCGGCTGCAGGCGAGTCCGCAGCACGTGGAGCAGGAACGCGCGGGACTGCGTGAGCGAACCGGACCCAAGTATGTCGTGCCATTCGAGGTGGGCCCGACACCGAGGGACCTGCTCGAGGCGGACGACAAGTTTCGTGTTGCGGTCGTGCGTGAGGAAGGCAGCAACAGCGACCGCGAGATGTTGTCCGCGTTCTACTCGGCCGGATTCGAGGCGTGGGACGTGGTGATGTCCGATCTCCTGAATGGCAGTGTGGATCTGAGTGGCTTCCGTGGTGTGGTGTTTGTGGGTGGCTTCAGCTATGCCGATGTGATGGACGCGGCCAAGGGTTGGGCCGGTGTCATACGGTTCAACTCGGGTCTGTGGCGACAGTTCGAGGATTTCTACAATCGTCCGGACACGTTTTCGCTCGGCGTTTGCAACGGTTGTCAGCTGCACGCATTGCTGGGTTGGGTCCCCTGGCCTGGGATAGCGGGGGAACTGCAGCCACGCTTCATTCAGAATGGATCGGGCCGGTTCGAATCTCGGTTTACGACGGTGCGGATCCAAGAGAGCCCGGCGATCATGCTCGACGGCATGGCGGGCTCCACACTGGGCATCTGGCTGCAGCACGGTGAGGGACAGGCGTTTTTCCCCGACAAGAAGATCCTCGAGGAAGTCGATCGCAAAGGGTTTGCGCCGATTCGGTTCGTGGACGATGAGGGCCAGGTTACCGAGGCCTATCCCTTCAATCCCAACAGCTCGCCGCTGGGTATCGCGTCGCTCTGCTCTCCGGACGGGCGTCATCTCGCGATGATGCCCCATCCCGAGCGCACCTTCCTGAAGTGGCAGTGGGGTTACATGCCGCGGGAGCTGAAACAATCGCTTGGTGCCTCACCTTGGCTCAAAATGTTCCAGAATGCGCGCCAGTGGTGCGCATCAGAGGGATGCTGATTGGAGCGGACAAACACCGAAGGCTACGCCACCTACCTGCATTAAGGTCTAAACGCATACGTGAAAAGCACTTAACCTGTTCCATCGATCGGGGATTCCAGGTGTGTCCATATGTTGCAACTATATATATGATATATGTATATTAAAGTGGGCTGACCTCTGCGTCCGCGGACGGTCATCCGCAGCCGCATTCGTTCGGGAGAGTGATGATGTACGCCGTCGAGATAGACTGCATCACCAAGACATTCGGGAAGGTCGCCGCCGTCAACGATCTCTCGCTCAACGTCCCCCGGGGAAGTGTCTACGGGTTCATTGGTCCCAATGGGTCCGGCAAGACGACGACGCTCCGCATGATCATGAACATCCTCTATCCGGACCGCGGGGCAATCCGGGTATTTGGCGAAGAGCTCCACGGTGCATGTACGGACCGAATCGGTTACATGCCCGAGGAGCGCGGCCTGTACAAGAAGATGAAAGTGCGGGAGCTGCTGGAGTTCTATGGCGGTCTGAAACGGGACGGGGACGTGCGAGGAGCTGTCGACCGCTGGCTCGAGAGACTCGACTTGGCGGACTGGTCAAAGAAGAAGATCGAGACCCTCAGTAAGGGAATGGCTCAAAAAGTCCAGTTCATTGCAACCGTAGTGGCCGCTCCCGATCTGGTCATTCTGGATGAGCCCTTCACGGGACTGGATCCGGTCAACACCGACGTGATCAGGGAAGCCGTGCTCGATCTGCAGGCCGGTGGAACGACAGTAATTTTCTCCACCCATGACATGGGCATGGCGGAGAAGATGTGTGACTTCATCTTTATGATCTTCAAGGGAAGGAAGGTTCTCGACGGTACGCTGGAATCGATTCAGAATGAGTATGGCAGCGATACCATCCGGGTGCGCACCGAGAACGGTGCGGGTGTTCTCAGCAGCATAGAGGGCGTCGAAAAAGTCAACAACTTCGGCCAGTACCAGGAACTCCGGGTGGGACCGAATCGGGATCCCCACGACATCCTTGCCGCCGTGATGTCACGCGCACGCGTAACCAGTTTCGAAATCACCAGACCATCGTTGCACGACATCTTCGTGCGCATTGCAGGGCCGGAGGCGGAGGAGGTCAACGATGCGTAAAGTCATCAAGGTTGCACTGCGCGAGTACAAGGCCACCGTCCGCACCAAGGGATTCATTATCGGACTGGTGTTGGCACCTGTGTTGATGGGGGGCAGCGCCATTGGAATGGCCCTGTTCAAGGATCGCGTCGACACGAGAGATAAGAGAATAGCCATTATCGACCGTTCAGGGCTGGTGGCTGAAGTAGTGGCACAGGCTGCCGCAGCGAGAAACGCCGAAGCGGTGCTAGACAAAGAGACTGGCGAGAAGGTTCAGCCGGCATATCTCATCGTGGTTGCAGAACCGGATGCCACCCGAGACGCGCAGTTGCTCCAGTTGTCGAACCGTGTGAGAAACAATGAACTCCATGCGGTCTTGGAAATCGGTGAAGGGGTGCTGCATCCCCGAGACCAGCGGGGATCGGCTGGTATCTCCTACTACGCCCGAAGTTCAGCGCTGGATGAGGTGCGGCAGTGGATAGGTCGACCCATCAATGATGAGCTGCGACGGCTGCGCTTTGTTGACGCGGGCGTTGACCCGGCAACGATACCCGACGCGTTCGATTGGATCTATCCCCAGAGTCTCGGCCTCGTATCCGCAGACCCCGAAACCGGTGAGATATCTGAAGCACAGCGAAGTACGGAACTGCAGGCTCTCATCATACCCATCGTACCCGTGATATTGATGTTTCTCATGATCCTGATGGGTGCTTCACCGCTATTGCAGGCAGTGACGGATGAAAAATCACAGCGGATCGCAGAGGTAATGATCGGATCGGTGAAGCCATTTCACTTCATGATGGGCAAACTCCTCGGCGGCGTGGGTGTCTCTCTGACCGTCGCAGCCGTGTATGTCCTCGGTGGTGTCCTGTTCATACGCCACCTCGATTTCGGGCAGTACATCCCATACCACATCCTTCCTTGGATGATCGTGTATATGATAGCCGCGGTCTTCATGTTTGGTGCACTGGGCGCGGCGCTGGGATCGGCTTGCAACGATGCAACCGAAGCACAGTCGATGGCCCTGCCCAGCATGCTGCCGGTGATGGTACCGATGTTCGTAATGATGCCTGTGCTGATGAACCCTGAATCAGGTTTCGCTACCGGTCTTTCGCTGTTTCCACTCTTCACACCCGTTCTCATGCTGTTGCGACAGGGAACGCCTGCCGGGATCGAGGCGTGGCAGCCCTGGGTTGGATTGCTGGGTGTGATACTGACGGCGATTCTGTTCGTGTGGGCTGGCGGGCGGATATTCCGCGTCGGCATTCTGATGCAGGGAACTCCGCCAAAGTTCGGGAACCTCGTGCGGTGGGCTGTACGGGGTTAGTCTGAACCCCACGTACGGAAACTTCTGGCGCCTGGAAAACTGCCTGTCCAACCGGCACTCAGCGCGGATGTACTTTCGCCGTCAGCTCTTGTCGAGGTCGGGAGCCTGCCACTCGTGGGGTGTGGAGCGGGCTCTCCCCTCGCTCGGTTTGATTTCGACGCTTCCTTTCACCAGCTGCTTCTCGAATGCGACTCCTAACAGGTCGGCCATCCGCTCAACCTCGGCGGCGGCCACACGTCGGCCGAACTCGGTGAGCTTGTAGTAACGTCTTCTCCGGTCGTCCAACTCGGGTGCCGGCCGCTTCTCGGATTCGGCAATCAGTCCGTGATCCATCAGGCGCTGGGCGGCCAGGTAGAGCGGACCCGTCGCCGGTGTCATCTTTCCCTTGGTCCGACGGTCGATCTCTTTCATGATCCCGTAACCGTGCCGTTCGCCATCCGCGAGAGCGAGGAGGATCTGAAATGAAAGCGGTGTGAGGGGCAGCAGCGCTGCAACGTCCTTCTCGGTCACGGATACCTCGGGTTTGGGTAGCGACTTGCTCGACCTAGGGATACATAATCGAAGTATCCATATGTACTATACTTATTCGGTGCCGTGTGGTAGCGCAAGGTTTGTGACGGTCTCTCCCGCACAGGGTCTGTCGGTTTGCGGCGAGATTGTCGTCGGACTCCAGACCTAATGAATCACATGATGTAAACTGCTGTATACATTTATATTGCAACGGTTTATGATTCAACTGATTGGCGAGAGACTTGCGCCATCACAGTTTCTTAAATAGATATATAGTATATAGATATTGCCAGTATGGATAACAAGAGGTTGGATCGTGTTGAAATGCATTTGGGAGCGTGGATGTCACCTGCACCCCGGCATGACCGTAGACAACGGTGGTGGCGGGGCCTGACCGGTGGTGATTCTCCCAAGCCATGCTGCTCTTCCCGCCCAGGCAGCCGCGGTGCTTGAACGAGCAGCCAACTAACGAATGAACGGAGTCGAAAGATGAAGAGCGCTAGCCTGCTATCCGCCTTGATCATTGCGAGTGTCGTCACAGCTTGTTCGGGCGGGGACAACTGGCAAGGAACCGTCACCGACAGCGCCGGGGTGGCGCTCGTGACCAACACCGACCAAGGCGTTTGGAGCAGTTCGAGCCAGTGGACACTGGAAGAGGAACTGAAGATTGGCGCGATTGAAGGTGATCCGGAGTACCAGTTTGGACAGGTCGGGTTCGTCGCGGTGGATTCCCGGGATCGGATATTCGTAATTGATGCTCAAGCTCAGCACGTCAGGGTCTTTTCACCGGAGGGACAGTACGAACAGACCATCGGTGGGCCAGGGTCCGGGCCGGGTGAGCTCGGGCCTCAGGCGATCAGCCTCTACATGGGGTCGGGAGACACTCTGCTCGTGCCTGATCTGGGGCAACAACGGGTCAATCGTTATGCACCCGACGGGACGAGTCTGGGCAGCTTCCAGCTGGATCTCTTGAATGGAATGCCCATGGCGATAAACGCCACCCGCTCAGGTGTGATCGTGGAGCAGGTCCGTCCTCTATCGTTGCCCGATCGTCCTGCGACAGACAGCATGGACATGATTGTTACCCTGTCGACTGATGGCTCCGTACTCGACACCTTGCGAAGATTCCCGCCGGGCGGGACGTTGAACCTGGCCAATCCCGACTCACCGGAAATCAATCTCTTCACCGCCGAGCCGGTCTGGCAGATCACCGACGACATGTATCTCCTGTTTGGGATAAATGACGACTATCGCATCGGCGTCTACTCACCGAGCGGTGACCTGGAGCGGATCGTCACCAAACCGTTCGAACTCACGCCAATAGGCGAAACCGACCAGGAGATGATGTGGACGTTCTTCGAGGAGCAGATCAAGGCCAACGTACCTCCCCAGGCATATTCACAGGCCATGCAGCAGATGCGTTCGGTGATACACTTTGCTGAGTACTATCCGGCGTTCGCTGGTATGCAGGTTGGGCCGAGCGGAAGTATCTGGGTGCAACACATCCAGTCACCGTCGGGGATGTCTGAGGAAGAGCTCAAGGAGTGGAACTTCATCGAGGACATTGGAGCGCCCGATTGGGACGTGTTTGACTCTGACGGCAGGTTCATGGGAGTCGTGACAATGCCAAACCGGTTTGCGCCGAGAGCGTTCGTAGGCAACAGGATCTACGGTGTGTGGCGTGACGAACTCGACGTCCAATATGTGGTCCGGCTGAGAATCGTCGGCGTGGGTGGTGAAGATACAGGCGCCGTACCACTGGCCGCGCAGTAGGCTTCACGCATCGGATTGATTCAGCAGCTGAGCGGTTGGCATGTATTCCACCTGTCTCTTCTGTAATCGGCCTCTAGGAGACAATGAGGTCATAGAGCACTTCCCCATCGGCCGTCGCCTGGCGTTCGATGGGGAAAAGGGGCGGTTGTGGGTCGTGTGTCGCAAATGTGAGCGCTGGAACCTCACTCCTCTGGAGGAACGCTGGGAAGCCATTGAGGAGTGTGAACGTGAGTTCCGCGGCACTCGCATGCGCATGTCAACCGATGAGGTTGGCTTGGCACGGCTGCGGGAGGGCCTCGAACTTGTTCGCATCGGAGAGCCGCTGCGGCCGGAGTTTGCCGCATGGCGCTACGGCGATCAGTTCGGCCGCCGGCGCAAGCGAGCGATGCTGTGGACGGCGGGCGCCATCGTGGCTACAGGTGCTGTGGTCGCGGGTGCTGCTGCCGCGGGCGTTGGGGTGGTCGGTGGCATTCACATGGTTCCCCAGGCGATCGCCAACATCCCGGTCCGCGCTCGTATCAAGACCAAAGATGGCCGCATACTGAAGGTTCGGAAGCAGAACCTTGAAAAATCGCGCATCTTGGTGAATTCAGAGCGGCGCGAAGACTGGGCTGTGTACGTGAAGCACCAACATGGGGAAGACAGGTTTGAAGGTGAGGAGGCCGTAAGGGTGGTGGGTTTGCTATTACCTGGCATCAACGTGATGATAGGTGCCAAGCCAATCATCCGAGAGGCTGTGAATCAGATCGAGGACGCCGGAGATCCTGAAGTGTATCTGTCGCACGTTGCCGACGAAGTGCGCGATCAGACCGAACGTGACAGTGGCGCGATGTTCAAGAAGAAGCCTGGTTTGATCACGCGGCTCCCCAAACCCACCAAGCTTGCGATAGAGATGGCCGTGCACGAGGAATCGGAGCGGCGGGCACTGGCAGGCGAGTTGCTGACGCTCGAGGCGGCGTGGCGTGAGGCCGAGGAAATTGCCAGCATCGCAGACAACATGTTTGTCCCGCAGGAGACCGAGGAGTTCATTGAGAAGCACAGAGTTACCCAGTGAGCCGGTAACCTCCTGCCCCGTCCTGCCCCGCTGCCCCCTACAGCGGCTGCCGTAGCACAAACGGCCCGTACCCGTGGGTCTGCACCACCCAATAGATGATGAGGGCCGCTCCTGACAGAGCGATGTTCTTCATGAACATGGCTCCCTCGACTTGCTGCTGCATCGGGTCCATGTCCTGCCAGAAATTGTGCATCAGGAAGCTGGTTGGCAGCAGAAAGAGGACCAGCAGCCACGTCCCGATCTCCATATAGAGACCCAACAGAATGCTGAAACCACCCATTAGGATCATGAACCCGGTCACCAACACTAGAGGCTTGGCTGCAGCAACGCCCTTCGAACC
>JBDGXD010000022.1:0-23108 GCA_039584755.1 Gemmatimonadota bacterium
AAGACAGGCCGGGGGCGAGTGCGGATGAGCTTGATCACCGGCGAGTCCGAGCCGGTAGAGGTGTCGCTGGGATCGGAAGTCGTGGCCGGGTCCGTGTTGCTCGATGGCGCTGTTGCGGTCGAGGTTAGCGCCGTCGGTCGAGACACCGTAATGCAACAGATGGCCGAGCAGCTGCGTTCGGCAGCGGATCGAGGTACCCGACCGACGTCTTCCGACCGCATAGCTCCCTGGTTTACCGCAGCAACTCTGTTCGTGGCAACGACGACGTTCACGGTGTGGGCGTTGGCCGCCGGCTTGAATCCGGCGGTGACCCGGGCAGTGGCGGTGCTCGTTGTAGCCTGCCCTTGTGCGTTGGCTCTGTCCCGACCGTTGGCCGCCGCGGCTGGGCTAGGTGCCGCGGCCCGGCGCGGCCTGCTGTTCCGTTCGGCGGACGCACTGCTGGACATGGTCGATGTGGACACCGTAGCGCTCGACAAGACAGGGACCGTGACCAAGGGCGCGCTCACGGTATTGCGGGCTGAGAACGAGGCCTTGCGGATGGCGGCGGGACTGGAGCGCTACAGCAGTCACCCAATTGCCAGGGCGATCTTGGATGAAGCCGGTCAAAGAGGAATCGCACTACCGCGTGGCACCCAAATAGTCGAGGAACCTGGTCTAGGTATCAGCGGGCGGATCGCCGGCAGAACCTGGAAGCTACGGGCTGGTGAGGCCGGGCAGGTCAGATTGATCGACGAGACGGGGGAGTGGACCGTGATCGAGTTGGGTGATGCGGTGCGCCCCGATTCTGCGCACGCCGTCGGTCAATTAGTTGACCGAGGCCTCGACGTGGCCCTACTGACAGGTGACCACAAAGAGGTGGCCGAGCGCATCGCTTGGGAAACCGGCATTGGGACGGTGGTGCCTCGGATCGAACCTTTGGGGAAGGCCGCTTGGGTCGAGAACAGGCAGGCAAGCGGTCACACAGTCTTGTTTGCCGGTGACGGAATCAACGATGGACCGGCATTGGCAGAGGCTCACGTGGGGATTGCGATGGGCAGCGGTGCTGCCAGCAGTGTACTGGTTGCGGACGGGGTCATCTCGTCCGGGAGTCTGGCTCCGATACCGGCTGGCTTCATTGCGGCTCAGGCCTGTGCGTCGGCGATCCGGTTGAACCAAGTGAGATCGATTGCGTATAATATCGTTGCAGTTGGCGCAGCCGCACTGGGATTCGTGAATCCGCTGGTCGCGGCTGTGCTGATGCCCCTCTCGAGCGCCATGGTGATTTGGGGCGCGTCGCGGGTTGAAGTGGCTGTCCGGAGGCAGAGTCAATGAACGCGGTGCTGTTTCTGTTACCAATTGCGGTTATACTCGGAGCGGTGTTTGTGGTACTGTTCGTCGTCGCGGCCCGCAGTGGTCAGTTCGACGATCTGGACGACCCGCCGGAGAGGATCCTGCACGACTGAGGTAGTGCACGCTTCAAGTAGTGAAGATCCCTTAATGGAAGCATGGGTTGCGGTCGGTTATGCTCCGGCTAGACTGTTAGTATTGTTGGCTTGAACACTCGATATTTCTTCACAGGTTGAACCCGTAGGAAGACGAGCAAAAGATGAGAACACGGTTAGTAACATCCGCAGCACTGGCGATCGGTGCCCTGGTAGCGGCCTGTGGTGGCGCACCCGAGACAAGTGGAACGGTCTACGGCGAGGCGTTGACCCTCAGCGATACGACACTGGTATCAGCGATACTGGCCAATCCAACTGAGTACTTGGGTGAGCGCGTCCTAGTTGCCGGTACCGTGGTGGAAGTGTGTGAGATGCGTGGCTGCTGGGTAGAGCTGGGCAGCGACAAGGAATTCGAGAAGATCCGTGTGAAGGTGGAAGACGGCGTGATCGTCTTCCCGATGAGTGCGCGAGGCCATCGAGCGGTCGTGGAGGGAGTAGTCGAGGAGGTCGCACTCACCCTGGAAGAGGCGATCGAGCAGGCGAAGCACCACGCGGAGGAGCATGGACTCGAATTCGATCCCACATCTGTTACGGGTCCCACGACTTACTATCAGCTCAGGGGAATCGGTGCGGTAGTAGAGGAGTAGGACGAGGTCCCCTGTGGCAACCGGAAAGATCAAGTGGCGCAAGTGGAATAACATCATCCACCGAGACGTGGGCTATGTGTGTGTTGCCCTGACGGTCATATATGCAGTCTCGGGGGTTGCGGTAAACCACGTCAGAGACTGGAATCCTAACTTCAAGGTCGTCAGTCTGGAGTCGAACATCGGTCCAGTCGTGACGACCGATCCAGCTACGCCCGACGCACTCAGAGACATCCTCGGCCGGGTCGGGGAAGCCGGTGTGGTTCGCAGCACGTTCCGATCTGATCCCGACTCCCTGCAGGTCTTCATGGACGATGGGACCGTCATCTATGTCGAGTTGTCGAGTGGCGGTGTCCTGCGGGAAAGCATGCAGAGCAGGACCTTGCTGCGTGAGGCCAACTTCCTCCACTTGAATCATGCTAGAAAGCTGTGGACCTACGCCGCCGACATCTATGCTGCCGCACTGCTGCTGTTGGCCATAACGGGGCTGTTCGTGATAAAGGGAAAGAAAGGAATCACCGGAAGAGGTGCCTGGCTCACCAGTGCTGGTGTCCTCATCCCGGTGATCTTCCTGTTGCTCTACTGGTAGGCTGCAGTCGTTCTTAGATCAGCCAATTCACTAGGAAGCAGGTGCCTGCTCCGAACTCGGGTCGGTGTCCCCACCGATTGCTCGGTTCATTGTACCCCATACCACATCCCAGAATGGCGAACTGACCCCGTAGTTCTTGCGTGGATCCATATAGTGGTGGCGGAAGTGGTGTTTTTTCAGGTAGCGTCCGATCTTGGTCCTGGGTCTCACATGATGCACTGCGTAGTGTGTCATGTCGTAGAACAAATAGCCTGTCACCAGCCCGGCGAATGCAGGCAGCATATCCACCGGTCCGAAAGCCAATCTGAATAACCAGTAGAACAGGATCGCCAGTGGGATACTCACGACAGGTGGCATCACCAGTCGTCTGGAATCATTTGGGTGCGTGTGATGCACACCGTGAGCCAAAAAATACCTCAACTGTTCAAAATTGCCGATCGCAGCCAGTGCCGATTGATCGGCGTCAAGACCATCTATCGTATCTTGAACGCGTACCTCTGCGTCGCGCGAAACATGGAAGCCAAACCGGTGGACTATGTATTCTGCAATTGACCAGATGACCAGACCCACCGCGAACATGAGTAATGCTCGTCCGATTCCCATTCCCTGTTGGTAGGTGAGAAACAGCATATATCCGACAACGGGTATGTAGAGAATCAGAGGTACGGTGTGATGCACGTGTGTGAACGGCTCGAGCAAGCTGCTGCTGAACATCCTCACGGATTCATCTCTGTTGGATACGTAAAGTTTCGACATCGCGAATCCCCCGAAAGTATCTGCGTCTGGTGGGCTCAGCTTGCCAACTCCTGGCCCCTTGCGGGTCCGTGGTTCTGTCCCACTCCCCGCCAAATTCTCGCCCGTCAGCCGTCCAAAGGCAACCCTGTGCGGGCCCCGCGCCCAATGAAATCTGGTTTCCGCTCCAACATCGACGGGAGAAGTGCTCTGCTGAGCGCACCGGTCCAACGTGATTGGCGGTCATTATTGCCAGATCGACATTCAGTCCGGTCTCAACCGTCAGGTCACGTCAGCGTTGTGGATCATGAAATCGACTCTGTCTGCGAACGTCTGTGAGATCATGTTCCGACAGCGGCCAGAGGGGACTGCGGTCCGGCTCACCCCCATACAATCTCGCGTGCTATCTTTCAAGCGCAATGACGGAGCAAATCGAGCCTCTGAACATGGCCCTTGTGGGCCGCTACTCCATCGAGCGCGAACTCGGTGCAGGTGGAATGGCGACTGTGTACGTGGCTGATGACCTCAAGCACGATCGCAGGGTAGCCATCAAGGTGTTGCGGTCAGATATCGCAGCCGCTATCGGGCGAGGCCGGTTCCTGCGGGAGATCAGGATAGTTGCCCAGCTCAGCCATCCTAATGTCCTGCCATTGTACGACTCCGGTGAAGTGGGTGGCTTCCTGCTTTACGTGATGCCCCTTGTGAGCGGCGAGACTCTCCGCAGGCGTCTAGATCGGGAACAGCAGTTGCCTGTGGAGGAGGCTCTGCAGATCGCACGGGATGTAGGTGGTGCTTTGGGTTACGCTCACGGTAGAGGGGTCGTTCACCGAGACATCAAGCCTGGCAACATACTGCTGGAGCAAGACCATGCATGGTTGGCCGATTTCGGCATCGCGCTTGCCGTCAGTACCGCTGGCGAGCGGATAACGGAGACTGGTGTTTATCTGGGAACACCTGAGTTCATGAGTCCGGAACAAGCGGCAGGCGAGAAAGAGATCGATGGGCGCAGTGACCAGTACAGCCTCGCGTGCGTGCTTTATGAGATGCTTGCTGGACAGCCTCCGTTTGTCGGTCCGAACGCACGGGCCATCATCGCGCGCCATCTGACTGACCCGGCCCCTCCTCTAACGACGGTACGGCCGGATGTGGCACCGGCACTGGGACACGCTGTCACCAAGGCCCTCGCGAAGTTGCCGATAGATCGGTACGCGACGATGGAGCAGTTCATCGAAGCTCTTTCCGCGGAATCAGATGGCGTGACCGTGTTGCCCAAGTCGATCGCGGTACTCGCGTTTGTCAACATGAGTGCAGATTTGGAGAACGAATACCTGAGCGATGGCCTGAGCGACGAGATCATCAACGTGCTAACCAAGGTTGAGGGTTTTCGTGTAGCAGCGCGAACGTCGACGTTCGCGTTCAAGGGGAGCAATGATGACATCCGTACGATCGGTCGCCGGCTGAATGTCCGGTCGGTTCTGGAGGGAAGCGTGCGCAGGGCCGGTGATCGTTTGCGGGTAACTGCTCAGCTCATCAATGTGGAGGACGGCTACCATCTCTGGTCAGAGAGATACGACCGTGACATGAAGGATGTATTTGCGATTCAGGACGAGATCGCTGAGAACGTGGCTGCAGCCTTGCAAGCCGTGTTGAGTGAAGATCAGAAGCGCTACCTCCGGCAAGTACAACCCAAGGACGTTGCAGCGTACGATCATTATCTGCGGGGTCGCAAGTTCTTCTATCAGTTTCGGGAGAGGAGTCTGAAGTACGCCCGGCAGGTGTTCCTCCAAGCCATCGACGCCGATCCCGAGTATGCCCTGGCCTACTCGGGGGTAGCCGACTGCTGTTCCTTCCTCTACATGTACTTCGAGTCGAGTGAGACCAATCTCAAACAAGCTGAGGAGGCCAGCAGCAGAGCACTGCATTTGGATCCCAAACTGGCGGAAGCCCACGCTGCCAGGGGATTGGCGGTGTCCTTGAGGGGCGATTTCCGGGAGGCGGAGCTGGAGTTCGAGAAGGCGATACGTATCAACCCCAAGCTCTTCGAAGCCTACTACTTCTACGCACGCACGTGTTTTCGCCAAGGGAAACTGAAGGAAGCGCTCAGGTTGTTCGGACAGGCAACCGAGGTGAGAGAAGACTACCAGGCAAGGTTACTTGCAGCCCTGGCGATAGCTGGATTGGGCGATGAGCAAGGAGCCAGAACCGCATATCAGCGTGCCCTGCACGTGATCGAACGGCAACTGGACTTCAACTCCGAGGACACCAGAGCGCTCTCACTGGGCTCGGGCTGCTTGGCCAGGCTGGGAGAGCGTGAGCGCAGTATAGATTGGGCTGAGCGTGCCGTGGCAATCGATCCTGGTGATGCCGTCATCCTCTATGCTGTGGCCTGTGTATACGCCATCCTCGAATTCCCAGACGAGGCGATCGACTATCTCGATCAGGCTGTGCAGGCCGGTTTCGGGAACTTCGGTTGGATAGAGAACGATCCGGACATGGACTTCATTAGAAGCGACCCGCGCTACCTGGCGATCCTGAAACGCACCTAGCCATACAACCCTTCTTACCTCCCAGGTCACTAACAACTGTGAGCAGCAAGCCCGATCCATTGGATCCAAGTGACGAGTCCCTGGCCGAGTCGGTCATGTTGGACGGAGACGAGCAGGCGTTTCGCACGCTGTATCGGCGGCACACACCTCGGTTGTATCAGTTTGCTCTGCGCGTCTTGGCTGGTAGGGAACAGGATGCTGAAGACGTGGTGCAGGAAACCTGGATCAGGGCAACCGAGAAGCTCGGCCAATTCCGCTGGGAATCGAACCTGGGTACGTGGCTCACGGGAATAGCGCTCAATCTCTGCCGCATGTTGTTTCGGCGGCAAGATGAAAAATGGCTGGAAATACGAGAAGACCTGGAACCGTTGATTCACGAACCGCAGGAACACGAACGTATCGATCTGGAAGACGCGTTGACCAGGCTGCCATCGGGCTATCGGACAGTGCTGCTGCTACATGATGTAGAGGGCTTCACGCATCAACAAATAGGGAATCAGCTCGAAGTGTCGGTTAATACGTCAAAGAGCCAACTGTTTCATGCGCGACGGGCATTGAGAAGGATGCTCACACCGTTGGAAGTCGAGAAGCGAGGACGGGCCAAATGAAGAGCGATGAGAGAACAGAGCTCACTCCGGAGGAGAGAGTGGAAATCGAGTCCCTGCCACGGGAACGACAACCCGGACGACTGCTGGAGGAGCGAACCTTACAGTCTTTGCGAGCGCGGGGTGTTCTCAAGCAACGCAACGTCATGCGGGTCCGAATCCCATGGCTTGCCGCCGGACTCGCCGCGTCAGTTGCATTGTTCGTCAGCGGTGTAACCGTCGGCCAGTGGGTGGGGTCTCGCACCGTAGTCGAGTCGATGGCAACGGCACAACAGCAGACGGCGATGCAGGCGGCCGCAGCGGTACAGCGAGCGGGTTCCGCGTACGTGACCGCACTAATGGCGTTTGCCGCAGTCGCTGACAGCTCCAGCAACGGTGCCTTTGCCCAAGGGCGTGAAGCCGCTCTCAATGCGCTCTATGCTGCGGCTTTTGAGCTTGTGCAAATTGATCCGACTGATCCGGTTGCCGTCACGATCAGGGAGGGTTTGGAGCAATCCAGACTCGAGGCGCGGCAAGCAGATAACTCAGCAATCCAAAGCGTCGTTTGGTTTTGAACGACGCTGAGGAACGGAGGTCATCATGTCATTGCGACGAGCAACAACGAAGCTGACCGCAGCAGTAATTGTGATGGGAATCGTGCCGAGCATTGCCGCTACCCAGTCGAGGGGCTCATGTCAGACGGGCGAGATAGAAACTGCATCACTGGGATACGCCAAACTCGAGTGCAACTGCGTTGTCGGCTACATAGAGGGACAGCCCGGTCGGACTCTGTATGAGTTTCGCTCCGAGCCCAAGCTCTGGGGGATCGAGGATGGTGGCCCGGCCGATGGCAAGCTCAAAGAGGGTGATGTAGTGACGGCTATCGACGGTTACCTCATCACGACGGCAGAGGGCGGTAGCCGGTTTGGTGCTGTGAAGCCCGGTGAGTCTGTTGCGCTGACAGTGAGACGTGACGGGCGCGAACTCGATGTGACGATCACACCGGCGGCCCAGTGCAAAGCGGTGACCGATCTGGTCCCTGCTCCTGTCGCCGATATGTCACCGGAACCGGCACGGGCTTGGTCAATCAAGACAGCTCCGCGTGCTGTGGTCTATGTCCGTCCAGACACTGTGATGGTGTCCGCAGATCCCATCTCGGTACGGTCGACCGCTCCAGCCGAACCAGGGGCGCCTAGGGTGATCCTGCCACCTCCGGTGCCGGACTACACGATCCTGCCACGTGGCTGGCTGGGATTCTCGGTCAGTTGTTCGGACTGCAAGGTGATCAAAGTCAAAGACGAAGAATCAGTCCGGTGGGAGTTCTCGGGATATCCGGAAATCACCCGGGTCGAACCCGGGAGCCCGGCGCACGAAGCGGGAATACGAGCCGGGGATGTGCTCACTCACATCGATAGCCACGAGCTGACAGAGGTGGAAGGTGGTCGACTGTTCGGTGCGGTCCAACCCGGAGACAGTGTAGCATTTCGTTACGTGAGGGGAGGTGAGGAGCGATCTGTCACGCTTGTGGCGGGTGAACGCCAGGTCGCACTCGACGAGCCGCTAATGCCTCCGCCCAAGCAGAGCCCCCAACCGGATGTGATGCGGTTCTCTGGGGTCTTTGGGGAAGCATTCATTGAGGTCACGGGTGGTCCGATCGTGGTCAATCGCTCTGGGGGGGAGTTGGTGATCAGTAGCAAGGATATTACAGTACGAATCAAGCGTGCGGGCGGGGGGAATTGACGTCAAGGAGGCGAGATGCGACAGGTAGTGTTTCTGGTGGTGGTCGTGGCGGCGGCAAATGCGTGCACTTCCGCCGAGGGAGCGCTGGCCCGGGACATGGTAGTGGACAGTGCCGGCGTGACAATCGTTCGCAACCAGAAGCCTCTGTGGAGTGACGTTGATGCGTGGTCGGTACCTGTTCAACCCCGGGTAACGATCGGTGTCCTGGATGGCTCGGCAGAATACCAATTCTACGACGTCGTCGCTGCGACACGGCAATCCGACGGCGACATCGTTGTGATCGATGGTGGCTCCCGCGAAGTTCGGCTCTACGACGGTCTCGGCACCTTTCTAGCGAACTGGGGCGGGCATGGGTCGGGACCGGGCGAATTCCGGCAACCGGTTCAGATATCAATTGCACATGGAGACACCATACTGGTGTGGGACGATGCGCTGGCTCGTGTCACCCGGTTCGATCCTGCTGGGAACCTCGTTGACATGCGCACTGTAGATCGAGGCACGATCGCCAAGGCAATCGAGCCACCCATGTATCCGGCCGCCGGGCGACTGCTGCCGGATGGAGACTTGTTGGTGCGTCTGACTGAGAAGGTCATGGTCAAACAGGCCAGTAAGAGCGGCAAGCAGGGTGCGTCTGACGAGGACCGGGCGCGCAGCGGAGCGCTCAGGGTCTCGGCTGACTACACGCGCATAGACACACTGATGTTCTTCGGAGATGCGGAGCTGGTAGCCGTGAGTGCCCCGTGGGGCGAATGGCGTATAGCTCCCCCACGTGCGAAGACAACGGTGATGGCCGTCCAAGGAAGTGAATCCAGGGTTTGCATTGGTGACCAGAAGGAGGCTGAGATTTCCTGCTTCGGCCCCGATGCCTCGCGCACTTCGATTCGGTGGAGCCCAAGAGAGGTGACGTTGGCGCAAGCGGACATCACCAAGTGGCGCGACACTACCGTTGCCGATCTTGCCGGGAAGCTGAGTGAGTCCGAGGTCCTCAGCCTATTGGATCAGGTCATTGCCCCCGCAGTGCGTCCGCCGTTCTCAGCGATAATGCTCGATGCGGCCGGCAATCTGTGGGTCGAACAGGGACCCTCCTCAAAGAGCGGCATGGCATCGACCGATTATCTGGTGTTCGATCGGGCCGGAGTGTTCCTCGGCCCAGTGGTGCTTCCACAAATCCAGGTTCTGGACATAGGTGACGACTACGTCATTGGTGTCTTTGAGGACGAACTCGAAGTCGAATACTTGCAGCTATTCGAGATAGTCAAACCGTGACCGATTCTCCGGCCGTGATAGTGCCCTACGATCACGATTGACCACGCCAGTTCGAACGACAAGGCTCGCGAATTGAAACCTCCTGCGACACGAGTTTGGTGAGAGGGGTTCTCAGGCAGGCCTGAGCCCAGTTTCAGAGATCCACATCAGGGCACCGGTCCCCAAAACGCCTGTGCGCCGCACCGGCGCGGTGGACCTTGCAGAACCCCTGTAGCGCGGTGCAATTTGGACAGTCCTATGCCGCAACTGTCTGGGACACGGCAAGTACCGGTCCGTCCGCCACCGCTGTTACCTACGTCACAGAGGCCCTTCCTTCATCGGCCTACCGTTGGCACTATGCTCATGATGGAGCTTTCTCGTAGAGCCCGGGCTGTGCGATCGGTCTGGGCCGTTGTCATGTTGGCGGTCGCTCTGGCCGCCTGCAGCGTTCCAGAACCCGAGAACGCCGTATGGGTGACCATCCCGTCGGGTGACTCGGTCGAGGCAATGGCTGAGTCGCTGGCGGTACATGGAATTGTGCGCTCAGCCGAGTCGTTCGCGCGATTCGCTAGAATGGGAAAGCGACATGAGGGGATAAAGCCTGGCATATACCCGTTGCAACCGGGCACGCCGATGGGCAAGGTGCTGGTGTTGTTGCGCAAGGGTACTCCAGACGTGCGCATGGTCAGGGTCCCGCCAGGGATCTGGTTGACCGAGCTGGAGCCACAATTCAACGAGGTGCTGGGCATAACACCCGACAGCCTGGCGGCTGCAGCAGCGGACTCGGCTCTACTGGCGCGAGTTGGGACGACAGGTGGAACGATTGAGGGGTATCTCTACGCCACGAACTACTACGTGCGGGTAGGATCGAGCGCACTCGATGTGCTGCACCAAATGGTGGATACGTTCGAGGCTCACTGGAAACCCGAGTGGGATACGAGGTTGGACTCAATAGGCATGACCCGCAACGATGCCGTTATCTTGGCATCGATAATCGAGGGTGAAGGGCCGCATGAACAAGATCGTTCGCTGGTATCGTCGGTCTACAGCAATCGTCTGAGAAACGGATACCGCCTGCAGGCGGATCCGACGGTGGTGTACGCCCTTCACAGGCGGCGGCGGCTGTACAACAAGGACTACAGTCTCGCTTCCGACTACAACACCTACCGTGTTGCCGGACTACCACCGGCTCCGATCAACCAGCCGTCTGCTGCCAGTATCGCAGCCGCGCTCTACCCGCTGGAAACTGAGTTCTACTATTTCGTCGCTCGCGCGGATGGTAGGCACATCTTCTCAGAGTCATACCGCGAGCACCTCGCTGCGATCCGCGACCTGCGGAGTCGATCCCGAACACAGTGACCGTGGCAATCGTCTGTTAGTTTCCAACACCACACTCCATCCTCTGGTGTGTATGGTGTTATTATGGGGGAGCGGGGAGCGCTGCCGTGTTCGAGGTGTCGGTCGGGTTCCACTCCCCACTCCCGCTCCAACAAATAGACTACCGATTCAGTGAGTCACTTGTGAGTCCACGAGGTAACGACGCAGGTAAGCCGGAAGCCCCTGAGCGTCTCGACTTCATCCGAGCGAAGGTCGCTGAGGATCTGCGCAGCAGCAAGTACGGTGGTCGGGTGGCAACGCGGTTTCCACCCGAGCCCAATGGCTTCCTGCACATCGGACACGCCAAGTCGATCTGTTTGAACTTCGGTCTTGCCCTAGAGAATGAGGCGGGCACCTGCAACCTCCGATTCGACGACACCAATCCGATCACTGAAGAGGACAGATACGCCAGAGCGATACAGGACGATATCCGTTGGCTTGGCTACGATTGGGAAGACCGTTTGTACTATGCGTCTGACTATTTCGAGCAGCTCTACCAGTACGCGATCCAACTGATCGAAGACGGCAAGGCCTACGTCGACAGCCTGAACGAGTCCGAGATCAGAGTGTATCGTGGCACGGTAACCGAGCCAGGCAAGGAGAGTCCACACCGCAACCGGTCAGTCGAGGAGAATCTCGACCTGTTCCATCGCATGCGTGCCTGTGAGTTTCCCGACGGTGCTCATGTGCTGCGTGCAAAGATCGACATGGCCGCACCCAACATGCTGATGCGAGATCCGTTGCTGTATCGCATCCGCCATGCCCACCACTACAGGACGGGCGACGACTGGTGCATCTACCCGATGTACGACTTCGCGCACTGTCTCGAGGACGCGATCGAGCGTATCACTCACTCGCTTTGCTCGCTGGAGTTCAAGGATAACAGAGAGCTGTACGACTGGATACTGAGAGAGTTGGGGATCCCCAGTCCACCAGAGCAGACGGAGTTTGCTCGCTTGGAACTGGAACACACTGTTCTGAGCAAACGCAAGCTCATCCGGCTCGTGGATGACGGACACGTATCAGGTTGGGACGATCCGAGGCTGGCAACGATAGCAGGGCTGCGGAGACGGGGTGTCACTCCTGAGGCGATTCGCAGCTTCTGTGACATGGTCGGTGTCGCAAAGGTGAATTCGCGAGTGGACATTGGCAAGCTGGAGTTCAGCATTCGCGACGATCTCAACCAGAGGGTGCCGCGAGTGATGTGTGTCTTGAGACCGTTGCGCGTGGTGATCGACAACTATCCGGCAGGCGAGGTCGAGTGGCTGGACGCGCCATATTATCCCCACGACGTTCCAAGAGAAGGCTCCCGTAAGGTTCCGTTCACGCGTGAGTTGTACATCGAACGGGACGATTTCATGGAGGTCCCTCCCGAGCAATTCTTTCGTTTGGCGCCGGGTCGGGAAGTACGGCTGCGCTACGGCTACTACATCAAGTGTGTCGCTGCGGTAAAGGATGAGAAGACCGGAGAGGTTGTCGAACTCCGCTGTACCTATGATCCGGTGACGAAGGGTGGTTCGGCACCGGATGGGCGCAAGATAAAAGGGACGATCCATTGGGTATCGGCCGATCGGTCCGTTCCAGCTGAAGTGAGGCTGTACGATAGGCTATTCACAGTACAGAATCCGGACGACACACCGGCCGGTCAGGATTTCACCGCCTTCCTCAATCCCGAGTCTATGGTGACGCTCAGCGAAGGCCGCATTGAGCCAAGTGTGAAAGACGACCCGCCGGGATCGAGATACCAGTTCGAGCGGCAGGGCTACTTTTGTAGTGACCCAATCGACTCGTCGGCCAAGCATCTCGTATACAATCGCACCGTCACTCTGCGAGACAGTTGGGCCAAGATCGCGGACAAGGATGCGGCGACACCGCGAGAACAGGCTAGCGCCAGCAGGTCCGATGCGTCTGGCTCAAGACGTTCCAAGGGTGGTACAAAACGGATCAAGGTAGGTAGTCCGGAGCGTGACGCACGCATAGAGCGATATACAGGAGAACTCGGTATTTCTGAGGGCGATGCCGGTATCCTCACCGACAACCGTCCGCTGCGAGAGTTCTTCGAACAGACTCTTGCCCAATACGACAATCCGACAACGATCACAAAATGGGTTGTGAATGACGTGCTCAGGGTGTCGAAGAACTCCAAGGACGACGACATCCCGCTGACCGCCGATCAGCTTTCGTCTTTGGTCCGGATGGTGGATGATGGTCTCATCTCGCACACTGTGGCGAGAGATGTCTTCGCTGCGATGGTCGACAGCGGGCGAGATCCAAGAGTGATAGTGAAGGATGCGGGACTGGAACAGCTAACTGATTCCAACGCGCTGGACGAGCTAGTAGGCAAGGTGATCGCGGCACATCCGGACGAGAGCAGGCGCTACCGTGAAGGGAAGACCGCACTTCTTGGCTTTTTCGTCGGTCAGGTCATGAAGGAGAGTGAAGGGAAGGCCGATCCGGGTGCGGTCAGGGAGTTGATAGCGAGTAGGCTGGGCGCCTGAGTACAATGTTCAGGGTTCAGGGTGCGGGGTACAGAGTACAGGGTACAGGGTACAGGGTACAGGGTACAGAGTGCAGTTCTTCCCCTTCTTCCCCTCCTAATCAAGGCAGGGTGGGGTGGCGGGGTACTACCGGGAACCGGGCTCCTTGTAGATCTCCCCTCCCTTCATGACGAACACGACATTCCACAGGGCAGCGATGTCGGTCGTTGGGTCTCCCTCTACGGCAATCAAGTCCGCCAGCAACCCTTGCTTCACCGACCCGAGCGTTTCTGTCAACCCGAATAGTGTGGCATTGACTGAAGTGGCCGCGCGCACGGCATCGAGTGCTGACATGCCGTACTCGACCATCAACTCGAGTTCCAAGACATTGTGGCCGTGCGAATAGACGCCAACATCGCCACCAAAGCAGATGGAGACTCCGGCATCCAACGCGGCCTTGAACGATTGTCTCTTCTGGACGACCCGCGCCGGATCGGGATCGACACCTTTGCGCCAGCCGGCATATCGTGAGACCGACTCCACCGCTGCCAGGGTGGGGCACAATGCGACGCCCTGATCGGCCATGAGCTGAAGAGCTTGTCCGTCGGCTCCGTCGCCGTGCTCGATGGTCTTGACGCCGGCCAGGACCGCCCGGCGGATTCCTTCGGCGGTGCCGGCATGAGCCACGACCCAACGGTTGGAACTCGCCGCCACCTCAACCACCAGTTCCAGCTCGTCCTGAGTAAAGGTTGGCCGCGCGGTTCCGTTAGCTCCCCAGCGATAGTCGGCGTAGATCTTGATCCAATCGGCACCACGCCCGATCTGGTCTCTGGTCACGCGTATCAGGTCGTCGTAGCCGTCCGCTACCTCCGCCCCCTTAGGGAGCTGATGTTCGGGAGCCCCCTTGGGGTTGTAGCTACCGGTCGCAACGATCGCTTTGGTGGTGACAATCATGCGCGGCCCGGGAACCAAACCCTTCTCGATCGCATGTTTCAATCCGACATCGGCGTACCCAGCACCCTCGGTACCGAGATCTCTGACAGTAGTGACACCGGCCATTAGGGTCTCGCGTGCATGAACCGTAGCTCGTGCGACACGTTCCGCCAGCGATTCGATCAGGACCTGATCGGTCCACGGGGTCTCGTCGTAAGGGTGCAGCAGCAAGTGGGAGTGACCTTCGATCAGGCCCGGGAGCAGGGTCGTGCCTGGCAGCTGTACCGTCCTGCCTGATGTGCCAACTGCGATGCTTGCCGCCGGGCCCACCGCGGTGATCTGCTCGTCCTCCACCAGCACCACCCAGTTCTGATGGATCTGAGCACCGTCGAACACACGTGCCGGAACTAGTAGTACCTCTTGCTGAGCAACGGCGGATCCCGAGAAGCTCAAGGACGAGAAGAGTAGTAGCAAGGTCGGTATGTCGTACAACCGCATCGTCGTAGACCGTTTCGTTGGGGTGGATGGCTTGGAGGACAGGCAAGAAGATAGGAGCGGGATCTGGCATCGGCTAGAGAGCAGGCCACAACTGTCGGGTCTGTGAGTCCGAGTGAAAGACGGCGGGAGCCAACGGACCGGTGTGCGCGACCGGAGCGGACCGGGCAATCTTGAACGCAGATCTGGGTATGATTTCTGCAGCGAGTGTTGCGTCCATTATCACGGCTCCGGTGGCCGTGGTCAGCAGTATTCCGATTTGCGGCGTGGTAGGTGAAATTTCGGAGAGGAGGTGCAGATGGCTCGAATCCTCATTGTTGATGACGAGGTCCTGGTTCGCAATACCCTGCGGAGGATACTGGAACGTGATGGGCATGAGGTGGTAGAGGCGGAGAACGGCGAGTCGGGACTGGAATCGTTCAGATCTCAGCCGAGCGACCTCGTGATCGTTGATCTGTTCATGCCCGTCATGGATGGCCTCGAGATGCTCAGCGAGCTGCGCCAGGAATTCCCTGGCACCAGGGCGATCGCCATCTCGGGCTCCGTATATGAACGTCGTCCCCGGTTTCTGGAAATCGCCGGTAGGATAGGATCCGTCAGGACCTTGGCCAAACCGTTCACTGCGGGTGATGTCACAGCTATTGTGAACGAGACCTTGGCTGAGGACGCACCGGATCGGGCGGAGTAGTGGGTGTTGCGCAGCGAGGGCGACCGCCTGGCACAGGTGGTGGTCTCGAGGCCCGGCAGTGCATACTTCGACTCCACGACGCACGTCGCCAACAACATTCCAGAGGTTGCCGATCCTGAGGCAACCCGTCTGCAGCACACTCCGTTGACGACGATCATGGCCGTGTTCGGTGTCGACGTGATCGACGTACCCGAACTCGAAGGGCATCCCAACTCCGTATTCACGCGAGACGTTGCACTGTGTACGCCCCGGGGTCACATACGGTTGCGCATGGGATTGGAAGCCCGCAGAGGGGAAGAGACGTGGATGTCTCGGGCGCTGGAGGCCTTGGGTGAGCCCTGCATCGGTACCGTCGTCGAGCCGGGGACCGTAGAGGGTGGGGATGTGATTCTCGCGGGAGAAGTGGCTTTCGTGGGTCTGTCTCGGAGAACCAATTGTGAGGGCGCGCGACAGCTGGGGCACATGCTCGGCGAAGTTGGCTACGAGGTACGAACAGTTGCCGTGGCAACTGGACTGCTCCACCTGGGTGGGGCCATGAGTGCGATCGGGCCGGGCCGGCTCCTCTGTTGTGAGGATATCGTTCCGCAAGAGGTATTCGAGGGCTTTGACGTAATCACCGTGCCCGTGCGGGGGCCGTCCACAGGCAACGTCATCTGCCTTGATGAGAATGAAGTAATTGCCAACGTTGCGGAGAACGCAGAGGCGATAGGGGAACTCGAGAGGAACGACGTCCTGGTGCATTCGGTCGATCTCTCGGAGTTCAGGAAAGGGGCTGGTGGGCCAACGTGCTTGATCCTCCCGGTTGTGCGTCGGAGTCCTTCCTAGTTCGCGAGCCCTTGGTTTCACTTCATTGGTCTTTCATCTCCCGGGCCGGGAGCGCGCTGATGCGCTCGCCATACTGGCTCGTGGGACCTATCTTTTTCGTTGTGGAACTCGGTCGGTCGTCTTGGATAGTCGTGTAGTTCTGCAATCCGACTATTGCATTCCCCCACGTATCGAGACCGAGATGACTCTGCAAACAACGGAGGAGTGACATGAAGCGGCTACTCCTGGCCGTGCTTGCCGCGGTAGCAGCTTGCAGTTCGTCCGACGCTGCCGACCTGGTGTTGGTGAATGGCCGCATATACACGCTCGATGAGCAGCAGCCTTGGGCGGAAGCGGTGGCCATCAAGGGTGAACGCATCATCGCCGTGGGCTCGAACTCACAAGTCAAGGCCCTCGCGGGTTCCAGCACGTCGACTATCGATCTGGATGGCGCGTTCGCGCTTCCCGGATTCAACGACGCGCACGTCCACATGAATTCAACGGGTGCATTGCTGACCGGGGCGAATCTGCTGGACGTTCATGATGCGAGCGGCTTCACCGAACGCATTGGTGCAGCGGTGGGGAATCTACCGGCCGGGAGCTGGATCACGCGGGGAGATTGGGGTGCCTACGAGCAATGGGCGGCGGGATCAACGGGCGAAGAGGGCGGCGAGCAGGCCGTAGCACCGTTCAAGCCACACCGCGACATGATCGACGCCGTCACGTCCGAGCATCCAGTCCTGGTCAATAAGTGGGACCGGTCGGAGTATCTGGCGAACAGCTTGGCGCTCGATCTTGCGGGCATCAATGAGAATACGCGCGCACCGCGTGGTGGCGTGATCGAGCGCGATGAAACCGGGAGACTAACCGGAATACTCCGCGGCTCCGCGGTGGACATGGTACGTCGTGTCATTCCACCCATTTCTTTCGAAACCCGGCTCACTCAAGTAAGGGCTGTGCTCGACGAAGCTCGGGCTGGTGGTGTCACCACGATCCAGGATCTCACCACGGCACAGCAGCTGGAGGCATATCGCGAGCTACAACGTCGCGGTGAACTCACGGTACGCATCAACCTGCGTCCCACACTCGACAATGTGACGCACACGTCCGCACTGGGAATTACTCAGGGTTTCGGTGACGACTGGCTCAAGTTCATCGGCTACAAGGCCTGGGTCGACGGGATCATGGGCAGTAGTGGTGCCATGTTCTTCGAACCGTACGACCACGATCCCGGCAACAAGGGTCTAGTGAGACAGATCATGTTCCCCGAGGGCAGAGAAGGCGCTGCCATGGGAATGAGGTTTGACCAGCACTACACTGACTTTCCACCGGGCAACATGGAGAATCTCGTTGACCAAGCTGTGCCGACTGGAATCACACCGCACATTCATGCCATCGGCACCAAAGGAGTACGGATTCTACTCGACATCTATGACAAAGTCCTGCATCAACATGACATGGTCGACAGCGATCACCGTTGGAGAGTGATCCACGCTCAGGTAGTGCACCCGTCTGACATGCAGCGGTTCGGAGAATTGAATCTGGTTGCTGAAGTGAATCCGTATCACATTTCCGACGACATGCGCTGGATGGAAGAGCGGATCGGCCACGAACGATGTGAAGGCGCGTATGCGTTTCGTGCACTGAAGGACGCAGGCGCCGTGCTTGTGTTCGGCAGCGACAGCCCCGGTACGAATGCAGCCCGGTATTACCTGAACCCGGTGTACGGTCTCTATGCGGCGGTCACCCGTCAGACACTGAGTGGTGAGCCTGCGGAAGGCTGGTTTCCCGACCAGCGACTCACTATCGAAGAAGCTGTTGAGGCGACCACTGAGGGGCCGGCATGGGCGGCGTTTGAAGAAGACATCAAGGGCACTTTGACCGTAGGCAAGTTGGCTGACATCGCCGTGCTTGACACCGACCTGATTGATGTAGGTAACAACGATCCTGTCAAGTTACTCGATACTCAAGTGCTGTACACGATCGTGGGTGGCAAGGTCGTGTACGAGGGACAGACCCACTAGGACCGGTCGTCGTTGGGCATATTAGAGAGCGACTTCGGTGTGATCGAAGTCGCTCTCGTGCGCTCGTCAACTGCGATCAGACTAAATGCGTCGTCGCTACAGCTAGAACTTGCCGAACTTGAACGTCAGGCTACCGTAGCCCGAGCTCAGTGCGGCACTAGACACAATCCTCGTATCCACGTCTGTGACCCAACGATATCCTCCGCCGATTCCCATTCGGAAGTACGGAGTGACGTTGAGCATGATGTTGGCCCCACCCTCCAGCACGAACACGGCTTCTGACTCGAAGAAGTACTGCAGCCTCGTTGTGAGACCGCCGCCGCCCACCAGGCCCTGGATAGTGAAGTGAATCAGACTGTTCGAGCTATTGATGTACTCTAGGTCCAACCCACCGTAACCGAGTTCCAGGTCACGCCTGGGTGGGAATCCGTCGAGGTCGATATCATTTGCCAGTCCGTATCCACCTGCACCGATGAGGAATGTGTGGCTGATTATCCATCCCCCACGCCCTCCGACAAACAGTGCGAACTGGCCTGCCATCTCTGAGAACTTGACCACTGGTGCCCCCATGCCGCCCGATTCCATGGATCCGGTTACCAGGGTTTGCTCTTGGCCGAGTGCCACTGACGCGGTAGTTGCCGAGAGGATCAGTGCCAGTATGGAGCCTTTCATGACAGCCCTCACGTTGATGACTAAAATCAATACCCTAGACAGGGGTCAAATGTTACCGGGGAATTGCGTGTTGTGAACAGCATTGCGCTTCGAGGCAGGTCAGAACAGCGGTGGCAAGAATCCTGCAGAATTGAGCCAGCATGGACACGGCTCGGCTGATGCATTCCAGATGGCTGGCTCTGGTTTTGTGGTTGGGGGCCGCCTGCTCGCTAGGGCAACGTCAGGAGCCGTACGCTGCGATGCCAGCTTGGTCTTCTCGGGGAATCAGAACGATTGTTCTTACCCCGACTAGTCTGCCCGAAGAACTAGCCGCTTTCACGCCTGCCATGGAGGAAATCGATTCGCTGATAGAGGCATCGCTGGGGGACGCGGGTTTTGAGCTCATTCCAGCATCAGAGTACGCTCGCATATGGGAGGACATAATGGAGCGGGTCGGCGGTGTAGTCGACTCGGTGACGGGCGAGCGTGTAGAAGAGCGATTCGAGTCGGCACGGCAGCAATTGTTCGCTCAGCTCGGTGAGCTGTACGGGCCGGATGCGTTGCTCTACCCGGAGATCTGGATCGTCGACGCTCCATTTGCAGAGGGCACTGCGCAGTGGGACGGTACGTCTCAGGCACTGATCGGATTAGGTACGAGACTCATCCATGCGCTCGGTGCTTCCTTCAGCGGGTCGGAGAGCAATCTTCCCACGGGCGCTGTGGAAGCACTTTCGCTGGTGGTGTTCGTAGAGGACATGGGGGGTGACGAGCTCTATGCCAACTCTGGCGGGATCGAGGTGCTTGAGAGAGTTGGTGGTGATGCGCGTGATCGGCGGCGTGTGCCCGATGATGAACTTCTCACCAACCATGCACGCATCCGCAAGGCTGTGGCAGAGGCTCTCGATCCACTCTTGAGTGGGACATCTTCGGCGGGCGGATCGTATCAGCGAGAGTAACCGCGGTCGCGTGGCTAGATAGAGAGGATGTACGACTCAGTAAGGCGTACCTCAATCAACAGCATGATCGTCTCGCCGGCGGACGCATCGATAGGTTGGGTCTTGACGGCTTCCCTTACTTTCGGCACATGCGCGTACGTCCGGGTGAACTCGTAGGAATAGACCTTGAGTTGAAACTGAGCGACACCATCAGCCAACTCAGCTGGTAGCGTCAACTCCTTTTTGCTGAGACGATTCACCGCACCGAGCCGGTAGCTGTCTCCACCATCCGTAACTGCGTAGACGACTACTTCATTGGCGTTGCGATTGTCTACCTTCACCTTCGCCTCGTCTTCGTTTGTCTGCGCGACAAGTGAAGTGGTTGCGATCGCCACGAAGGCGAACGTGGCAATGACGACTTGGCGTATTCCTTTCATTGAACACTTCCCTCCCAAAAAGTGTCGGTATGAACAACTTGAGTGGGCTTGGTGGTAGTCAAAACGCCACTCATACCCGGTTTGTTTTCACCTCATTCTGAGGATCAAAGATGGAACATCATGGTGGCTATCAGGGAGGACAAGTCGGGCGAAGTTCGTCCTCCAAGATGGACGATGTCGGTAATGAACAGGCACTAGTGGGAGTGTGATGAGAGGTGGCAGGAGGGGCAGGGGGGCAGGGGAACACCCAGCCGCCCATCCCGTTTGGTTGTCTGTTGCTCTGTCCCCACTGCCCCACTGTCCCCACCGCCCCACTGCCCCTTCCAATCCCTCATACGTGGTGGGGTGGCACTCACACCGGCCCGATCCCCCTCCACAGGAAGATCTCCAATAGCTGACCTTCATGCTCCCCTCTGAACAGGTTCCGATCGGCGTCGAGGATAGCACGTGCCCCACGCGCGAAGGTGGTGAAGCCGTCGATTTGAAAGTGGCCTTCAATGATGATTCTGTCTGCAACGCTGCGGCCCAGGGTCTCTCGAATTTCCCACAGGGTTGCGGACCAAATGAGTCCGTTTTCATGTTCTTCCGCCCAGCGACCGTGGTCGAAGCTCTCGAAGGTGTACTTCTCATCCAACCGGCGTACGCATGGTGGATCGTAGATCTCATTCCAGGTTATGCCGTCCCATGTCATGATAGACGTGCGGTACCGCTCCGGTTTGTAAGAAGCGAAAAAACTAGCTGAGAAGTAGTCTCCAAAGCCCTCTCCTATGGCGGCGGCCTGGGCCGACTGACCGAATCCCGGACAGATAGCATCCTGGATCGCGTGTCCGAACTCGTGCAAGATGGTCTCGGCGTCCGAGGCGTCCTTCACGCCACCGGTTCCAAACGTGAGCCGCTTGAGACCGGGGCTGTACCATGAGGTGTCTTTCCGTGTCCCGTTGGCATTCACCGCGAGGGGCTCTCTGAAGATGGTCCGTTGTCCACGATACCCGATTGATTCGAGGTACCGAATCGCTCGGTCCAGATGGAAGTAAGCCATTACCTCCTCGAAGCCTCTGTCGGTAGACTTGAACAGGAACTGATTATCCGGTCTGTGCACGCGCTTTTCGGTTGGCTCCGTCGTTACACGCCGTCCATCCAGGTATCCCGTTCCATTGAGATCCTGTAGAGTGACCTCACTGTAGGCGGACTGGGGAATCTGCTTCTTGGGTTTGCCGTCCTCCAACAGCTGTTCGTGGTCTCCTAGCGAAATGACCGGATTGGGATCGAACACTAGACCGCGTCCTCTCGCCCTGCCGAGGTTCTCAAAGCTGCGCAGGATACGTCCCGTCTCGGCATCGACGTGAACAACCCACTCTTCGATCGGATCAGTGCGATGGAGACGGATCCTGTATGCAAGTATTAGTGTGTCGTGCTTGGGGAACCACATCTTCTCCACTTCGAGGACTCTCGTCTTCTTGCGTGCTCCCCGGAGTGACTTCAGAGCTCGTTGTTTGACGGCATCGATACCTAGGATTGGGGGTTCATGCTCCGGTAGCAGTTCTCGGGGCACCGCGCGGTTCTTCACCAGATATACCCGATGATCGGAGTCGATGTGGACGGTGACGTAGGCGCGATTGACACGCAACTTCCTATGATACTGTTGGTAGATCACGTGGGTTGCACCGAGACTCCTGATGATGCGCTCGCGTCGAAGTGTCTTGACTGCCCCACGGAGTGCCAGCAGTTGCGTGTTCGTCTTGATGAACTCCTTGGCAATTGCCTGAGGAGTGCCGTTAGCCCGGGCGGACTTGAGCCCCCAAATCTCTTTGGGAGAACCGTAGTACCGACCAGGCACGATTCTGTAAGTCCCGGGTTTAAGTGCCTTCATGGAAGATTCCCTCCATCGTGATTTTACCTCGCCATCGGTCAAGGTTACAAGTATCTTAGCAGCCATTCGGTCGCAAGACGACCGAGTCGATCCCACGACGGATAGGTGCGACGTTGACTCTAGGAGCCGGGCGAATGACTGGAAAGAAGCTTCCCCCTACGGCATACGAGATAGCAGAAGGTCAGGAGTATGTTCCGTTTACCCATGGCCAGAGCCTGACAGAATTCACACTCAAGGCTGCGATTTCTGGCATCCTCCTGGGAATGGTCTTTGGAGCCGCAAACACCTACCTGGGTCTCAAGGCCGGTCTCACGATCAGCACATCGATTCCCGTTGCAGTGCTCACGGTAGTGGCGTTCCGGCTATTTCAGGCGTTTGGGCTAAGGCATAGTATCCTGGAAACCAACATGTCACAGACGATCGGTTCGGCGAGCTCGTCCGTGGCATCCGGCGTGCTGTTTACGATACCGGCATTATTCATCTGGGGAATGAGTCCCGAGTGGCGTCAGATAACACTGCTCGCGATGTCAGGTGGGTTGATCGGTGTGCTTTCGATGATTCCGCTACGCGGCTATCTGATCAAACGTGAACATGGGAAGCTGCCGTATCCAGAGGGCATGGCTTGCGCCGAAGTGTTGGTGGCATCGGAGAGTGGAGGTAGTCAGGCACGGCCGGTCTTCTTGGGTATCGGTGCAGGCATGTTGTTCAAGTTGATCACCGACGGGTTCAGATTTGTAAAAGGGACGTTTGCGGTTGGACTGGGTGGTAAGGCGAGTGTCGCAGCTAGCGTATCGCCGGCTCTCATCGGTGTTGGTTACATACTGGGACCACGCATTGCGACTGTTATGGTTGCCGGGGGAGCGCTTTCTGCTCTGGTCATAATACCGGCCATCAACATCTGGGGAGGAGGGCTCAC
>JBDGXD010000023.1:0-40746 GCA_039584755.1 Gemmatimonadota bacterium
GTCGGTGGATCTCCCGCATGGGTATTCCCGATCGCAACGCCAGCGAGATGAGCCGCCCGATCGACTCCACATCGGCCATGAGCGCCCCACCCGCCTTGCCTAACGACATGAACATCTCGAAGGGTTGGCCCTTGTCATCCTCAGTTATCGTCACGTAAAGTGTGCCCAACGGCGTTTCCACCCTCCGCGTCGAGCCTTTGAGCAACTCCGGCCGTGACCGTTTTGTGCGGCGCTGCAGGTTCTCGGCCTCAATGTCGTGCAGTCTTTTGCGTGTACGGGCGAGCTCTGCGTCCAGTTCGGCCATCGTTGCCTTGAGTTCGGTCGTCTCGGCCGACGGTCTCGCTTCCTTGTGCGACTCACCCTTCTGTTCCTGCACCTTCTTGGCAGTACTACCAGTCGAGAGCACTTGCATCTCACGGGAGCCGTCGCGGTAGACCGTTACGCCTTTGCACTTGAGTTCGTACGCCTTCTCGTAAATCTGGCGTACGTAGTCTTCGGTTGCTTCCTTCTGGAAGTTGCAGGTCTTGCTTATGGCGCTATCGGTAAACTCCTGAAAAGCTGCCTGCATCCGGATGTGCCACTCGGGTGTCACATCGTGAGCGGTGACGAACACCCGCTGCCACTTCTCCGGCACCTCGTCGAAATCGATGTGGCCAGATTCCGCTATTTGCGTGATTAGGGTTTCGGAGTACCACCCTTCCTGTTTGGCAGCCGCAACGAATTCCTCGTTTACATCGGGCATCAATACGCCGGCTTGGTTGCGCATGAAGGCGACCGCAAACAGCGGCTCGATACCGGAGGAACAGCCTGCGAGGATTGATATCGTACCTGTCGGTGCGACAGTAGTCAGATTGCAGTTGCGGAGCCGCCGCATCGGACGAATACGGTTCCCACTCTCGTCCCGCGCACACGTCTCGTCGGGCCCCCAGATGCTACGTTCCCACTCGGGGAATACCCCACGCTGTGAAGCTAACCGCTCGCTCTCAATCTTGGATTCCTCATCGATAAACTGCATGAGCTTCCGTGCCCACTCGATCGCTTCTTCCGAGTTGTACGGGACACCCAGCCCAATGAGGAAGTCCGCCCATCCCATTATGCCAAGACCGACGCGGCGAATGCGCTGGGCCAAGTCGTTGATTTCGTACAGTGGGTATCTGTTGGCATCTATCACATTGTCCAAGAAATGCGTGCATAGATGAACGGCACGCCGCAGACCGTCCCAATCCACCTCACCGTTCTTGGTGAACAGGCCGACGTTGATAGAGCCCAGGTTGCACACGTCATAGCTCAGCAGCGGCTGTTCACCGCAGGGATTCGTGGCCTCGTAGCTACCAAGGTGCGGAACGGGATTGTACCGGTTCGCCTCATCGATGAAGAACACACCGGGTTCGCCCGTCTTCCAAGCACCGTGCACGATCTTCTTGAATACCGACTTTGCACTCAGCTGCCCAACAACCTCGCCAGAGCGTGGATGCACCAGGTCATATTCCTCGTCCGCCCGTACCGCATTCATGAAGGTGTGAGTAACCGCCACCGAGATATTGAAGTTCGTGATCTTAGTGGTGTCGTCTTTGCACGTGATGAACTCGAGAATGTCGGGATGGTCGACTCGCAAGATGCCCATGTTCGCGCCGCGACGAGTGCCCCCCTGCTTCACTACCTCAGTCGACGAGTCGTAGAGCGACATGAAAGACACCGGTCCCGATGCGACACCCATGGTCGAGCGGACCACATCGTTCTTGGGCCTGATCCGGGAAAAACTGAACCCAGTCCCGCCCCCGGACTGATGCACCAGCGCCATATTCCTTAGAGTATCGTAGATGCCGTTCTTCCCGTCGGACAGAGCATCATCGACCGGCAAAACGAAGCAGGCGGAGAGCTGCCCCAAAGGGCGGCCCGCGTTCATGAGAGTGGGACTGTTGGGCATCCAGACTCGGGTCGCCATTAGCTCGTAGAAAGTCTCCGCGACCGTCTCGACCGCCCCCTCGCTGGCTCCGAACTGAGCGTCAGCTGCCGCAATCGTTCGAGCCACCCGCCAGAACAGGTCTTCTGGCTCCTCAACGGCATTGCCTTCGTCGTCCTTAATGAGATAGCGGCGCTTGAGAACCGTTATGGCATTATCGGAGAGTTGAAGTCCTGCTTCCCTGTGCGAATTGCCCGAACGGCCCATAATGGCTCCTGCCTGTTTGACAGCGGTTAGGAGTTCTGGTGCAAGCGAAATCTAACGATATAAGAGGGGCTGTTTCCGTAGCCTTGCGTAACGTCGACGGCGAGTCAAGGTAGCCTGTTAAGCATTCAGCGCAAGTGGATCGAGAATGGGCCGCCGTCCAAAGAGAACCAGATTCCACATCACAAATCTGATGGTCACGGATTGGAGTGCATTCGCACGATTCCCGCCCTGTGATCGCGCGCTTGCTCAATGTAATGTTGCCATGTTATCCTGATTCGCTCGCGCAACACATCGTCCACTTCTCGAACGATCCGAGCCGGCACACCGAGTACGACCGAGCCCGGCGGGACTTCCATTCCTTCAGGCAACAGAGCACCTGCACCCACCACCGACCCAGTCCCCACGCGTACCCCGTTGAGCAGGATCGAACCCATCCCGATCAGGCACTCATCTGCGACCGTGCAGCCATGCAGGACCGCGCGATGCCCCACACCGACCCGGTTTCCGACGCTGCAGGGAACGTTCTCGTCCACATGTAGCGCGGAGAGATCCTGGATATTGGTCTGTTCGCCGATGCGCACCGGAGCCATGTCGCCCCGGACAACCGCGTTGTACCAGACGCTCGACTCTCTTCCCAAAGTCACGTCGCCCACGACCCTAGCCCCCGGCGCGATGAATGCGGTTGGATCGATCACTTGTGAACTACGGACGTCGCCTGAATCGGACTACCACGGGCACCCAGGCCTCGACGGGAGCGTTGTCCTTCATCGCCGGTTCGAAACTCAGGCTGTCCTGCGCGAAATGTATGGCGGCAATAATGAGGGATGCGGCAGCCGTATTGCGACGGCCCCGCAGCGTCCTGATGGCATTCCCATTGACCGAGACCTTCACGAGCAGTTGGACCGCCTGCAATTCACCTTGATAGTCAGGCGGTGCCCCGGCAACTGGTGCCCTTAGCGGTGACGGAGCCGCGTCGAAGCAATTACCCGAGCGGAAGTACTCTTGATTCGTGGGCGGATCCTGAGCACACACGTCCTCGGGCGGGGTTGGTGGAGGCTGCCGTGGTTCAGGCTCTACCACCCGGGTCATTCGAACCGCCAGCGTGTGGATTTGTCCTCGCGGAAGGTGAACCGTTTCCTCGAATTTCTCGTAACCGGTGCGCTCTACCTCGACCTTGTAAGGCCCGGCATCCAATTCAAGTGAGTCACCCTGCACCGTGTCGCCATCGATCCTGACCACTGCACCACGAGGAACACCGCTCAGTACCAGCGTCCCCGTGTTGGGCAACTCAGTAATCGGTGTTTCCGCCTCAGCCGCGGTTGTATCCTCGAGCGCAGCAGAGTCCTCCCCAACCGCCGCCGCGGAGTCCATTGCCACCAATTGCAGGAAATCGCCGAGAGAGTCCGAGGAGTCGACCGTCACTGCCATCGGTTCGCCGGACCATCGGGCCATGAACGGCAGGGGCCATTGAGCATCCATGAAGAAATACCAGTAACCCCCGGCGCCACCGCCACCCAGCAATACCACCAACAGCATGCCCACCAGCACACCGGATCGCTTCTTCTCGCGCTGTCGCTCAGCCGCACCGGCTGACGACCGCACGGCTCGCGGCATCGGCGTCGTCGGCGTTGTGGGAGATACGTCCCGCGGAATTGGATTCGCCGTAATTGGCGGTTGCGGAGGAGCTGTCTTGGCCGGAGACGCTGGCCGCGGAATCGCCGCTGCCCTGGCAGCCACTGGCTTCTTGCCCTCGAGTGCCGCGACCAGTTCTTCGGCACCCTGGAATCTGTCCTCCGGCGCCTTAGCCAGCATATGCCGAACGATTTGGAACAACGACCGCTCTCCCACAGTCTTCAACTGTGGCTCGGGCAAGTCCTCCATGATGTGCTTGTAGCCAATGGAGAACGAGTCTTCTCCATCGAATGGCACACTGCCCACGAGACTCTGATACGCAACAACACCAAGTGAGTAGATGTCGCTGCGGCCGTCGAGCGTCTGGGCACGCGCTTGTTCAGGACTCATGTAGTGCGGAGTACCGATCGACATCCCGGTGCCCGTAAGCCGCGTGCCCGTTGCGGCCTTGGCGATGCCAAAGTCGGTCAAGATCGCGTGACCCGACTCGTCAAACATGATGTTGTCGGGCTTGATGTCGCGGTGCACAATCCCGTTCTTGTGGGCGTAGCCCAAGGCTCCTGCGGTCTGAACCAGGATCTTGCCGATTTCCTCCGGCGGGAGCGATCCGTGCTTCTCGAGTTTCTCTGACAGCGACTCGCCGCGGAGAAACTTCATCACGAAATAGATTACGCGTCCGGAGCGACCTACCCTATAAATTGGAATTATGTTGGGATGTTCCAGCTTCGCCGATGTGCGGGCCTCTCGCTGAAAGCGTTCAACGAACTCTGCGTCAAAAGCTAGAGAAAACGGCAGGACTTTGATGGCAACATCTCGCTCGAGTTGCATCTCTCGGGCCTTGTAGACGATGGCCATGCCACCGCGGCCCAATTCCTGAACGATTTCGTATTCTTCCTTGAGAGCGGTCTTGACGACGTTTACTTCAGTATCGTCGGAGGGATCCCTGACTGCCGCTAGTGGTGTCGTGGCAGCCAGGTCCAGCCCGCAGGACGGACAGAACTTTGCCGTATCTTGAACCTCTGTGCCACAGCGAGAGCAGAACATCCGGGTTTCTCCCTAGAACTCGCAACTTAGGAACTCGCGACAAATCGTGTCAAGCCATTATGGGGGCAAGAGTTCGACACAGAATGTGACGTTGCGCACGAGCACTCCAGTGATTCAGAAGGTCGGGCCGAAAGCTACATAGGCCCGCACGTCGCCTCGCTGGGTGGTCCCCCAATCCTTCAGTGCCACCGCCAATCCGACCCTGGTACGACTCAGTAGCCCAGCTCCGATTCCAAGGTCGGCCACCAACTCGGCACCGAGGTCACTCAATGCGGTTGGTGTCGGATCGTCTCCCGCGTTCCAGCCTCCCCCGACCTCCCAGAACAGTGTCGTCGACACTCTGTCAATCAGCAGCGGCAGTCTGCCCACACTCCTTCCCGCTAACCACAGCGGGATACGGAGTTCCGCAATACCGACGAATGCTCTGGTGAAGCCTCCGCCACGGGGATAGCCCCTCATCGGGAATGTTCGACGCCCGCCGCCTATTGTGGAGCCCGGAACTAGTTGCAGCAAATCTCCCGACTCACCGCCAATCGAGTAACGAGCCGGAAAAGTGCCGCCGGTCTTTCCTGCGGTTATTCGACCCGCCAGGACCCAGTGGGCAAAACCGGGTAACGGCAGGGCCACATAACCGTTCGCCGCTCCACGTACCTCATACGACCACTCGGATCCACCTATCTCCCAGCGGCGCAGATACAAGCCAGACAGCGACCCGCCGTTCTCAGGTGATATCGCCAGAGCTGGCGCCTCTACATAGGAGAGTGCAGCCGAGATGACACCTCCCCAAAAAACGGGATTGGGCGCTGTAAACGAGAACTGTTGGTTCCCGTCGCTGAACAGCTTGTCCTGCTCCACGAACGATCCCAGCCGCCAATTGGCCGCAGAACGCCAACGGCGCCACTGGTATCGCAGCCCGACATCGACTGACCGCTCCCGAAACGAGCCCTGCACGGAATCTCCGGTCACCGAGGGCCACCGCCGCCCTGAGTAGTCCCAGGTCTGTGCTCCGGTTGCGTCAACACTCCAGGATCGCCATCTCGAATGCTGCAACGACAGTACACCTTCCCACCGGCCGCTGGATGGCGCGACAGTAGCTGCCGCGCCATATGACGTGCGTCCGATGGCATCGACACCTGACGTCAAAGCCCCGACAAAGAGACCCGACGACACCTCATCGTGTCCGATCGGGATCCAGAAGTGTGGACGCAGTGCACCCCACGGCGCATACCCCGACCTCGTCACATCAACCAGCTGCGCACTGTCCACTCGAAATCCGTCGGCGGACGCACTCGACTCGGGGGAGCCAACCAGAGGACCTCTCTTTCGCACGATGGCGTAGCCGTCGCCCAGTGCCGTAGAGTAGTACAGCGTTCCGTCGGGCGTGACCGCAGGTTCTCTCGCTCCGGTGGGCTCGTTGGTGAGGCGCCTCTTTTGTCTGGCCGCCACATCGTACGAGTATACCTGAGGCATGCCGGCCCGCTCCGAAGCAAACAGTACCCGGGAGCCGTCCACCGTCCAAATCGGATCGGCATCCATCGCCGGATCGTCGGTCACGTGCTCGAGTGAGCCTGGCCGATCCAGGGGCCACAGTATTATGTCCCAGCGACCCTTGATGTGACGGGCTGCCGCCGCCCATTCACCGTCAGGTGATATTGAAATGCGACCCCAGTCATCGGCGGACGGCACTGGGAATGGCTTACTCTCGAGGCTGTGGGAATCGACGGTCCTCACTTCCCTCACTGCGGTGTCCAGGCCGATCACACCCAGAAGTCCCGCTTGGGCTGCAAACACGTCGGTACTGCGAGAACCGCGGGTCAGCCGACTCCAGTCACCTCCCGGAATCCAGCGGTACAAATCACCGCGGATGTCGACTGGAGAATCGAACTCCAACTGGGTCAGAAACAGTGCGCTGTCGACCCAGGCCAATCCCTCAACGAGATTCGCGTTGTGAGAGGCTCGCTCGGAGTCAGCAACGAGATCGTGTACAACCAGACGTTCTATGCTCTTGCCATCGTTTACCCGGTACGCCAACAGATTGCCGTCAGCCGAGACACGAGGACGTGGTTCGCTGCGCAGCCCACGCACCACCAGTTCACCGGTTTGACCACCGCGTTCGGAGCCGAGCCGGAGACGCTCCCATCCGGGATCCACCCCATCGGTACCTGCGGCTTTCATCGGGCTGGTGACGTTGAAAACGATCAGCTGACGTGAAGTGTTGTCGATGTACCGTGGAAGCACTGAGTCGCCGAACTGCTCGAGCTCGGCGGCGAAGAATCTGGATCCCCAAGCATAGGGTCTTGAACCGGCCGGCCATACCCGGTTGGCAAAGGTGGCTTCACCCGGAGCGGGCCAGGCATCATCCCGCGCTGACCCGGTGAGCAATTGATTGAAGTAGTAGCCCCGTTCCCGACCAGCGGAGCTGAACTTCGATTCGTAATATGTCGCCAAACCCTCCGTCACCCACATGGGCTGATACGTGTTGGGAAACAAACCGGGTGCGCGGCCGAACACTGTCTGCAGAACGTTCCACATACCGTCCGCTCGGTCGAGGTGGAACAGGTGCGCCAGTTCGTGAACGATGACCAACCGCAGCCAGATGTCGTAGTTGCCAGTGGAGATCGCTGTAGACGGAGGTGTCAGATAGATGACCATTCGGTTCGATGGCATTACCGTGGCATAGCCGTTCGAGAAATCGACATTGTCACCCAACACCAGGTCTATCTTGCCGCGAGGTGGCCTGAGTTCGGTCGCGAGCAGTCGATAGGCACGTTCGGCTTCACGAGCGCCTTTCAGTGCAAAGGATTCGTGCTTCGCCTTGGCATGCACTCTGTAATGCTCCGTGTGCCACGTATGCCAGTCACCGCTCGGATCGATCTGACCCCGGACCGGCGCAGCGATCCCAACAGTGGCCGCCGCGAGCAAAGTGAGGATCGAAGTTCGCACGTTATTCTGGATTGGCCGACCTGTGATGCAGGAACGAAGCTACTCCCTCCACGATACCGCGAGCATAGCGCCACTGGCCCTCTTCGCTCGCAAGCACTGTCTCCTGTTCGGGAATCATCATGAACAGACCTTCTGCGAGCACCGCTGGCATCCATGTAGTCCTTGCCAAAGCCAGGTTGCCCCGACCCATGCCCAGATCCCCATAGCCGAACTGACGGACCAGCGATCGATTCAGTTCCCGCGCCAGGGGAGCACTTCGCGGGTAGAAGTAGTAGACACTCGTGCCGTTGCTCTCGAACGGATTCACCCCGTCGGGCAACGCATTAGCATGAATCGACACCAGCAACTCGGCCCCGGCATCCTCGGCCAACTTGGGACGCTCCATCAGGGCTACCGGCTCGTCGGTTTGACGCGTCAAGATCACGCTGACTCCATACTGTTCCAGCAACCGCGCGGTTTTCCTGGCTATCTCTAGAGTGATCTCCGGCTCCCAAAGACCAGTGGGTCCCCTGGCACCCAATGGTGGATGCCCTGCATCGATGGCGATGACTCGGCCAGCCAGTGGCTGTTTTGACTCAATCACGGGCGGCCGGCGGATTTCCAGCAGGAGATCGGTGCCGTCCCAGCGCGTGCGGTATCCCCACACGGCGCTTGATAGGGATACGGTTACTTGGGTCTCGTCCAGGGCGGGTTGTGAGAATGAGACCAGCTGGATCAGTGAATCGGTACCGCCGTAGTGTATCCAATCGGCGTTGGCTGCAGTGCCGTAGAAGGTGAGATACAGTTCGTTTCCCCACTCATCCACGTGAAACGGCAGCCGGACCGGCAAGGGAACCCGGAGAACAACCGATTGTGGACCCGGCGTGAGCCGCATCGAGCCGACGGTTCCATGCGGTGGTGGTGTTCCTGGTCGCAGCGGATACAGATCCGCTGTGGAGACCCAGGCAACGCTCGACCGGGACAGGCTGAGCCTTGCTTGGCTGTTCCAGCGCCCGTTGACCACCGCGATGGTTCCGTTGGGAAAGAACCAGTGATAGGTGCCAAAGGGCGATGGTCGGCCTACCACAATCCCATCGGTCTGCCCCGACCCCCGGTGGTCGTCGCTCAACACCACTGTCGTCGGGACCGTGCCGTCTATCAGCCCCATTCTCAACGGCCAGCGAGACTGTGCCGTGTCGCCGCCAGCCACCACTCGCAACTGCAGCCAGAGTGAATCGTTGTCCAGTGCTGGGAAGTTGGGTGCCAGCACGAGGTCTGGGTCGGGCCCCAGCCTGCCCGACCACCAGGCCACGTAACGATCGGCCCGCGCTGGCAGCCGACCACCCGTCGGAGCCCGGCTGTCAGGGGCCTGCTCAGCCGCCGGTACATCGCTCGGTGTCGTGGCGGGCGCAAATTCGATCACCGTTGCCCCGTTCACCAGACCGCTGACGCGCGCTCCGGGAGCAGCTCGAACGGTGAGGGCGAGCCCCTCACTCCGCTCGATCCAGCGATCTCCGGTCGGATGGAAGGAAGTCGTATCGATCCAGGCACTGCTATCCGGCGGTTCGTACGCCCGAACGATCGGAGCTTCGAGCAGCAGCCTGGCGGTGTCTACACCCAGCGTCGCGAGGATGTCAAACTTTGCTACGGAGTCAGCAGTCAGCGGGAGCCAGGCAATCCAACCGCCCTTGGGATGTACCGGCACCGGGTTGCCGTTGACCGACAGTTCTGCTGCCCCGTTGCCGACGCCCCCGAAGACGAAAGTCGAATCGCGGCTCTGAATCCGATAGTCTTCATCTGTCGATACCACTATCGAGCTGCCGGCGGTGGCAACTTCGCCGCCGGTCGGTGGATAGACCACCGTCAGGCTGAGTGGGCCCGAATCAACGGGAGGTGGATCTGGAGGCTCAAAGGGCCCGCTGGGCGCCGGCCGGTAAGGAGGTCTCGACAGCGTACACGCGAGACCCACGGGAACCACGAGCAGCGCCACAGCCATCCATCGGACACGTGGCATGGTCGCGGAACCTACACAAATTCAAGCATCTACGTCAATTTACGTATGTTGACAGTTAGTTGACCGTGTTTTTTACGGGCAGTAGATTGGCTCACTTCTCAAACCACCCTTAACAGGAGTCGTAAGTCACGTGCGCGTCTGCGCTCACTGTGGCCGGGAAAACG
This sequence comes from Gemmatimonadota bacterium, assembly GCA_039584755.1. Lineage (GTDB taxonomy): Bacteria > Gemmatimonadota > Gemmatimonadetes > Gemmatimonadales > GWC2-71-9. The sequence goes on from JBDGXD010000023.1 coordinate 9,947, forward strand.
ACCACCGATCCCGCTTTTGCGAGGACTGCGGAAAACCCGTTGACGCCCCACCGCCGGGTGGCGTGCCTGTCGCGAAACAGCCCAACGTTTCGCCGGTAGGACGGCAGCCTGCCGCCGGAACGGTGCAGTGTCCGGAATGTGGCTCTCCTGTCGTTCCAGGACAGCCATTCTGCCCCAAATGCGGAAAGCGGTTGACGGCCCCAAAAGATGCAGGACCAGCTTGCAGCAATTGCGGCACGGCGCTGCCACATGGTGCGCAGTACTGCGCCGCTTGTGGCAACCCCGCAAGCCCGGGAGTAGAGCCTCGCAAGAGCCAAACCAGTGCGTTCGCCGCAAAGCGGGCTGACGTCCCCGGCGAGATCGTTGTGCTGGAAGAATCGGGCGAAGTGAGCGAGCGCTACTCACTAGCGGGTGAGGAGACGACGATCGGTCGCGAGGGAGCGGACATCGAGTTCGAGGACGACCCGTTCATGTCCCCGCTCCACGCGCAGGTAACGGTGCGAGAGGGGCAGTTCTCGGTGCGCGATCTAGGGAGCCGAAACGGAACCTGGACTTTCCTCGCCGAACCCCACCGACTATCCGACGGCGATCTTATACTGATCGGCTCGCAAGTATTGCTGTTCCGCCGGCTCGGATACCCCGGGCCCCATCCTCCAGAACGCGACGCAACCAGGCGTATGGGGAGTCTGGTGCCCAGCGCCGATATCGCCCGGCTGATCCAGCTACGCAGCGATGGCTCACAACGAGACACCGTTCATCTGTCGCCCGGTAGGAATCTGGGCATTGGGCGCGAGGGCGGCGACTGGCTGTTCCCGTACGACCCCTCGATGAGCGGATTGCATGCGGAGCTTCGATCGGAGGATGCGGACTTCGTGATTCTCGATGCCGGGAGCCGGAACGGCGTGGCCTTGTCCGTCCGCGGTGAAGTGCAGCTGCACAACGGATCGCGGTTTCTGGTGGGCGACAAGATGCTTCGACTGGAGGCTCCGTGAAGACCTGCACCACCTGCGGGGCGGAGTGGCCTGACGACACCAAGTTCTGTCCCAGCGACGGCTCTCCACTGAGAGTCGCCGAGGGGACATCTCTAATCGGCAGCATAGTACAACACACCTACCACATTATCGAGAAACTGGGTGAGGGCGGGATGGGAGCGGTGTATCTCGGCGAGCACGTCAAGATGGGCCGCAAGAGTGCCATCAAAGTGTTGACCGAGTCCTTGGCCCAGGATCATGAAGCCATCGCGAGATTCAACCGCGAAGCATCGAACGCCTCCCGAATCAATCACCCCAACGTCTGCGGCATCTACGACTTCGGCGAGACCGAAGAGGGACTCATCTTTCTGGCCATGGAGTACATCGAGGGCGAGTCTCTCACTGAGATGGTGCAGCGTGAGGGACCGCTCGGCCCCTATCGCGCCGCCACGATCGTACACCAAGTGGGCAGTGCACTCCAAGCTGCGCATGACTTGGAAATCGTACATCGCGACTTGAAACCCGACAACATCATGATCACCAGGGCGCGCGACGGATCTGACGTGGTAAAGGTTGTCGATTTCGGCATAGCCAAGGCGATGGGCGGTGAAGAGGGCCAGAAGGTCACGCGCACCGGGCTCGTGGTAGGAACACCTGAGTACATGAGCCCCGAGCAGCTATCGGGTGACAAGCTCGACGGTCGCAGCGACACGTACTCGCTGGCTCTGGTGCTGTTCAGGATGCTCACGGGCAGACTGCCGTTCGAAGCCCACAACGCCCAAGAGGTGATGATCAAGCGCCTCACGGATGATCCACTTCGACTAAACGACGCGATGGATGGTGCCAATTTTCCAGCCCGGTTACAGCAGGTGCTGGACCGAGCCCTACAGCGCATGCCGGGTGACCGCTATTCCTCTGCGGAGGAGTTCACGCGCGATGCGGTACAGGCAGTGAGCGGGGAGCAGGCACCACCGTCGTTTGACACCGAAGGTGCGACTCAGATGATGGACTCCGGTCCCACTGACCGGAGCATTACCGAACAGTTGCAGAAGACCAGGGTGTCGGGATCGAAGCCCACGCTTCCGATGGACCAGGCATCAACTCCCAGGTCACGGACACCCGAGACACCGCTGCCTCGGACAGTGATCTCGCCGCGACCAAAGAAGAAGAAACCAGTGGCCGCGGTTGCCGCGTCATTGGCCGTGGTCGCCGTCGGTGCCGGCGCCGTGGCAATAACAATGAGCGGTCGTGCTACGCAGACGGAAGGTTCCCAAGATAGCCTGCTAACGGCGAGAAACACGCCGGCGACACCGATCGATTCAGGAAGTCACCAGGCTGATCCAACGCAGGGAGCTATCACTCCGGGAACTCAGGCGGGTTCCGGAGAACAAGGGAACGTTGGCGGAGACAGATCCGCAGTCCAGGACACGACGGCCAGAGTCGAAGATCCCGCGGCCGTCATCGGACCACTGACTCCGAACGCCGACAGCATCCAGATTGAAACCCAAATCTCGGCCCTGATCGATCCGCTCTTTGACGACGACCCCCAGGTAGTGTCCAACGCTCTCGTAGAGGCAAGACAGTTGTTTGCCGATTCACGAGTCAACACGATTCAGCAGGCCCAGCTGGCCCACATGCTCGCTGGCTCCTACATCCTACAAGGCATTCCTGATTCAACTTGTTCGTGGATCGATCGTGCACTGAGACTCTACCCTGGCAATACCCAATACCAACGATTCCGACGGGACAACTGCACACCGTGAATCTCTTCGGGAAGAAGACACCGCGAGTTCGGATTTCGGTCTTTGGCAAGACCGATGTGGGTATGAACCGAGACCACAATGAGGACAGTTTCCTCGTTGGCGATCTCACTGCGAGAAAGGCATCCCTACTCCCCGAAGTCCGTGAGCACGAGGTGGGTTCGAAGGGTACCCTGCTCGTGATTGCCGATGGAATGGGAGGAGCGGCAGCCGGCGAAGTGGCGAGCGAAATGGCCACCGATGCCATCTATCAACACCTCTTGACATCTTGGGTCGGAGACAAGGAAAGCACACCAAAGCAGTTCGCGTTCCGTTTGACCGAGGCAGTTGAAGAGGCCAACTCCAAGATCCACACCTATGCCAAGGAACATCCCGAGAACAGGGGAATGGGGACCACTGCCACGGCGGTGGGAGTCCTCGCCGATCACATCTACGTGACACAGGTAGGCGATTCCAGAGCCTATCTGGTCCGCAACGGCACTGCCATCCAACTGACCAAAGATCAATCATTGATGCAGAGATTGGTGGACGCTGGTGAGTTGACGGAGGAGGAGGCCGAACGGAGCGAGCGCAAAAACATCATTCTGCAGGCTCTGGGACCCGAAGGGAAAGTCCGCGTCGATCTGACTTATCAGAAGATCGGTCGTGAGGATACGATTCTGCTCTGTTCCGATGGACTGTCTGGCCAAGTCACGAAAGAGGAAATGGCCAAAGCAGTGTGTGAGAGCAAGGATCTGGTGGAAGTCTCCGGTGAGCTGATCGCCTTGGCCAACGAGCGGGGAGGGCCCGATAACATTACCGTAATCGTGGCGAGGGTCACCGGAGAAGGCCTGCAGACCCCGAGTGGCGATGATTCAGTAGGCCATGAGATCTTTCCGCTGCAAGACACTGATGGGGTCACGGAAGAGGTCCCAGTCTACCGCGACGAACCGCCACAGGCTCCGCAGCGGTCATCGATGATAGCCGTTGGCGTGACGGCTGCCGCGCTCGTGGCTGCCGCGCTGCTGATCGCCGTATTGTGAGCGAGGGCAGGTGAAGGTCCAGATCAAGGTCCTCTCCGGCAGATTATCCGGCCGCACGGTGGTCTGCTCCGAGCCGACCATCGAGATCGGCCGGCACCCCTCGTCACATCTGCAGTTTGATCCCGAGCAAGATCTCGAAGTGTCGACTCACCACGCGACACTGACGCGGGACGGAGATCGTTGGCTGATTCGCGACCGAGACAGTCTCAACGGGACTCTCGTCAATGGTCACTCGATTGGCCGCGATACGCCGGTGGACGATACCGATCAGATCCGGTTCGGGCCCGATGGACCGATCGTGGAGTTCCGGTTGGTGCCCGACTCAGTGCCCGACGGAGTAGTCGAGCCCGCTCACCCGCCGGAACACGCTGCTCCAAACAGACCACAACAGCCAAGCACAGCAGTCCCAGATCGGCCCGTAGCGCAGCCACCACAACGATCGACAAGCGGCGTGACGCAGCAGGTTAGGGTGGAGGTCGGGCGACAGACGAGAAAGCTGCGTGCACTTGCGATCGTTCTCGGGACCGTTCTCTTGGCTGTGGTTGCCGTATTCATCTTCGACGGCGCGAGGCAGCGGCGTTTGCGCGAGCAGGAGGCGGCGGCCTTCGAGAACCGGACAGACAGCATCCTGGAAGCTGCAACGGGGGCGATGGAGGCCCTCCAAGGGCAGGTCGAGGGTCTCGCTGCCACACTGCGGAATTCCCAGGAAGAGGTTTCCAGCCTCCAGACCGCCCTGGCCAGCGCGAGGAACACAGGCAACAACGATGAGGTGCGCCGGTTGCGCCGCCAACTCGCTGACGCAAGCCAAGCCCTGCTCTACCAGCAGGCAGCCGCCTATGTGGACTACGGCCAGATCGTTGACGGCAACCAGCGCGCCGTGGCTCTCATTTGGGTCGAGTTCGAACCGGGCGAGATCTACGTCGGGACTGCTTTCGCCGTGAGGGCCGACGGAGTCCTGATTACCAGCAGACACGTGGTGGCGGGAGAGCTCGGAGGCCGGAACCCCACGAGGATCGCGGCCAAGTTTGCCGACTCCCATCAGGTCTACCAGGCCCGGGTACTGGGTCTCTCTGAGACCGCCGACATCGCAGCTCTAAAGGTGGATATCCGCGGAGGTGTGCCAACCGTTAGAGGGCTCAACCACCGCGCCGACACGCTGAGCCAAGGAGACCCCGTGGCAATTATCGGGTTTCCGCTGGGGCCCGACCTTCCCATGAGTTCTTCCGGGCAGGACCGCACGATTGCTCGCGCCAGCTTTTCGGCCGGAACGGTGAGCAAGAATCTACCCGATGTACTCCAAGTGGACGGCTACGGAGCAGAGGGATCCAGCGGCAGTCCGATCTTCGATCGCAACGGAGAGGTTGTGGGCGTGGTGTTTGGAGGCGAGGCTGGATCCTACGGCCGCGTGGTTCTGGGGGTGCCGGCATTGTCCGTTCTGAGCCTGCTGAACAGTCTGGGGCTCTAGACTGACTCTGAGTTGGGCAGGAATATCGTATGTCTCGTCACACCAACTTTAAAGTGAGCGCTCACTTATATAGGACCTGCCTATCTGGGGGTGGAGCTCTGGGTCACTGAAGTACAGCTGGAGGATCGCCGATTACCTCCCGCACCAAACCGCCCGCTGTTTCCAGCCGCCGCCGCGCCTCAGCCGCATCCGCCCCAGACTTTGCCATCACCACCGCCAACTTGACGCTGCCGCCTGCGGACTCTATTGCCCGCCGCGCGGCAGCCCGATCTACACCACCGGCTTCCATGACGATGCGCTCACCACGGTCTTTCAGCTTCTGACTCAGCGTCATCAGGTCCACCATCAGGTTGCCGTAGGTTTTCCCCAGGCGGATCATGGCACCGGTGGTGATGGCGTTGAGGATCAGCTTTGTGGCGGTGCCTGCTTTGAGTCGCGTGGAGCCCGCTAGCGCCTCAGGACCCACCCGCGCAACGATCAGCTCGTCACAGCTTGCCACCAGCTCTGGCGGTGGGTCGCTGCAAGTCACCAACACGGTGGCGGCCCCTAACTCCTGCGCCCGCTGTACGGCGGCTTGAACAAAGGGAGTCGTCCCACTCGCCGCAATCCCGATCACTACATCGTCACCGCCGAGCTGTTTCCCCTCCACCGCGATCCGAGCAGCGACACCGTCGTCTTCGGCACCCTCTTGGCTCTTCACGAGGGCGGCAGCTCCGCCGGCGATGATTCCGGACACCATCTCAGGCTCGGAACCGAACGTCGGCGGACACTCGGATGCATCCAACACCCCCAGCCGTCCGCTCGTCCCAGCACCGACATACACCAGACGACCACCGGATCGGAATGCGTCCGCCACCAAGTCGATGGTTCGGGCCAGTGCATCCCGAGCGGAGTAGACTGCGTCAGCAACCGTACGGTCCTCAGCATTCAGCATGTCCACGATCGCGGACGAGGACGCCACATCGATATCGACGGTGAGCGGATTGCGCCGCTCGGTCAAACGCTGATCAACGAAATCTGGCTTCGCCATGTTCACAGGAGGATTAACACAAGACCGGGGCCTTTAAAAGGCCCCGGCAGCAAACGAGCAGGCAACAAGAGTGCGGTCAGCCACCAGCGCCCAGAATCAACGGTTGGGTGAGGACGATCCGGATGTATCCTCCAGCCGGTAGCACGATGTCTTGGTCCTTGGTGGCGGCAGCCACGGCAGCGCCTGTTGCCGCCCCGACCACTCCACCGATCACGGCACCCTTGGTGTTCTTGCCGACTACCCTACCGGCAATTGCACCGACGACGGCCCCAGCACCGACCTTGGCGGCATCACCACCCGACACCCCTTGCCCCTTCATCTCGAACCCAAGGCTATCGGACTCAGCGAGAATCGGGTACGTGGCACCGTCGAAATGAACCTCGGAGAAGCTCAGGATCATTGTGCCCACTCCACCGGGGCTGCCGGCTGACTCTATCTCAGCTACGGTCCCGGTGAACACCGCCCCGGCGGGGATCACCACGCGGCCTCGTTCGTCAACGACATCATTGAACGTTGTGGCTGTTACCGGATCACCGACCACACTCATTCGCGACCTAATGGTGTCGGCCGCCGCCAGTTCCAGTGTGGTACCCTGCCGCAACGCAAGTTCCGGCTCGGCTTCCTTGGGGGGGTCCCGCGGGACCGGTGGCTGGTTTACTGGAGCCGGATGTTCCACTTCCGGCTGTTCCATCGGGGTCTCGCCACGCGTTGGAGTCAGCGGCTCGTCTGTCAGCGGCTCGTCACTAATCACCGCAATCGACTCGGCCGGTGGTAGTGTGAGATCGCGCTCGGCTTCCGCCGGCGGTTCCGAACCACTGCAGGCGCTGAAGGCAAATGACAACAAGAGAGCGTGCGGAGCTACTCGGCAAACAACCATGGTCCTCACCTCATTGAATGGGGTGTACCGTACCGATCTTCAAGGTGGGGAATACACTTGCTGCCAGCAAGTGGTCCAGATCACACAGTCCAGTACTACCAGACGGAGGACCTAGAGCCGTGACCGCAAGAACTCGGGGGTCAACCCCTGCAGCCAGTTCGCCAGGATAGTGAAGTACCCGGTGACCAGCAGCAGGCCGACTGCCACCATGATTGTACCGGCGATTCTCGTGATGAGTGGCATGAAGCGGCGGTACCGTTTGAACCATTCGATGAACTTCTCAACGGCGAGAGCAGCGACCAGGAACGGGATTGCCAACCCCAGTGAGTACGACAGCAGGAGCAGCATGCCCTGGGCGAAATTCGTCGTCTGGACACTGGTGTAAGCCAGGATCGACCCCAGTATGGGTCCGATACATGGGGTCCAACCTGCCCCAAACGCGAGGCCCACCATTGCGCTCCCCAGGTAACCCACTGGTTTGTCCTGCACGTGTACCCGCTTTTCTCGAGCAAGCACACCCCAGTTGAAGGCTCCGAGCAAATAGAGACCGAAGAGAATAATCAGCAGGCCACCGATTCGCTCCAGCCACACCTGGTTGTATTGAAGAAACCTGCCCAGCCCTGTAGCTGTCGCGCCGAGGGCGAGGAAGATGAGCGTGAACCCGGCAACGAAGAACAATGCGTGGGTAAAGGCAGTCCAGCGCCGCTCACCCAGTTCGTCCAAAGATAGACCCGTAATGAACGACACATAGCTCGGGACCAGCGGGAGAACACAAGGCGAGAGGAAACTCAACAACCCGGCCAAGAAGGCTATCGGTAGAGCAACAGTGTCTGCAGGCATGATTGGCGAATGGTTCCGCTGCGTTCGGCCCGTCAGCAGCCGTGACGCTTCGCGTAGTAGGCGATCGACGTTCTTCTCGTTGAACACACGTTCCAGCAGTTCCAGGGTCGTATACCAGTCGCCCCCACCCGGCTCAGGAGTTCCCGTGGATGGCACCAGCGACGGATCGAAGTAGTCGATGTCAATCGTGATGTAGACGTCGTCACCCAAAGATCCCATGACCCGGTCGATCCAACCGTCACTCCGTAGCTCATGCCCGAATACCACGCGAATCTGGCTCTCCCTAATCAGACTCCTCTCCTCCGCTGTCAAAGACCTGATTCCAACCGGCACGAGATTGACCGACTTGTGAACACGGTGCATGACGCACGCGTGCGAGTACTGCGTCCCCTCGTATTCAGCACGCAAATCTGAATGGGCATCGAGTTGCAGAACCGACAGGGCGCGGTCGGAGTATCGACCCGCGTGGGCCAAGATGGGAGGTCCGGAAACACTGTGTTCACCACCGAGCATGATCACGAACTTGTTGGCCTCGATCAACTCGTCCACAGCTCGTTGGAGCTCGGCAAGTGCAGTTTCAGGACCGCTATCGGGCAGCACCAGCTCCGGAAGAGTGTGAACCCCTACTTCGTACGGCTCGAAGTCCAGCTCGTGGTCGTAGAGCTCCAGGAACCGCGACGCGTGGATCAGACCTCTAGGTCCGTACCTCGTTCCCCCCATGTACGACACAGTAGACTCATACGGAACCGGCAGGATCACCACGGGGGACGTCTCGAACGGCGCTTCCTCCGGAGGTATCGCCAGAAACGACTCCGGTGGAGCCCACGGAAACTCCTGCAGCCGTGGAGGCAAGCTCGATGGTTCTCCTCTGTCCCTGAATTCGTTCATCCGCAGAATACTGCCGCGCTCACCACCGTTACCCATTTGCCGTCGTCCCGGGCTTCGGCAGTGCAGCCAATGTTGGTGGAGCGGACTATCTCGCCCGACATCTTCCATTGCTCCCGTCTTTCGTCCCATGCTTGATCAGGATCGAAGGGAACACCCAATACTGTGGCAAGCATACTTGCCGCAAGGTCCTCCGCATAATCTCCAGCCGTGCGTTTGCCCACACCGAACGCGTGATGTTCCGATATGTACCCGTGATGGGCCGAATCAGCCGGGATTGCCAGGCCGACTGAGGCCGTGGCCCGCCTGGACGGCTCATTGGTTGCCGCCTCGGCAACCACGGCAAACACGACTTGACCCGGCATCAGGTTCTTGATCCCGACCTTCCGGGATACCAATCTGCAGTGTGGCGGCCAAATCGAGCTGACTCGCACGAGATTGTATTGAGCGATCCCGGCTTCCCGCAAAGCTTCCTCAAAGCTCGTGAGCTTTTCCCTGTGGCGGCCAATCCCTTGGGTGAGGAATGCCCTGGTGGGCAAGAACATTCGAGGATCAATCATTCGCTTCTCTCCTCATGCCCCTTTCATAGTCAGTGCAGCCTCTGTTTCGTCGTCGTACCACAGCCGCGGGGATATTTCCACTGGTGGCTCGGCTTCCCCGGTTCGCTCTTGCACTCCCCTGATGATCTCGTGAACCACATCAATGGGGCTCTCGCCCACTTCTTCCACCACAACCCTGCCTTGGCCTCGCTGGCGACCACGCACAATGAGCATGTAGCTCGCCGTGTAGATGCGCCGCCGCTCGTTCTCGGTGCGACGCGACACCACAGCAACACCCCATTCACGTTCCTCACGGCGAACTGGAGGAAACAGCCAGATGCCGTCTATTTCTCTGGGGGGGACAGCTTCAGCCAGACTCTCTGCGGTCCGCGTCCATCCGGTGCTCAAACCCGGGGCACGCGCAGTACCAAGATGCGTTGTCGTTTGCTGTGCTCCTTCCAGATGCAACTCTCCCACCAGCAGCTCCCGCATTGTGGACGCGTCGATACTGGCAGTCGCCAACCCGCCAGCATGTTGCAGTCACGATCAGCTTACATCACGGCGCGCAAGCAAGATACCGGACGCCGGAACACCCAGCAAGCGAGTATCACAGGAGAGAAACTGGATCGCGGTCAAAGATTACTCGTATGGGTCCCGCTGACATGTGTGGCGCTTTCGTCATCGCGTAACGAATGACTCTATCCAGCAAACCCTTGTCATCGGAGCGGATCAAAATATGCCAGCGCCACCTGCGTTTGACCCGAGCAAGCGGGGCCGGTGATGGACCTATCACATCAACAGCCCCTTTTGCGTGTGTATCCACGAGGCCGCACAGCCAGTCGGTGACCTCAGCCGCGGCAACGGCAACGGGGTTCTCCCTCAAGCCACTCACGATCACGTTCACCAGGCTGACGTGGGGCGGGTAGGGTGGAAAACGGCGCACTTCCAATTCCTGCGCTGCAAACCCTTCGAAATCGTGTCGCCCCGCAGACTGCAAAGCATAGTGATCAGGGGTACGGGTCTGCACCAACACACGCCCACCCTTGGGGCCGCGCCCCGCTCTTCCAGCGACTTGAGAGATGAGCTGAAACGTCCTTTCTGCGGCTCGAAAATCAGGAAGGTGAAGGCTCGTGTCGGCGTCGACCACTCCGACTAGCGTCACGTTGGGAAAGTCCAGACCCTTCGCAATCATTTGTGTGCCAAACAACACGTCTACCTCGAGCCTGCGTACAGCTTCAAGAATCCGCTGATGCGACCATTTCGCTGATGTCGTATCCGCATCCATGCGAGCGAGCCGTGCCCGGGGAAACCGCTCAGCGAGCCAATTCTCCAACAGCTGAGTCCCGGTTCCTCGGGTCCTTTGCGTCGGGTTACCACATGGTTCACAGGAGTTGGGGATAGGCTCGTCGTTACCACAATAGTGACAGCGTAGTCGAGGAGGTGTCCGGTGCACAGTCAAAGAGATGCTGCAATGGGGGCAATCGCGGACGGCACCGCAACTGGAGCACTGCAAGAAGTGGGCAAGACCTCGCCGGTTCAACAGAAGAATGACTTGATTACCTCTCGTCAGCTCGGTGGCCACCGCTTGATCCAGCAGGTGGGACCATGGTACCGCACCACTTTCTGCCACCTGCGGTTCGGCACGCATGTCTATTAGCTGAACTGCAGGGAGTGGCTGATCCTGCACTCGATTCGGCAGGGAAACGACGCTGATCCTATCACGAGCAGCCCACACTTCCAGCGATGGTGTTGCACTGCCCAGAACGACTCGTGCGCGTTCCAGCTTGCCTCTGCGCAATGCCACGTCACGTGCATGGTAACGTGGCGCCTCACCATTCTTGTAGCTTGTGTCGTGTTCCTCGTCTACGACTATCGCCGCCAATCCCGGCACCGGAGCGAAAACCGCAGACCTGGCCCCTACAGCCACCCTCCGCTGACCCGACGCCACCGCCCTCCAGGCATCCGCTCGCTCCGCTTCAGAAAGGCCCGAATGGAGTACGGCAACAGCATCACCGAAAACGCCCCTCACTCGTGCGATCGTCTGTGGAGTGAGCGAGATCTCCGGTACCAGGACGATCACGCCACACCCATGCTCAACTTCCTGGCGGAGTGTCTCAAGGTACACCAGCGTCTTTCCGCTACCGGTGACACCGAACAGCGCAGCGGCTCCTCCCGCAGGTACAGACCGGATCATCTCAATAGCACCCTCTTGCACAGCCGATGGATGAGGGGGTGGCGTTCCAGTCTCGCCGCGAAACGGGTCACGCAACCGCTCTCGCTCCTCCAACCGCGCGACACCTCGGGCCACCAACCCTTTCAGGATAGCACGAGAGAAGCCCAGTTTCTCAATTAGGTGCTGCGCATCTACTTCACCACCGAGAGCATCTGCGGCCTCGTAGGCAGCCCTTTGACGGGAGGCTCGGCCGAATACCTCTTCCCGTTCGATCAATGAGGGAAGTGGGTCCGTCAGCACCAAAGTGAGCTCGGTCTTCGCTGCAGGGCCAAGCTTTGGGGGTTCGGTCTGCAGGACAATTGCCCCCGCTCGCTCGAGTCGCTGCAGGGCATCCCACACCGGGCGTCCCAATCTCCGCGACAGGGTAGTGGCGGCAGCACGACCTCCAGTCCGCTCGAGCTCACTCAGCACCTGGGCGCTGGCACCACCTGATGCAGCACTGGGATTCATCAGTTCCGCAACCAGGCGTGAACTGCCCCATAACGCTCCGGGGAGGATTGCCTTGAGGCTGATGCCGATTGGTGTCGTATAGTATCCAGCGATCCACTCTCCCAACTCCAACAGATGGGAGGACAGGAGCGGTTCGGAATCGGGCACCAGCAGTATGGGCTTGAGTTCTTCTGTGGGACCGTCGTCAATCGACAGTATGACACCCACCATCTCTCTGCTGCGAACCGACACCACGGCTCTTGCGCCCGGCCGGGCCCGGTCTGCCAGGGCTGGAGGAATGGCATAGCTCAGGGGCTGGAGAACCGGAAGCGGCAAAGCAACGTGGCACCGTGACGGCATCATGACTACGGGAGCTGAACCGCCTAGCCGTGGGGCCAGCGAGTGCCCTTGATAACCGAAAGGCCAAGCACTCGCTTCCGCGCGAGGCGCCGGAGGGCCCTGACGGGGCGGCCCATCACCGTGCGAACACCAGACCAACCGGCGGCTCTCCACCCACGCACAATCAGCGCCAGCGTATTCTGCAAGATCCAGCGTCCTTCTCCCGCCGCCTCCTCAACACTCAACTCGACGATTCCGGCTTCTCGGAAGAAGCCTTTCCACTCCACAGCTAGCTGGGGGCTCATGCCGAGGCTCTCGACAGCCGCGACATCCTTGACCGATGGGGTCTGGAGCCAGGAGGGGGCGATCGCGATGACCGGGGCCATCGGACGGGCAACACGCCCGGCTTCTCCTATCACCTCTCTGCCCTTGGGAGAGGGCAGGTGGAGCACATGGACTACGACCGTGTCGAACACCTGGTCTTCATGAGGAAGGTCAGTGGGATCGGCAACTTGGAACGTGGTCAGCTTGGTGAGCCCTTCCCTGCGAGCCGAGCTGTCTGCTTCCTCGATGGCTTCAGGCTCGGGATCGATCCCCTCCGTTAGTGTCTTGAACCGCTCACACCACCAAAGGACAGATCGACCAGCACCGCACCCTATCCACAGCGTTTCCCGCCCCGGTTCGGCATCGGCCAGTCGGGCAACTCGCCGATATATCGGCTCCGCCACCTCGGACCATGGTTGCAGGATTGAAAGCAGAGTAGTCGAATTCAGCCGGCGCGGCATCGATCCAACTTACGGTCGGGCTGCACTCAGGCAAGCGCCGCGAGGTGACTCGCTGCCGCACTGGCGATTCTGGTGGGGTCATACCCACCCTCGAGCACGGTTGCGATGGGCACCCCGAGCCCGCGCCATTCGGTCACCCACGTTCCGTAATCCTCCGGTTCGAGCGTAAAACCGGCCAGCGGATCCCCAGCCATCCCGTCAAACCCGGCAGAAATCAGGATCAATTCCGGTGTCCAACCTTCGACTGCCCGGGTCACTGCAGCCGAGAGGTCGGCCACATAATTGGCGCGGGGCAACCCCGGTGGTCGCGGTACGTTGAACACATTGCCAACACCCCGATCTTCCTCCCGACCGGTTCCCGGATAGAGTGGCCACTGGTGGAGCGACACGTAGCGGATACGCGGTTCCCGCTCAACCAGCACTTGAGTACCGTTACCGTGGTGCACATCCCAATCGATGATCAATATCCTCTGGACTCCCGCATGACCGAGAGCCCACATCGCGGCAACAACCACGTTGTTGATCAAGCAGAATCCCATGGCGGTGTCGGCTGTCGCATGGTGTCCTGGCGGTCGAATCGCCGCGAAGGCAGGCGATCCGGAGATAGCGCTGCGTGCCGCACCTACGGCGGCACCCGCACCGTAGACGGCCGCCTGATAGCTGTGCTCATTGGTGGCTGTGTCTTCGTCTAGCCTGCCACCACCATTGCCAGACAGATCACGAAGCTGAGCCAAGTACTCTCCTTCGTGAACAGCGCTCAACCAGGCGTCTTCGGCCGGTTCCGACTGTTGCCAAGAGATGTCGGTCGGAACGGCCGAGGATTTCAGCTCCGTGAGGATCGCCTCGATTCTCGTCGGCGATTCGGGATGCCCCGGCCCGGCGCTGTGCTTGATCGAGGACGGGTGCCAGAAGACACTCACTGTCATGGCTGGTGCGATATCGAGAGACTGGTTACAACCTAGCGGACAGGCCTGCGGAGCGATGACAAGACGGCCAGCGGTGCCATATGCGGCACATGCAGTTGGCTCAGAGAGTTCCGCTCGTCCAGCACCAGTGCCCCCTTGAATTTGACCTGGTAGTCTGCAGGATCGACACGGTTTCCGATGGCGGAACGCAACGCCTCTTCTTTCACGCGACCCACGGACCAATCCGGAGACGCCGCGATGTGAACAGTGTCCCACACATCCTCGATCCACACCTTGAGTTGGAGCTCAGACGTTTGCGTCATGCTCCCTCAATCTCCACCCTTGGCAGCGTGGACAAGAAGCGACCGATTGTCTGATCGTGGAGCATGGAAGAGGCACGGACTTTGACGCCGTTCTCCACTTCAAAGACCGCGACTGCGATCTCCTCACCCCCCTGCCCTCTGAACGTAGCATATTCCGGCCCCGCTTTTTCAGGGAACGCACTGTACTGCGGCACTCTTTCGGCAAAGAAGGTCGTGGCTCTGGCAAGCACCTCCCTACCCGCAAGTGTAGTGGTAATCTCATGCATCATGGATTCGCTATCTCCGGACAGAGTCAGTCGTCGGCCGCGGACTAAAGATAACGAGTCGGGCCACGCAATCCCGTTGGGCTAGTCAATGCCGCTTTGTTCCCATTTAGCCCAAAACGAGCTAAAATGAGCGGCCAGTATCTTGGTTGGAACGGTTCGACACCTCGCTGAGGCTTCAAATGACCGATAACAAGGACCAGTTCAGCACTCGCTGGGGCATTCTCCTGGCTGCCATCGGCATGGCTGTGGGCACCGGGAACATATGGCGTTTTCCTCGGGTGGCCGCCGAAAATGGTGGTGGCGCGTTCCTGATAACATGGCTGGTGTTCATGTTCGCTTGGTCGGTCCCGCTGGTGTTGGCCGAATTCGCGCTGGGTAAGAGCACGCGCAGGGGGCCAGCTGGAGCCATCGGACATCTGATCGGTGCCAGGTACAACTGGATGGGTGCGTTCGTAGGACTGTGCACCTGTTTTATCATGTTTTACTACTCGGTCGTCACCGGATGGTGCATCAAGTATTTCATCGCCACGTTGGGATCCGGGCTGACTGAGGGCAGTCACGAAGCGTATTGGCAGAACTTGACCACTGGCAGCTTTCAGCCTATCGCGTTTCACCTCCTCGCACTCGTTATCGGTTGTTTCATAATTTCGCGCGGGGTTGTCAAAGGGATCGAGAGAACCAACCGGATCCTGATCCCGATCCTGTTCATACTGCTGATCGTTGCAGCCCTCCGGGCTGTCACATTGCCCGAGGCAACCAAGGGGCTCGGTTTCCTGTTTGCCCCCGTTTGGAGTGAATTGCTGTCACACAAGGTTTGGCTCGAGGGTTTGACGCAGTCGGCTTGGAGTGTCGGTGCAGCGTGGGGTCTCGTGATGACATACGGAGTATACCTGAAAAAGCGGGATGACTTCGTGTTGACAGGTTACACCACCGCGTTCGGTGACTACGCTGCCTCGCTGCTGGCGGGTATCGCCATCATGTGCACAGTGTTCGCCGTGCTGCCGGAAGCCGAGGCCCGCTTGGCACTCGGCGCCGGAAGCGAAGGCCTCACTTTCATATGGCTTCCCCAACTCTTCGAGCAGATTCCGGCAGGGAAACTCTTCCTAGCACTGTTCTTCCTTGCGCTGAGTTTCGCAGCGATGTCATCCCTGATAGCAATGATTGAGATGGCGACCCGAATTGGAGTTGACTTGGGTTTGAGTCGCAAGAAAGCCGTACCGTTGGTCGGTGTCGTGGCATTCGTTATGGGACTACCGTCCGCCTGGAAACTCGGCTTCTTTCAGAACCAGGATTGGGTGTGGAGCCTAGGGTTGATGGTATCGGGACTGTTCATCTCACTTGCCATCATCAAGTTTGGTGCAGGCAAGTTCCGCGACGAGCTCATCAACACACCCGAAGAACGGTATCCGCTGGGACGCTGGTTCATTCCCGTCATCAAGTATGTGGTGCCGCTCGAGTTCGCCGCTCTCATGATATGGTGGTTCTACCAATCTGTGGTGGACTACGATCCCGAAGGTTGGTGGCATCCATTCCACACGCTGAGTCTGGGCACCACACTACTGCAGTGGGGACTGTTGATTGCGCTGCTACTCCTCGTGAACCGGTGGTGGGCCGCACGTGTCGGCGCAAAGGAGGTTGAGTAAGGTGAGTCTGAGCGGCTGGATCACAATGGTGATCGTCCTTGGAGGAGTGTGGGGAGGGTTTGTGTACTTGTTGTTTAAGACCATGAAACAGAGTAGAGACTAACTTGCGGAGGGAGACGGCTACCTGATGACGAGCGCATTCGTGTTGTCCTGCTTGACTGCTGTAGCCAGTGTTGCTACGCCGATGACCACGCACATCCCGCCCATCGAGCTCTATCAGGTGGAGATCGTAGGCACTTGGCTCGGAACATTGTCCGTACCGGGCGCTGAACTGCGCATTGTGTTCCACATAACCGAGGCTGAAGATGGTACGCTCTCTGCCACAATGGACAGCCCGGACCAGGGCGCTGATGGAATCCCCATAAGCGAAGTCATGTTTGCCGCTGGGCACTTGAAGCTTGTGTCCGCGGCCGTCAATGGCGAGTTCGAGGGTGATATCAGCGCTGACGGCTCGCAGATAGTGGGCGAGTGGCGTCAGGGTGGAGCATCACTGCCACTCACGGTTTCGCGAACCGAGGAGGCAGTCGAGGGACCGGCGCGTCCTCAAGAACCAGAATCACCGTTGCCATACGAATCCCAAGCTGTTGTCTACCCCAACGGGGCAGCTGGCAACCAACTGGCCGGCACTCTCACGATTCCCGGAGGTGCCGGGCCGCACGCTGCCGTCGTGCTGATTTCTGGTTCAGGCCCACAGGACCGCAACGAGACGGTCATGGGGCACCGGCCGTTCCTGGTTCTGTCCGACCATCTCACTCGACGCGGAATCGCCGTTCTGCGATTCGACGACCGGGGCGTTGGCGAGTCGACTGGTGACTTCGCGACAGCCACCTCGGAGGATTTCGCAACAGACGTGCTGGCCGGAGTCAGCTATTTGCTGACACGTGACGACATAGACAACGGGAAGATCGGACTGATCGGACATAGCGAAGGTGGCCTGGTCGCACCACTTGTGGCGGTCCAGTCGGATGACGTTGCGTTCGTCATTCTGATGGCGGGACCAGCCGTAACTGGAGAGGAGATCATTCTCGAGCAGAGTGTGCTCATCTCCCGAGCTGCAGGACGGTCCGAGGCCGACATCGAGGATGATCTGGCAGTCAATAGAGAGGTGTTCGAGATTGTGAAGCAAGAGCCGGATCTAGAGGTAGCGGCCCAGCGACTCGAGGAGCTACTGAGAGCAGCCACTGCAGAGATGTCGCCACAGGAGAAGGAGGCGGCAGGCATCACAGAAGAAAACATGGAAGCTCAGATCCAAAGCCAGATCCGCCAAGCCAACACTCCTTGGGTTCGTTTCTTCCTGGTGTACGACCCAGCTCCTACCTTGGCCATGCTGCGCGTACCTGTGCTGGCAATCAACGGAGAGTTGGATCTCCAGGTTCCGCCCAAACAGAACCTACCAGTGATGCGGCAGATCTTTGAGGAGAGTGGTCACCCTGACTTCACAGTCACGGAATTGTCCGGGCTGAACCACCTTTTCCAGACTGCGAATACGGGGGCGCCGTCCGAGTACGTCGGGATTGAGGAAACAATCTCACCCGTTGCACTTCAATTGATGAGTGACTGGATTCTGGAGCGGTTCGAGCCATAGACATCTCTGGCGAGAACCAAGAGCGGCTGTTGACTATTCAAGGAGCCCTTCGAGGCGGGCAACGATTGGCTCGAATCCCAATTCGTGATCTGTCACCTGCCTGATCAAGCGATCGGCAGGAAGCGCTTGGCCCCGTTCCGTTAGCTCGCGGACGAAACCACCTGCTCCTGGATTGCGAAACCAGTCATCACCGAACTGTTCGACGAGTGTAGTCGCAAGTCGGGCCTCCATCTGCCATGCCCTCAAGTACCTGGCCGAATAGAAGCCTGGATCCACATCCATCAAATAGTCGTCTTCAGAATACTCGAATAACGTCGCGTCACTCAGCCTACCTGCATATTCGGCGCCGACACTGGTGAAGTCACTTCTGTGCAGCGACAACTCATAGGACAGTTTGGCGGCATATCGTCGCACCATATGCAACTCTTGAACGGCTAGCTCAAGCACGAGGTTGCACACTTGTTCACTGCTCAGGTCGGTGTATCGTGCAAGCCAGACAGGATTCATCGTTAGATGATCCCATAGCATCGCGAAGCCCTCAGTTACCGAATTGTCTCCCAACCAGCGGTCCGTAAACGGTAGATCCCTCGGAGGAGCGGAGAAGTGCATTGCGTGACCCAACTCGTGCCAGAACGTCCGGTAGTCGTTGTGACCGCCAAACGGTCTGATAACGAGGTAAACTTCCTCTGGGACTCTCACCGGCACACAGAAGGCACGCGGTTGTTTGCCGTCACGCTCTTCAGTGTCGAATCTCACCCGACCGGCCTGTTCCGCATCCAATCCCATTTCATTCATCTGCTGACATGCAGTTTCAATCAGCCTATGGGGCTCAAAAGCAGTGTCGTATTGGTCGGCCCGAAAGGTCCACGCTGAATCAGCCCGGACCAACTGATCTGAGATCACACCGATCCGTCTCCTGGTTAGCCACGCCAGGCTGTCGGAAAACATCTCCTTCGTATCATTGAGAAACTGCTCCGCGGAGACGCTCAACGCCGCCAAGTCGATGTCTGAAAGTGATGTAATGGCTTCAACGTAGCCGGCGTAGCCCAGCGTGCGCATCTCCTCGTGCTCTAGCATGAAACGATCACGTCGGATCCCGTTGAGAGCTCTTGCACCTTCGCGGGATCGAGCTGCGTCCAACGCGAGTCTGAATTCCCGATCAGCTGAATTCGCCAATTCGATTGCCGCTCGGAGAAACGGAATCTCACGCCCGTCAAACTTCAACACCGTATCTCGTTCCTTGACCAACTGCTGCTCTTCGAGTGGTGACACCTTACGACCAATACGTACACCCACAAGCCATTCTAGTAACTCCGGGGTGCCGCTACCGCGCGCTACTGCGAGTGCCTCCTCCCCCAGTAGTGTGCTGAAACGATCGTAGATCTGACTAAATGCAGGTTGTTGCTTGAGGCCGGAGAGCGTCAGGTAGTACTCCTTGCCTAAAGCTTCATGCAAGGACTCACCCGCGCTCACTAGCTCAACGACGTTCACACCTTCATCCTATCCGCCAGATAGGACGGAACCTGATCTGCGGCAACACGATCCTGTTGCAACGTATCCCGATGTCGGATTGTGACAGTCTGGTCGTCCAGTGTTTGCCCATCGACGGTCACACCGAAGGGTGTCCCGGCCTCATCCTGACGACGATAACGTCTACCGATTGCCCCTTTCTCATCGTAGAACGTTGGAAAACGGCCTCTCAGGTCGTCGTGAATGCGCTGGGCTACCTCTGGCATTCCATCCTTCTTGACTAGCGGGAAGATGCCTACTTTGATTGGCGCAATTGCCGGGTTGAGACCCAATACGACTCGCTTCTCTCCTTTCACTTCTTCTTCTCGATAGGCATCCGCCAATACTACGAGGGCAAGACGATCCGCTCCAAGTGACGTCTCGATGATGTAGGGAATGAAGCGGTCCTTTGTGACAGGATTCATGTAGTCGAGCTTCTTGCCAGAGTATTCCTGGTGACGGCTCAGATCGAAGTCGGTCCGGTTGTGGATCCCCTCGAACTCCTGCCAGCCGAATGGAAACTCATACTCGATATCGTATGCGATCTTTGCGTAGTGTGCCAACTCATCTGGCGCGTGTTCGTGGTATCTCAGCTTGGTGGCAGCGATTCCCAGATCGACGTGCCATTGCATCCGTCGCTCGCGCCATTTCTCAAACCACTCATCATCCTCTCCCGGCGGTACGAAATATTGCATCTCCATCTGCTCGAACTCGCGCGTGCGAAAGATGAAGTTGCCTGGGGTGATCTCGTTTCTGAATGCCTTTCCTACCTGTGCGATTCCGAACGGGATCTTCTGCCGCGAGGACTGAAGGACATTGAGATAGTTGACATAGATCCCTTGAGCGGTCTCAGGACGCAGGTACACTATCGAGGCATCCTCCTCAACCGGCCCCATGAAGGTCTTGAACATGAGATTGAACATGCGGGGTTCGGTCAGATCGCACTGGTCCGCATCGCCCGGGACCTTGCTCGGCTTTTGCGGACACCGCGCCTGATCCAGTTGATCTGCCCGGAACCGCGCCTTGCAGGTCCGACAGTCCACCATTGGATCGGTAAAACCGGCAACGTGACCAGATGCCACCCACACTCGCGGATGCATCAGGATCGCGGCGTCGAGTCCTTCGATGTCATCGCGCTCGTGGACCATCGAACGCCACCAACGTTCCTTGAGGTTCTTCTTGAGTTCGACCCCTAGCGGACCGTAGTCCCAAACGGAACCCACGCCACCATAGATCTCGGAGGATTGAAAAATGAAGCCCCTGCGTTTCGCCAGGGACACGAGTCTGTCCATCAGCGAGGTATCAGCCATCGCGCCAAATCTTGGTTACAGTTGTATGGCGGGTTGCGCTCGAAGCGCCGAAGTATAGAAACGGCCCAACCGGCCAGAAGACGAACTCCCCCACGCCACCATCAGGGTGGTGTGGCGCCAAAGAGAGGACCACTAGGCAACCTCGATTATCTGATCCCGGCGGCTGCCGATGCTCACATAGGAAATCGGTGCCCCAACTAGCTCTGCCATCCGATCGAGGTAGACCCGCGCCTGCCGAGGTAGATCCGACAAGTCCCGAGCGTCACCCGTCGGGCTCTGCCAACCAGCTAGCTGCTCGTAAACCGGCTCAACTGAGTCCAGGACACTCAAGTCCGTTGGTATGTTGTGGATGATCTCGCCTCGTGCTTTGTAGCCGACACATACGGGGATCTCGCTGAACGTATCCAGCACGTCGAGTTTGGTGATTGCCAAGTTTGTCAGGCCATTGACCCGCGCGGCGTAGCTACCCACTACCGAATCGAACCATCCGCAGCGTCGTGGTCGGCCAGTCGTGGCGCCGTACTCACCACCCAGCTCACGCAGCTTTTCCCCAAGTTCGCCGGTTACCTCCGTAGGGAGCGGACCGCCACCAACACGAGTCGTGTAGGCCTTGAGCACGCCCAACACGGCGTCGATTGCCGTGGGACCAATTGCCGCACCTATGCACGCACCGCCCGCAGTCGTGTTCGAGCTAGTGACAAACGGGTAGGTGCCGTGGTCCACATCCAACAGGGCACCCTGCGCCCCCTCTAACAGGACGTTCTGTTGCGCCTTGATGGACTCGTTGATCAAGTGCCCCGTGTCGGTGATCAGGGGCAACAGCAGCGGCGTGATTCGGTCGATCAGAACCATGTGTTCCTCGTAATCAGCCAGCTCGTTTGCACCCATCAACTGGAGCAACTGATTGGCCCGCTCCACATTGTTTTGTATCAGAGTCGCGGCTCTAACCCGGTTCCGCAAATCCCCAGCCCGCAAACCCCGCCGGCCCGTCTTGTCTTCGTAAGCCGGTCCGATTCCTCGTCCTGTGGTGCCGATCTTCTTCGAGCGCTCGGCTGCATGATCGAGTAGCAGATGGTAAGGCATCACCAGTTGGGCCCGGTCGGATACTGCCAGCCGACCGTCCAGCTGAATACCGCGCTGCTCCAATCCGACCATCTCTGAGATGAGCGTCTCCGGATGGAGCACCACTCCGTTGCCAATGACACATTGTGTTGTCGGGTGGAGTATCCCTGACGGAATCAGGTGGAGAACGAATTCCTCATCGCCGCAAACGACAGTGTGCCCTGCATTTGCACCACCCTGGTATCGGATGACCATCGCGGCACTCTGCGACAGAATATCGACTATCTTGCCCTTACCCTCGTCCCCCCACTGCGCGCCCACCACGACGAGGCAACGGCGCTCAGGAGCAAACATCTGAAAGTCACCTTCCGTTGTCAGCCAAAAAAAAGAGCCCCGGGGTTACCGCGGGGCATCCTTTGGAGAAAGCTAGGCCTCCTCTCCAACCGAGTCAACACAGGGCCTCGATTGCACGGGCTGCCGCCTCACCCGCGCAGACCGCAGCCGCAATATCGACTCGCTCGGCCAGGTCGGCCTCGGTGTGAACAACCCTGAGTGTCCGCCACGCCCCCCGGCTGACCGTAACACCCGGCATACCACTCCGCTGCAGAATCACTCCGTCCACCAGCACCCCCGGTGGGAGGCCTAGACGCCCCACCGCTTCACCCGATTCCGCCAGTTTCTCCACCAGAACACGCGCGATCTCGGCGCTGCGCTCCCCCAGGGCCGTGCCCCGGCGTCCGTGTGTCTTTAAGCGGTATCTCCCACAAGAGTCGATTCCATCGAAGTTGACGAACTCACCCCCGGAGGCACCGGACTCCAGCCAGGCCCGCGCACCTGCCATGGCTAACTCCTCTGCACCGGTCACCAGCACCCCGACATTCGCCCTGGAGCGCAACCGCTCTGCCGCTACCAGAGCAGCGATCACGCCGGTCGCGTTGTCTACAGCGCCAGGAGAGTCGTCAGAGACTGTTCCCCGGGACAGCGCGGCACCCCCAACTGCCATCAACACCACTGCTGGCGCAGCCACCCACCATGGCAAGGGCACGAACAAGCGAGCCACCAGGCCTACGGTCAGGACACTGAGCCCAGCGGCCAACGCCCCAACCGCCAGTACGCGTCCGGCGAGCGACAGCAGTTGCGCCTTGCTATCGGAATGAGCCACCAACCAGAAAGCAGGAGGCTCTCCCCGTTGGGCCACTATGTTTGTTGCTGTTGTCTCCCACGTGGGAACCGGAATCATACCTCCATTCACGCCGACTGCCAGCAGCACGACCAACGAGAACGCGGCGAAGCCAGTGACTGTGACCGGCCAGCCCGAAAAGCCCACCACGAGGAAGGGCGCAAGGATCAATGCCATCCAGCCGCACGCTGCGCCGGTCACGGCGACCGCAACCATGCTTCGTGTTGATGCTGTGAAGCTCTGTGTATCGACCGAGTACCCAAGCTCCTCCAGCCGCTCAACGATCGCAGTCTCGACCTCCTCGAGAGGAACCGAACCCACCATACGGGGTACGGCGATTCGCTGGAAGAAGGCCCTGGCCCAGTCGAGATGCCGCACGCTACTCGGCGGTGAGCCCTGCCTTACGGAGTAACTCGAGAAGTTTGACCCGATCCCGATCGTCGAGATCGGTAAGGGGGGATCTCACTGGGCCACCGGACAGACCCACAGCATCCGTAGCCGCTTTCACACCTGCGACACCGTACGCCCCCACGATCTCGCGGTGAAGCGGTGCGACCTTCTCCTGAGCCGCACCGGCCCGTCCCTTGTCACCTGCCGCAAACGCAGCGCCGATTTCCACGGTGAGAGCGGGAGCGAAGCAACCAACCGCAGCGATGGCTCCCGCCGCTCCCAACTCCAGGGCTGCATAGAACAGCGCCCCGGATCCCATGAACAGCGTCCAATCTGGAACTGCATCGCGGTACGCTGCGAAGTTCTTGAGGTCACCCGAGGAATCCTTGATACCCCAGATGTTGGGATGATCCGAAATCGATGCCAGTAGCGTGTCGGTGAGTGGCAAGTGTGTGTACTTTGGCATGTTATAGAGGAAGACAGGCAGCGGTGACTCATCTGCCACACTCCTGAAGTGGTTCGCGAGCGCCCTGGCGGTAATCGACGGTGAATAGTAGGAGGGCGGCCTAACCAACACAGCATCACCTCCGCCCGCGGCAGCGGTGTGGCAAGCAGTCACAGTTGCTCTGGTTGATTCCCTACCGGCACCGACAATGAGCCAGCGATCCGAGGGAACAACATCGCGCAACCATTCTATGACGCTCCGGTATTCTTCGTCATCGAGCAGTGCAGCCTCACCGGTGGAGCCACAGGCCACCAATCCGGCCACACCACTATCGAGCAGGACACGTGCATTGTCTCTGAGGTGGATCGGTGCCACATCACCAGTCGTGTCGTCGAAGGGCGTGGTCAGAGGGACCAACAGCCCACTTGGTCTTCCATTCACTGGATCTCAACCTTGTTGTGGAGGATCGGCCTGTCCAGGTTCAGCGGATTCACTCTCCGCAGCAGCTACCTTTTCTGTCTTGGTGGATACCCGGTGACCACCTACGACACCAAGCAGCCGCTCGATCTCCGTCGGATCCTGCGCAGTCATTCTCGCAGTTTCCAAGTTGACCACATCACTCTCGACCATATCGGCCAGATGCTGCTCAAACGTCTGCATCCCATCCTCTTCTCGGCCGGCCGCAATGTGCTTTCTGATTTCACCCACCCGATTGCGATCGCCGATCAGCTCCCGTATGGTCGGCGTACAGATCAAAATCTCGAGCGCCGCGACTCTCCCCTCTCCGTCTGCGCGGGGCACGAGTCGCTGCGAGAAAACCGCCTGGAGCGACTCTGCAAGTCGCATCCGAGCTACTTCCTGCTCCTCTGGAGGAAACATCGCCACCATTCGAGCGATCGTAGTGGTGGCGTCCGGAGTCGACAAGGTCGATATCAGCAGCCGACCGGTCTCCGCTGCGGTGATGCCGATATCGATTGTCTCCAAGTCCGGCAACTCACCAATCAGAATGACGTCGGGATCCTGCCGCAGTGCCGAGCGCAAACCTGAATGAAAGCTCTCGGTATCGACACCGACTTCACGTTGTGTGACGGAGGAGTTCAGATCGCGGTGCAAGAACTCGATCGGATTCTCCAAAGTCACAATGTGCTTGTTGGCCTTGGTATTCAGGCTGTTGATAATCGCAGCCATTGTAGAGCTCTTACCGCTTCCCGAAGGACCGGTCACCAACACCAATCCGCGGTTCATATCCACAACCGTCTCCAACACCCTCGGCAAACACAGTTTGTCCAGTGTCGGCACCTCGAACGGAATGACCCGCAACACAACCATGAACGAAGACCGCTGTCGTAGGATGTTGACGCGGAAGCGGCCTACGCCTGGCGCACCCCACGAGCAATCGTAGTCCCGTATCTCATCGATACGCTTCCGGTCTTCTTCGATTGGGATGAACTTGAGAGCGATCGCTTTCGTCTGGTCGGGTGTCAGACGCTGTTTGGTGAGCGGCTTGAGTTGGCCGTCGATCCTCGCCCGAAAAACGTCGCCGGCCTTTATGTGCAGGTCGGATGCGCCGCGCTCCACTGCCGCCTTGATGATGTTCTCCATAACTAGTAACCGGCCACCAGGTTCACGACGTTCTTCAGACGGGTACCCTGCAGATAGCGTTTGACGTTATCCGTAATCAGACCGACCTCACGATCCCAGAAGTGGTGCGATACGCCGCTAACATGTGGTGTCACAAACACTTTGGGATGGGCCCAGAACGGGTGGTCAGCCGGCAGTGGTTCTGTGTCACATACATCCAAGACGCAACCCGCCAGTTGGCCGCTATTAAGGTGCACCAGCAAGGCTTCTTCGTCCAGCAGCGCACCGCGAGCCACGTTCAGCAAGTATGAACCAGCCGGCATAGAGCCCAAGACACTCGCGTCCACCAAACGCCTGGTTTCGGAGGTGTATGGTGCGGCGATCACGAGGACATCACTCAAACTAGCCAGCTCGAGCAGATCGTCTGGACCACCAACCCATTGGACACTCTCCCCGCAGTTGCGCGCCGGGTTCCGCCGCACAGCTCGGACCTGCATTCCGTTGACATGGCAGCGACGTGCGACCGCCTGGCCTATTCCTCCGAAGCCTATGATCCCGACTCTGAGGTCGCTCAACTCCCGAATCGGTGTATCTAATGACGCGAGCTCGGCTTTGGCCCAGCGGTGGTCTCCCTGGGCAGCGACAGCAGTCAAGAACCCGCGGGCACAGAAACTGATGGCAGCCAACACCCACTCCGCGATCGGCGTCGCGTGGATCGCGCGCGAGTTCGTGATTATCGCACCACTCGACCGCAACTCGGGAGTGAGGCTACCACCAACGCCGGCGGCGGCGGTATGCACCCACCCCAGGGTATTGCCGGCAGCACTTATCACATCTCCCGATATTCCCCAGCCAAAGTACACCTCCACCCCAGCTGCTGCCCTCACTGCCTCGAGTGACCCGCCAGAGCCATCGCCGTCGCTCGAGGTGGGCGATGTGACATGCTCCACCTCCCATCCGGTACCGAAGGCCTCTCGAATGACTGACACACGCTCGGACGGGATCGACCAGATGGGCCGGAGGGAGGTCAGATCAACTACCGCTCGTCTCACTCTTCCGCATTCACCATGGGGACGTGAACTGGCAGCTGCAAACCAGGCTCCTCTCTGACCGCCCAACCACTGCACTCATCTGGATTGTTTGCCCTCTGCAATCTCCGGCACGAAACCCATCCGCTCTCGCACCTCGCGCATGGTTTCTCGAGCCACCGCCCTCGCTCGCTGAGTTCCGTCGCACAGAATCTGCAACACGCGTTCTGGATCGCCCCTTAGTTGTGCGGCTGAATGCCGAATAGGAGCGAATGCCTTGGCCACGTTTTCACTCAGTACTCGCTTGCAGTCCAGACAACCCCATCCAGCAGAGCGACATCTGGCCGCTACATCATCTACGGTTTGTTCTGGCGAGAAATGCTTGTGGAGCGAGTAGATGTTGCACACCTCCGGTGTCCCGGGATCCGTCTTCTTGACGCGAGCCGGATCGGTTACAGCCGGCCTCAGGCGCTGCCAGATGCTGTCTTCGTCCTCCTGGACGCCAATCGTGTTCCCCAAGCTCTTGGACATCTTCGCTTGTCCATCGAGACCTATTATGCGTCGCGCACCAGTGATGGCGGGCTGTGGTTCCGGAAAGAAATTCTCGCCATATCGTGCGTTCCACTTGCGAGCGATTTCTCGCATGAGCTCGATATGCTGGACCTGATCTTCACCGACCGGCACCATTTCGGCTTTGTACAGCAGTACATCGGCAGCCTGCAGTACCGGGTAGTTCAGCAGACCAGCGAGTATGCTCTCCTGTCGGCGAGATTTATCCTTAAATTGGGTCATCCGTTCGAGTTCACCAACCGGCGTGACCGTGGTGAATACCCATGCCAGTTCGGTGTGCTCAGGGACGTGTGACTGCACGAACACAACTGCCCGCTCGGGATCAATACCTGCGGCCAGCAGGTTGATTGCCATATCCAAGGTGCGGGAACGCAATTTGTCGGGTTCGTGGTCCTGGGTTATCGCGTGATAGTCGACTATGCAGAAGAAGCATTCGTGTTCCTCCTGCATGCGTGCCCAATTCCGCACGGCCCCGAGGTAATTGCCGAGGTGTAGCTCGCCGGAAGGCTGGATTCCTGAGAAAACTCGTCGCATCGAGACAAGCTACGGAGACACTTGGGGGTATTCAAGGTGCCAGAATCAATTGACCTGCTGAGGGTAGCCAAGGGGGCCGCAGAGGAGGCAGCCCAGTACATCAGGTCGGTAGATGCGCCGCCGGATTCAGCGTCCTGGGACCTGAAGGGAGTGAGCGACTTCGTCACCCAAGTGGACCGCGATTCGGAACAGCTCATCAGCGAAAGGCTTCTCGGGGAATTCCCCCAATCGGTGGTCATCGGAGAGGAACTTTCCCCAGGGTCGCTGGATAGCGATGAGGGCCTCAAGTGGATTGTGGACCCGCTGGACGGCACCACCAATTTCCTGCACGGTCATCCTGTGTACTCGGTCAGCATTGCGGCTCAGGATGGAGGTCACCTGGTGGCCGGTGTTGTGGTCAATGTGCAGCAACGGTCGACATACTCGGCCACAGCTGGTGGTGGAGCTTGGTGCGGCGAGACGCGTCTCGGGGTTTCCCAAACGCTGGAGCCGGCAAACGCCCTTATCGGCACGGGATTCCCCTTCAAAACCCTGGATCTCTTGCCTCGGTACTTACACCAGTTCTCCGCCATACTGAAATCCACCAGCGGGATCCGCCGTGCTGGCTCGGCCGCTCTCGATCTAGTGGATGTTGCGCTGGGCAGATTTGACGGGTTCTGGGAGCTGTCTCTGGCCCCGTGGGATGTGGCGGCCGGAACACTGCTGGTACGGGAGGCCGGTGGACTGGTGACGGACATCGATGGTAACAACGACGTGGTGCGTCAGGGGCCGATAGTGGCCGGGAACCCTACGATTCACTCATGGCTGCTTGATCTGCTGTCTAGCTGACGCCCGTCGACTCCTCCCGTCGCCTCCTCCAGACCGAATGTGAGAACCCTGGTTCCAGCGTCCTCGATCACAACAGTATGTTCGAAATGCGCCGAAAGGGAGTTGTCGGCAGTGACGATTGTCCAGCGATCACCGAGCGTCTTGATCTCATGGCCACCCGCGTTCACCATCGGCTCGATGGCAATGGTCATGCCAGCGACCAACCGGGGGCCCCGTTTTGGCTGTCCGTAGTTCGGGACTTGGGGTTCTTCGTGGAAACTCGCCCCTATCCCATGACCCACCAGGTCACGCACAACACTGTACCCGGCAGCTTCCGCTACACTCTGGACCGCGTGCCCAATGTCGCCGACATGGTTACCCAAGACCGCGGCTCGGACGCCAGCTTCAAGTGCTTCACGGGTCACCTGCAATAACCGACTGGTGTCGGCGACCACTCCGCCCACCGGGACCGTAGTAGCTGAGTCTGCGTGCAGTCCTTCTAGGCAAACCCCACAGTCAACGCTCAGGATATCTCCCTCTGCGAGTATTCGGTCTGGCGAAGGTATCCCATGAACGATCTCGTTGTTGATGGATGTGCAAAGAGACTTGGGGAAATCGTACAGGCCTTTGAATGACGGCTGTGCACCTGGGTGGCTGCGAATGTACTCTTCGGCCAGGTCATCGAGTTGTTCCGTACTCACTCCGGGTTCGACTCGACCCGAAACCAGCGCGAGGGTTTCGGCTAGGATCTGTCCGGCGGTCGCCATCGTCTCTATTTCACGAGCCGACTTGATAGTAATCACTCGCTGGGGGCCTCCAAGCGGCACCATGCGGGAGGTGCCGTTCCAGATGAGCTACATATAGCGGCGTCGTCCTCTGAACTTCACGCGGCCGTGCTTCATGAAATCGTCGTAGTGACGCAACTGTGCGTGCTGTTGTACCTGCACCCATGTGTCCAGAGCAACACCAACAACGATGAGAAGAGCTGTTCCACCAAAGCGGAACGGGACGTTGAACGCGTTGAATATGAAGAACGGCAACAGCGCCACGATGGTCAGGAAGAGTGATCCGGGTAAAGTCACTCTGCTCAGTACTTCATCCACATAATCCGCTGTGGCGCCACCCGGCTTCACACCGGGAATGAACCCACCCTGTTTCTTCAGATTCTCTGCGATGTCGACTGGATTGAAGATGATCGATGTGTAGAAGTACGTGAAGAAGATGATCAACAACGCATAGGTGGCGTAATATACTCCGGTACCGGGGTTGAACAGATCCGACATCGCTCGCAACCACGGTTGGTTGGAGAAAGTTGCCACCGTACCAGGTACGATGATGAGAGCCTGGGCAAAGATGATTGGCATTACTCCTGCCGAGTTGATACGGATTGGGATAAATGTTTTCTGTCCCTCTCGTATCCGCCCTCTACCCATCACCTTCCGCGGAATCTGAATGGGGATCCTCCGTGACGCGACGGTGATGGCCACTACACCCGCCACTACGCCGACCATGACTCCACCCAGGATCAAGAGCTTGGGCAGGTTGATCACACCGGTATTCAAATAGTCCAGGGTTCGGAATATCCCGGGCCACATGCCTTCCATGATCGAGAAGAAGATCATGAGACTCATTCCATTGCCGATACCGCGCTCGGTTATCTGCTCACCCAACCACATCACGAACACTGCACCGGTAGTGAGCGTGAGCACCGTGAGTGCTCTAAAGCCCAGCCCAGGATTCAGGACTGCTCCCTGGGTTTCGGCGAAGATGGCGAAACCATATGCCTGACCGAGCGATAGCAGCACGGTCAGATACCGCGTCCACTGGGTAATCTTCTTGCGGCCTTCTTCCTCCTTTTGCAGCTTGTCTACTGTCGGGAAGACTGCTCCTGCCAACTGGAACATGATGGAGGCAGATATGTATGGCATGATTCCCAGCGCCAGTACCGTGGCGCGCGACAGTCCGCCGCCGACGAACATGTCGTACATACCGAAGAACGTCTGTCCGCCTTGTCGTTGGATGAAGTCCGCCAACACCTGTACGTTCACACCTGGTGTAGCGATGTGAGCGCCCAGCCGATAGATGGCCAGACACAAGAGTGTGAACAGGAGCTTCTCTTTGAGCTCCGGTACCGCGAATAGGTTGGGAATGCGTGGAGCCGTCATGCTCTAACTCTCGATGCGGCCACCCGCCCGCTCGATCTTCTCACGAGCCGTACGGGATGCGGTACACCCTTTCACCACGTAGGCGCGTGCGGCTTCTCCCGTTCCCAGGATCTTGATCGGGCGGTTGGCACCGCTAACGAGTCCCGCTTCGACCAGAGCAGCTGGCGTAACCTCGTCCGTCGACACTTTAGCGAGGTCTTGCACGTTCACTACCTGGTTGGGAATCCGGAACGGGTTGGTGAACCCTCGCTTGGGGACACGGCGAATCAGCGGCATCTGCCCACCTTCGAATCCCGGTCGAACATTGCCGCTAGCGCGGGAG
>JBDGXD010000024.1:0-22779 GCA_039584755.1 Gemmatimonadota bacterium
CTCCGTGCTGCTTGGTGAGACCGTAGACCATTGACAGACCCAGTCCAGTACCCGACTCCGGGGGTTTGGTGGTGAAGAACGGCTCGAAGATCCTCTCCTTCGTGTCGTCATCCATACCCACCCCGGAATCGCTCACGGAGACGCACACGTAGTCACCCGGAGTAGTCCAAGGGTGGGTCGAACAATAATCCTGGTCCAACTCTCTGCGCCGCACGGATAGGGTGAGGAGACCGCCTTCGCCCATCGCATCACGGGCATTGGTCACCAAGTTCAATAGGATCTGCTCGAGTGCCCCGGTGTCCGCCCGAACGGTTCCCGCTTTGGGGTCCGTCACCACATCTATCTGTATGTTTTCGGGAACGACGCGGCGCAGCACAGTTGACAGCTCGGACACCAAGATCACCACGTCGACCGGCTTCATCTCGAGATGGCCCCGGCGACTGAAGCCGAGCAGCTTCTTTATCAATGCGGTCCCACGCCGTACGGCTGACTGTGTCTCATCGAAGTCGTGCTTTAGCTCTTGTTGCTCGGCCGGCAACGAGTCACTGATCAGCTCGAGATTGGTCGATACCACCGTCAGGATGTTGTTTAGATCGTGCGCGATACCACCGGTGAGCTCTCCCAAGGCCTGCATCTTCTGCGCCTGCCTCAGCTCACTCTCCAGGGCCCGCCGCTCAGTGATGTTCTCGGCTATCAGGTCCAGGCCCTCGAGGCTGCCGGAGTCGTCGAACACGGGGTTACCGCTCAAGCGAACCAAGATTCTGTCCCCATCGTTCCTGCGCCACTCCACCTCGGTACCATCGATTCGCCCATCCCGGCGGCACTGGTCGACCAGCTGCTCCCTTTGAATCACGTCCCAATGCATCTCGCCGGCCTTGTCACTCGCCAGTAGCTCCGCTTCAGTATCGTACTTGAGCATTTCTACCAAGGCAGGGTTCGCACTGAGAAACCGACCGTCGAGGGTCGAACGACAGATACCGTAGGTGGCCCGCTCAACCAGCTCTCTGTACTTCGCCTCCGACCGCCGCACACCCTCCTCGGCATTGGTACGATCGGTGATGTCTCGCGCTACGCCAAACAAACCCACGACCCTGCCGCACTCATCACGATAGACGCCCTTGGTTGACAGATAGGTTCGTGTCGGTCCGTACACACCCAACCTTTCCTCGAACGTCTGCGTCTCACCCGCTGCCATGATTTGGCGATCCGATTCCAGTATCCGCTGTGCCACTGCCGGAGGGAACAGCTCCGCGTCGTTTTTCCCCACGATCTCACCAGCTGGCTTGCCCACCAGCTGAGCCGCCACCGTGTTGAGAAGGAGGTATCGCCCTTCTCGATCCTTCACAAACACCGCGTCGGTGGTACCACCCACCACTGCGTGAAGCAGGTTGAGACTTCTCCGGACTGCCTCCTCGGCCTTGCGACGCTCGGTGATGTCCTCGACCATTACGATGCCATAGAGCGGCGCCCCATCCTCACCGCGTACAACCGAGGCCGTCTGGTTACCCCACATCACGTTGCCGTCTCTCGTGAGGTAGCGTTTCTCTACCTGGTAGCACGGGACGTCCCCTTGCAGCGATTCGGCAAGTTGCTCGTCCGATTCCATGTCATCCGGATGGGTTATGGAAGAGAAGGGTTGTCCTAGCAGTTCATCGCGGGAGTACCCCAAGGTGCTGCAAAACGCGTTGTTGACCCCAGCCAGTTTGAAGTCCGTCCCGACTAGTGCCATCCCAAGGGTTCCTTCCTCGAAGACGCGGCGGAACCTCTGTTCGCTCTCTCTCAGGGCTTGCACCGCGTATTTGCGCTCCAACGCATACCGCAATGCACGCACCAATCCATTGGCATCGACAGTTGTCTTTGCCAGGCAATCCTGTGCACCCTCCCGCATTGTTCGCGCTGCTACTTCCTCATCGACCTGCTCTGTGAGCACCACGACGGGAACATGCGGAGCGCTCTCTCTTACCCGGCCCAACGCCTCGAGCCCCCCATCCTGAAGAGCAAGGATTACCAGGTCGATCCCACCATCTTCCAGGCGCACCAAGCCAGTTTCCAACTGCGTGACCCAATCGACTGAGAAGCGACCTTCACCCCCCACACTGATCAGGTCTTGCAGTTCCTTGGCATCGTCCGGACCGGTCTCGACGAGGAGAATTCTGGTCTCAACTTCAGTGATCATATCGGGACGGGCGAATCATGGAGTCTCTATGATGGACAACGTACGAACCACTGGACAGATCACACTTCTTCTGACACGGTAAGATGTTTGGCTTACAACCGTGAAGCAAGGAAACAGCTAGGCGATACGTCAACGGCTGCAGGAGCAGCCCTGTTCACGGCAGACCACCTCTGTACGCTCCCCGAGCGACTCCCTAGTCGCCGGAACTCGTGAGATCTATGACCGACTCCCTCCAGTCCGACAGCTTTTCCGTCACATCCAAGCCATCCAAGTAGTCGTGGTCAAGCCTGCTCGACACTTCGTGTACAGCCACGAGCTCGGAATCGGTTTCGCGAACCAGAGCGTTGGCAATATGGACGGCCGCTAGGGCGTCCAATCTGGGGTGCGCTACCCGCGACGGTACGTGGTGGTTGGCCACTGCTTCGACCACTGCACTGGGTAAGCCCCATATCCCCAGCAGATACCCGCCAATCTCTGCATGGGTGGTATGAAGGACCTGCTGTTCCACCTCCCCCACCAGGCGACGCTCGGTTTGCGCCTGCTCCAGCAAACGACGCATCAGCTTCGGCTTCCTCGCAGCCAGGACGAGTTTGCCGACATCATGCAGCATTCCGGCCATGAAAGCATCGTCGGCCACCGGACCATTTCCAATGATCTGCTGCGCAGCTCGTGCCACCAGGAGAGCGTGCTGCTGCTCGGCACTCGCCGAGAAGTTCTGGATCGGCTCATCCTGCTTGAACGCTGCAAACACGCCGGCTGTCAAAGCAACACTCTTGATCACATTGAATCCCAACCGGGCAACGGCATCCTCGATCCGTACCGTGTCGAGTTGGGTGCCAAAGAATGCGGAACGCACCATTTGGAGCACTTTGGCGCACATCGCCGGATCCTGCTTGAGTATCTCCACTACCTCATCCAGCGAGGTTTCTGGACG
The DNA here is from genome assembly GCA_039584755.1 of Gemmatimonadota bacterium. GTDB lineage: Bacteria > Gemmatimonadota > Gemmatimonadetes > Gemmatimonadales > GWC2-71-9. Next base: position 3,111 of record JBDGXD010000024.1, read on the forward strand.
CGAGAGCTGTTCGACAAGCATCGAGTAGATCCTGGGTGTACTTGGCAGCGACGTTACTCCACCAACCAGATCTCGCAAGGCTGGATCCAACAACAGTTTGTTTAGGCAACAGATCCGGTCGAGTGCCACCTCCAGTTCTGGTGGATCGAAGGGCTTTGCCAGGAATTGGTGCGCCACCTTCACCGCTCTCAGTGCAGCGTCGCGGTCACTTTGCCCGGACAGTATCACGCGGACAATACCCGGATCGTGCTCTCGCACACGGTCAAGCAGCTCCGCTCCGTCCATGCCCGGCATCCGCATGTCTGTTACGATAACATCGAACTGTTTGCCCTTCATCTCATCGAGTGCATCTGCACCGCTCTCTGCAAAGGTCAGATCCCAATCCGGGCGGCGACGGTTCAGCAATCGCCGTAGCGCATCGAGCACGAAGGGCTCATCGTCTACAAACATCAGTCGAGTCATCTCACCGGCTCCCCCTGCCTCGCGATTCTGATTGACTGGTTGTTACATTCACCTGTTCCACCAGTGGAACACGAACGATGAATGTGGATCCCCGGCCCAGTTCGGATACGACGTCAATAGTCCCGTGGTGCCTATCGACCAGCACGGACTGTGCTATGGCCAACCCCTGACCAGTTCCTTTACCGACTTCCTTGGTCGTGAAGAACGAATCGAAGATCTGCTCTTGCACTTCAGGCTCCATGCCGACTCCTGTGTCACTAATGCGCACTTCCACCCATTCACCGTCGTGTTCGGTCAAGACCGTGATCTTCCCCTGCGAATCAGGCTCCGTCTCCAACTTCTCCGCTATGGCGTGTGCTGCATTAGTGACAATGTTGACAATCACCTGACTGAATTCTCCCAAGTAACAGCACACAGCCGGCAAGTCGTGTCGCAAGTTCAACTCTACCTCGGCTACGTAGCGCCATTCGTTACGGCATACTGCTATGGCGTTCTCGATCACGTGATTCAGGTCGACTGCGATCTTCTCATCGGCGCCGGGGTGAAGGAACTCGTTGAGCGCTCCCACAATGGTGGTGATACGATCCAACCCCTCGATGGTCTGCTCGATGGCCAAGCCGAGTTCATCATCCAAACCCTCGAGGTTCGCCGCAACGAGTTTTTCGTTGAGGACCGCTAGCTCTCGATCGATCGACCCACCAGCCTTTGCGCACGCCGCAATTCGTGCACTCTCATGCAGCAGATCCGAAATGGTCTTGTATGCATCACGTAAGAAATGGACATTATCGTTCACATACTGAGTGGGAGTGTTGATCTCATGTGCAACACCTGCTGCCAAGCGACCTATCCCTTCCAGCTTACGTGCTTGAAGAAACTCGGCTTGCATTCTATTGCGCTCCGTAAGGTCTGCGAATCCGAAAACCGCTCCTACAACGCCGCCATTCGACTCCAACGGCGTAACTCTGTAGGCAACAGGAATTCGACAACCACTGTTGCACGATAGCAGTACCGACCTCACGCTTCGCGGTTTCCCATCGCTGAGAGACTGGCATACCGGACACACGTTTCCATGACCGCTGTCGGTCTGCTCCACCACGTCACCACACCCCACGTAATCGTGAATTGACTGACCGACAGACCCCTGCATCCCAGACCCGAGGATTCGGACGGCGGACTGATTCGCAAACGTGATGACACCGGTTTGATCCAGACCCAATAGCCCGTCGGTTACCGTGCTCAGGACCGCGTCGGCAAGAGACGCCCCATGATCCATGCACTCGAGCTCTGCAGCTCGCTGGGGGACACTCCTCATCGATCCCACCATCCCGTCACCGACGGCTCAATCCACAGAGCAAGCCTCAGGCAGGCAGGATCAACCGATAGGTTCTGGTTCCACATCATCAGATCAGTCCTCAGCACGATGGGTCTCGCAGCAACCCACCCGACTACCGGACAGGACGCCCGGACCATTCCCTGGCCTTTCCCTTGGAGACGGCCAGCGTGGGTAGCTGCGAACGAGAGCCTCTACACAGTTATCGGCTCGATTGTGCTAAACCCTTAGGAATTGTGGAGTTTACCCGATTTGGGAGGGATTACTACGGCACGATTGCCGTTGCAAGATGCAAGGACAATCCGAGAGAACCCCGGTGGCCCAAGTGTTTGATCCGACGCTGGCGACGGACACAAGGGCTCCTCAAGCTCGTTGCTTCACCAACCCTTTTACGACCTCAGCGACCCTGACGAACTCGGTCGTCTTGTCGAAGAAGTACCGCGCTCCCAATTGCAGACATCGTTGACGGTACGCCACGTACGGATAGTTGGTCAGCACGATTATGATGGGCATGTACGTGTCGTATTTCAGATCTTCCAACAGACCTATCCCGCTACGATTCGTCATTCTGATGTCGAGGATCACGACATCCGGTTTGGCCTCTCTAATGAGATCCAGACCCTCTAGCGCATCCTCAGCCTCTCCTACTAGCCTAACGCCGTCAATCTGGTTCACCATGCTGACTACACGGCGCCGAATTGCCGCCGAGTCATCGATCACCGCGAGCGTTATCGATCCGCTCCCGTTCAACATCGCTTTCTGCTCACTCACTCAAACCGACCTTGGTCAAAGAGATCATTCAGGTCCTGAACCACATTAGTGAGTGATGGTCCGGAATGGTATCAGCGTTCATGGACAGTCTGTGTCAGCCAAGAAGGAGGACACGTGTAGGCAATTCTCCTACAGCCTAGAGGACTATTTCGTCTCGAGAAAGGATACCGGTACTGCAGTTGACTCCACCTGCGCCATCAATCCACGAGACCGTGCTCAACAACGTAGCGAATCAATTCCGCGTTGGTCTGTAGTCCCATCTTGGAGCATACCCGGGTCCTATAAGTGCCCACGGTCTTGGGGCTCAGCCCGAGTTCGTGCGCCACCTCCATCACGGTCATGCCCGCACCAAGCTTGCACAGGACCTGAAACTCCCGCTCTGATAGCGCAAGGTGTAGAAGCTGCTCTCGATCGGACTGCAAATCCAGGGCTAGCCGCTCGGCCAGTGATTCTGTCACGTACTTGCCACCCATGTGAACACGCCTTACGGCAGCGGCCAGTTCCTCGGGAGAGTGATCCTTGGTCAGGTACCCGTCTGCGCCAGCTCGCAGCGCGCGGACTGCGTATTGGTCTTCTGGATGAATACTCAAGACCAGCACGTGCAGATCCTCTCGCGCGTGTTTCACGCGACGCATAGTCTCCAGAAATCCTGGCCCAGGCATTGATACATCAAGGAGGAGCACGTCAGCGGTAGTGCTCGCGATCGTACTCAGTACGGTCTCACCGTCAGAGGCCTCGTCTACAACGGTCATGTCCGGGCAATCGGCAATGATTCGCTTGAGTCCCTCACGTACGACGGGATGATCGTCTGCAATAACAATGTTGATCACGGCCACTCGGGGTCAGTTAGCAGGAACCATAATGGTGTTAAGGGCGGACGAGCCTGAAAGCAAGGTACTGTGCGCCTCAGGTCTGGTCCAACGCTTCCCGTACTCGTCCATAGAGATCGCTCAGAGTCCAAGGCTTTAACAGCAGTGGGATGCTGGGTGTCTCGCCGCTCGTGCGAGTCTCTTTCTCCTTGGTCGAGTAGCCACTCGTGAACAGAAAAGGGACACGCTTGCCTTCTCGTTCGAGTGTCTCATGCAGTTGGTGCCCGCCCATCTTGGGCATGATCAGATCGGAAATGATCAAGTCGATATCGCTTCCCGCCTCATGAAAGACGCGTAGAGCAGCCTCACCGTCTTCAGCCAACAGAACCGTGTAACCCTGTCCTTCGAGAGCGCGCTTGATGGTTCGCCGAATGGCTTCCTCATCTTCAACCACGAGGATAGTCTCATCGCCGATCGGGGCTTGACCTTCCTTCATACTGGCATCGTCTGTAGAGGTGATCCCAAAGTACACCGGAAAATAGAGCCTGACAGCGGTTCCAACCTCAGGCTCGCTAACCACATCGACGTAGCCTGACAGCTGTTTCACGAGTCCGTAAACCTGGGCCATGCCCAGACCAGTCCCCAGACCGAGGGGTTTCTTCGTGAAGAACGGCTCGAAGATATGCTCCTTGGTGTCAGTGCTCATACCGACACCGGTATCTGCTACCGTTATGCTTGCGTACCGCCCTGGCTGCAGACCTGGGTGAGTCACGCTGTAGTCCTCTCCGACCCACTCATCCGCAACGGATATGCGTAACTTCCCCCCTTGCGGCATCGCGTCACGCGCATTCGTGACGAGGTTGAGCAGGATCTGCTCAAGCGCTATTGGATCGGCATTGATGCCGCTGACGTCACCTTGGACCGTCATTTCTATCTCGATATCCTCTGGTACGATCCGGCGGACCATGGCCGCAGTATCGGACACCAGCTTCGCAAGATCCACGGCCTGGACATCCAGCATGGCGCGACGGCCAAACCCCAACAGCTTCTTGACCAACGCCGATCCCCTTTGTGCAGCCGTACGCAAATCCTGAACATCACTGCGCAGATGGGCCACTTCTTCGGGTAACGAGTCGGCCACGAGTTCGGCATTTGACGAGATCACAGTCAGTAGATTGTTGAAATCGTGGGCGATACCTCCGGTCAGCTTCCCGAGGGCCTCCATCTTCTGGACCTGCCTGAGCTGGGCCTCGAGCATGCGCCGCTCTGTCACGTCCTCTGCAATCATCTCAAAGTAGAGCACGTGCCCACTGTCATCCCTCACCGGGCGCCCACTCAACGATACCGAAATCGCAGTGCCATCTTTTCTCCTCCAGTCCACATCCAAGCCGTCGATGCGACCCACCCGTCCGTATTTCTTGATCACCGGTTCTCGCTCATCCGGGTTGACGTATACATCCCGTTTGATGTCGAGCCTCATCAAGTCGGCCTCGCATTGATGCCCCAGCATCTTCACCAAGGCAGGGTTTGCCATCAGAAACTTCCCGTCCGGACTCGAGCGATACATCCCGTGGGTCGCGTTTTCCACCAGACCACGATAGTTGGCTTCGGACCGACGCAACGCTTCTTCCGCACGCTTGCGCTCGGAGATGTCGCGATAGATACCGTACACGGCGACTTGGCCGTCTGCGGTGGTTATTGGCGCGCCCAGGATAGATACGTCGACAATACGACCATCTTTGGTCCTGCGGACCGTCTCAACTGCGACCCGTTCACCGGATGCAACTCGCTGGGTGACGGCGACGGCTTCACCGCGTAGTTCCTTCGTGGCCAGCAGATCATCGACCGAACGACCAAGCACCTCATCGACCCTATAGCCAAACAGTCTGGCAAACTCCCGATTGACCCGGAGGATGCGGTTCTCATTGTCCAAGAGTACAACCGCCTCGGGAGAGCTCTGGAACAGTTCGTCCAGGTAGGCCCGTTCCACGCTGAGCGCTTCTTCCATACGACGGTGAACGGTGATATCGGTCGCCACACCGATAACACCGTCTACATCACCCTTGTCATCGTAGACCGGCGTATATCGGGTATCCCAACTCAGCTCTTCCACCTCGACCGTTCCGTTGGCATTCTCACCGCCCAGCGCTCGGCGGACCATTTCGATGATCTCCGGAAAGTCCTTGTACAACTCAAAGACAGACATCCCAACAACCTGTCCCGGCTTGAGACCCAAGGCACTCAATCCCCTGCCTTCAGACAGCACGAACACTCCTGTCCGATCCAGTGCAAAGAGAACGATGGGAGCGCTGGCCATTACCGTCCTGAGCCGTTCCTCGCTCTCCCTAAGGGCATCGAGAGCATTCCTTCGCTCAGTCACGTCACCGATCTCGCCCTCTTCCCGGCTCGATTCCTCCGGTTGCTGAGCGGAATTCTCTAGATCCGCCACACGACTCCGTAGAGCGTCTAGTTCCTCTATCAACCGGGCCTTGGTCTTGCGCTCATCCTGCATCAGGAGTCTCCCTCTGTCGGGGAGGAGAAGCACGTCAAAGAAGCAAAGACGATATCAACCGCTATATCGACAAGATGACCACCATCCATGAATCAGGAAAGTGCGTGCCTCTCACTGATGTCTTCTCAAGCAACACGGCCCACCTGAAGCTTGACTCTGACCTGCAGTGCTCTAAGCTACAGGAGCTGTGGCTGCAGTGGCGCAATCGGCGCGCTGGCAAAAGAGGAATGGAGGAAACGAATGCACGTTGGTCGAGTCGGGATGCTCACTCTGGCTATGCTCGCGCTATCGATCGGAACGGCTAGAGCTCAAACCGTCGGGGAATTGTTCAAGCAGGTGAATCAAGCAGTGGCAGTCATCTATACAGCCGAGCGAACCGTGGTGGAGGAAGCTCCGGATCAACTCGTCAGTGTTGGCGGAATGGGATCTGGATTCCTGTTTTCAAGCAACGGTGAGGTCATGACTGCCGCTCACGTTGTGCAGGCGGCCGACAGGGTATTGGTCGAGTTCGCGAACGGAGAACGCATCCGCGCCACTGTAACATCGTCCAGCCCTTCAGCCGATGTGGCACTGTTGCAACTCGAGAGTCGACCGACTGGAGTAACTCCGCTTCGCCTTGGTGATTCGGACCTCGTTGAGGTAGGTGACGAGGTATTCATTATCGGCGCACCACTGGGGGTGAGCCACACTCTGACGGTGGGTCACGTGAGTGCTAGAAGACAGCCGCGAACTGCCGTGGGTGGACTGATCAAAGCCGAGCTACTACAGACTGACGCTGCCATCAATCAGGGCAATTCCGGTGGTCCCATGTTCAACATGAGTGGTGAAGTGGTTGGAGTGGTCAGTCACATCATCTCGCAGACGGGCGGTTTCACGGGTTTGGGTTTTGTGGTCACGTCCAATGTAGCGCGAGAAATATTGCTCGAGCGACCCCCGTTGTGGTCGGGAGTGGAGTTGTACAACCTGACAGAGGATCTAGGCAAGATCCTAAACGTGCCGGCTCCGCACACCGGAATGCTGGTGCAGCGGGTCGCGCAAGGATCGTTGGGGGAGGAGTTGGGACTCAAGGGTGGGGCGTTCGCATTGCCCGTTCCCGGTAGTGAGCGGAAACTCATCCTGGGTGGAGACATCATTCTGTCCTTTCAAGGTATTCGGATTGACGGAAGCGAAGAGGCCCTGGAGCAGGTTGACGCACTGCTCAGCAGCCTCCGACCGGGATCACAGATTACGCTGCTGGTACTTCGCGCAGGCGAGCAGTTCGAAACCTCGGTGCAGTACTCCCCTCAGATAATCAGGTGACATCTGGGGCAGAACCGCCCATGCCAGTAAAGGCGTCGCTCAACACAGATTGGGCGACGCCTTGTTTTCCCGCCTGGTTCGGGTTACTCAGTCGTTAGTGTCGATCCCGCCAAGTGAAGTCCTACGAGCCTTGCCACAAGGACTGTCAGGTAGAACTGCCCCAGCATCGCCTCGAGCGTGGCCAAGCCCTGCACCATGCCCGTCTTGGGGGTCATATCACCGTAGCCCAGCGTAGTCAGAGTGACGAAACTGAAGTAACCCAAATCAGAGGATAGCTTCACCTCACTCCCGACAGGTGATATATCGATCGCCTGTCCGAACGATTGTGGCTCGATGATCTGGAACAGCATATAGATATCGGCAAAGGCGAAGCCCATGAGCATATACACGCACGCCGACCCAAAGATCGTGTCGCGCGTGACGTTCTTCTCTGACAGTATATCCACCGCCATTACGCCCAAGATGTAGCTCACAAAAGCGAAGGTCAGGACCCTGGAAATCGCCATGGGCCACAGTGCACTGACGAAAGCGGTGGACCAAGCAGCGATGAAGGCCGGTACCATCAGAATAAGGCTCAACCTGAGGGTCTTCCGATTGCCGCTGACCGCGTACGCACTGCTGATCAATATCGCCGAAGTCAAGCCGTTCAAGATCAGGAGTCCCAAGAACCCATTTTCCAACAGTGGCCTAAAGATGATGACCGCCAATATCGCAAAGAAGAGAAACTCGTACTGCCCCATTGGGCGGCGCTTCAATTTGTTCTTTACCATTTCACTCGACTCACTCTAAGTTGATGTCGGTAACCTCGTGCGAGGATAAAGTCGCACCAGGGCTCGATGCGTCAAGCCTCGACTGCGCAATTCAGCAGAGGGAGATGCTGTGAACTCGATCAAAGTGGTTGCGGCTTTCAAGCCGTTGGGAAGTGAACGAGCCCGGAGGAGCCGAGCCGCGATATTGGATCTGCTGGACAACCACCCCAGCCCGTTTGATCGCCGGTCATACGATCCAGGTCATATCACGGCCAGCGCTGTCGTGCTTTCTCCCGACCGCATGAGGCTGCTACTCGTGTACCACTGCCGACTCGACCGCTGGCTACAACCCGGGGGACACGTCGAGCCGGATGACAGCGATGTCCTTGAAACAGCGCGCAGGGAAGTCCTGGAGGAGACCGGAATCGTGGTCGATGAATCAGACGACGCCAACTTGGTCGGGTTAGACGTGCACGAGATACCCGCCGCTGGAGCGGAGCCATTCCATCTGCACCACGACCTGACATTCGGCTTCACCGCTCGGGAGGAGGACGGGGCCGAACCATGCGGTTCAGAAAGGGCAGTATGGTGTGCCGTCGATCGACTGAATGCCTATGAGTTGGACGAACCGCTACTAGCTAGCCTGCGCCGGGCATTGTCTCCTTCCCCTTCTTCCCCCTCTTCCCCACCTAATCTCCTCTAAAAGGCGAATCCCTGCCCGAAACTCAGCGCCCATCGCTTGCCTTCGGTCCCGTCGCCGAATCGATACCCGAAGTCGATTCGCCCCACATTGGGCCCAGTCGCCCGTGTTGCACCAATCCTGAGTCCGACGCCCACATTCCCTCCCAACCGTGCGGATTGATCGGGGTACCAGGCCCCTCCGTAATCCACGAAAGCCGCAACACCTATCCCCAGCAGTCCCAAAATCTCATCTATCAAGAACGCTCTATGCTCCAGAGCTCCCCATACGGATCGAGTACCTGTAAAAGCGTGAGCTCCGAATAGTCGTGGCCCGCCGCCATGCCCGAGATCGAATTCCGAACCCGGCGGAGTGTTCTCCTGAGCACCGGCCTCGAAATGGAACACGGTAGCGTTCCTAGGGAACGGCCGTGCGGCCAGGGTCAGGCCCACCCAGACCCGACCGGAGTCGAGGCCTGCCGATGTGAACAGACCATTTGCCCGGCCCTCGAGCAGCGCGAAGTTGGGCCCCAGGGATATCCCTGTCTGAAGATCGAGCGCAGCACCGAACCCTGTTTGCTCGTAGCCAAACGCGCTCGGCGCCACCCAAGTTGAGAGGAATACCCGACTGCTCAAGTCGAGATCGAATTCGCGCGCGAAGCCGTTGTAGTAAGTCACCACCCTGTAATTAGCCCTGGCCCACTCTGCAAACGCTCCCACCGCTGCCGTGAGAGTGTCCGGCACCAAGTCGGCGGTGTCCCGACCCGCTATGTACTCCTCTTTCTTGACCTGGCCCGCGAGGCCCAATCTGAAGAAGTGGCTGGTCTCCGCGACCAGCGCAGTCGAGATCTGTCCCAACTGAATGAATGAGCGTCGCTGCAGTGTGTCACCGGCTACTCCGTCGCGGTACTGCAGCACACGCTCGTCCCCTGCGTAGCCATCGTACAAGAATGAGCGTCGGTCAACGAACGCCCGGTAGGGAACCCCCACACCCCATGCGCCACGCGAGCCATCGCTCAGATTATCGAACCAGCCGCGCACGGCGACTCGACTGCCAAGCGCCCTTTCACTAGAGCCTCGCAAGGTAAATGCCGTTCGATCCGGTTCCTTCCGGTAGGTAATCCCGGCGACGGTGGCGGTGCCGAGGAAGTTGCGCTCGATCAGACCGACGCCCCAGGTGAACGTTCCAGCCGTGAATCTCAAGTTGAGTTGGATCTGAGTGGTCCACCCGTCAGCTGTGGCGACCAACACAGCAAGGCGCCCATCTACTCGTACCGTGTCGATCTCAACGTCCCGGAAGAGACCCAACGCACGAAGGTTTCGCGCTGTCTCCGCCACGAGAGCGGAATCCAACGGATCACCAGCGGCGAACAGCAGTTCACGCCGTATCACGGACGAGCGAGTCTGGACGTGGACGGCGTTGGCGACGCGGAACAGGAAGTTGGTGGACTCACCGGTGCCGTACACGTCCTGCGTCGTCACGATGACCGTGTCAATTACGGGTGTGGCCTGGCGGTCGCCTTCTTGAGCGAACGCCGTCAGCGGCAACCCGATGCCCAGTATGAGTCCTAATGCGGTGCGTATCATGTTACGGTCGGACACAAACCTAAACGGAACACCCCGGCACCGCAGGCGGTGCCGGGGTGCGTGCCCCGTCAACTGGTTGGACCGTTCAGACTCGGTTCCTCAATAGCTACCGAGATACCGCTCCACCTCCCAGGAACTCACCATCGCTGAGTATTCCAGCCACTCCTGACGTTTGGCCTCCATGAAGCGCTGGTAGATGTGCTCTCCCAGTGCCTCTCGGATGACCTTGTTCTTCTCCAGGCAATCCAAGGCCTCGTGCAGGTCACGTGGCAACTCGTCGATCCGATAGCGGCGGCGCTCGCGATGGCTCATGACGAAAATGTTCTTGTTGACCGGATCGGGTGGCGTAAGGTTGTTCCGGATTCCATCGAGCCCAGCCGCTAACTGCACCGTCAGGGCGAGATAGGGATTGGCCGCTGGATCGGGCATCCTCAGCTCGCACCGGGTACCCTGGCCCCGCCGGTCAGGAATCCGAACCATGGGAGAACGATTTCTCATGCTCCACGCTACGTTGGTCGGTGCTTCATAACCTGGCACCAAGCGCTTGTAGCTGTTCACCAGCGGATTGGTCAAAGCGACCAATCCACGGGCATTCTTCAGCAATCCGGCGATGTACCCCAGCGCAACGTCTGACAGTTCCCATCTCGATGTCGGATCGTAGAAGGCATTGTTGCCGTCTTTGAAGAGGGACTGGTGGGTGTGCATGCCCGATCCGTTGTGCCCCTCGATCGGCTTGGGCATGAACGTGGCCATGAAGCCGTGCCGATATGCAATGTTCCGCACTATGAAGCGGAATGTCGCCAGGTTGTCGGCAGTATCGATGGCGTTGGCGTATTTGAAGTCAACCTCGTGCTGACCCAAAGCCACCTCGTGGTGGCCCGCCTCCACCTCGAAACCCATGTGTTCGAGATCGTGGATGAGCAGGCGTCTGATGGGCTCGGCTTTGTCCACCGGCGCCAGGTCGAAGTACCCACCGGCGTCCTGCGTTTCGAGCGACGGATTGCCATTCTCATCGAGGTGGAAGATGAAGAACTCCGCCTCACAGCCAGCCATCATCTCATAACCCAACTCGGTTGCTGCTGCGACTTGCCGTTTTAGCGCCATCCGAGTACAGCCCAAGAACGGCGTCTCGTCTGGATTGTAAATGTCACAGATGAGGCGTGCGACCCGACCTCCCTCATCGTCATAAGGAAACACTTTGAAGGTGTCGAGATCAGGCTTGAGCACCATGTCACTCTCTTCGATTCGCACGAATCCTTCAATCGACGAACCATCGAACATGATGTCGCCCGCCACCGCCTTGCCGAACTGACTGCGCGGCACTTCCACGTTCTTGTTGATCCCTGTGACATCCGTGAATTGGAGTCTAAGGAAGTCCACTTCGAGTTCTGAGGCCAGTTTCAGGATATCGGCCTCCGAGGCACCCCTGGTGTCCACCAACCTCCCACGTACCTCTGAGGTCTTCTTGGGACCAACTGCTGTGATGTTTCTGTGAGACGACAATGGAAGCTCCTTCGGTTTCCTGGTTCGACGCCGCTATCCCAACGTCCGCCCTGGTTGACACCGCAATGGAATTCGATATAACCCTAAGCTACATCCGCCACGGCGTCAACGATTTCTTGCACAAATAGCAATATCTGGGCCACAAATTGCCCATTTCGTCCATTTTCAACTATCTGTTGTCTTGAGATACTGACAGGATCTACAACAAATCAAATGCGCTGACGGAAACAGCCGATTTACTCGCCTCCCAGTGATTTCAGCAGATTCCACAGTTCCTGGGCGGGAAACCCGGTGAAGAAGCGATTCTCGACATCCTTCTGGGACGGCTCCAGAAATATCCAGGCCGAAAGGCGATGAATATTGCCAGACACGAAATGGATCCTACCGCGGGTGGCTCCCAGATCCGGATCGATCGCCGTCTCGAGTAGCACGTCCCAGCGGCTCGATCCACGCTCCAGCTCTCCCATCTGCCGCGCCTTGATTTCACGGAAGGGCGGGTCAAAGCGGGTCGAGGCAGGCTTTCCGTCTGATTCTACTGGCATGACGCTAGAGTAATGCCGCCACGCGGCAGGCGCCAGCGGCAGAGGGATCGTGTACATCGGCGCGTCTTTCCCCTCTGCGGTTGAGGAATCACAGGACTGCAGTAGAGTATATCGCAGAACATTGCGTCATACACACGACAGTCGGCCTGGCTGGTTAGTCCCGGACTGTTGCTGAATGGAACACTCGTAGAAACCTGTCACGAGAAAGACCAGTTATCGAGGGTGAGACCATGCATCGGTTATTGATGGGAGTTCTGTCAATCGGCTTGGCAGCCGAGTTGGCCTGTGCGCAGACCGAGGTGACCAAATACGTTCGCTATTCCGTCGACGGTCAGATTTCCTACGGTGTGCTGGAGGACGAGACGATTCGGGAACTAGAGGGAGACCTGTTCGCTGCACCCAGCGCAACCGGACGCACCGTGCAGATCTCAGACGTCCGACTGTTGCCTCCCTGTCTGCCATCCAAGGTCATTGCGGTCGGTCTCAACTACCAAAGCCACCTCGGCGAACGAGAGCCCGCCGAGTACCCGGGTCTCTTTGCCAAGTACCCAACGTCTGTCGTCGGACATGAGGCCGAAATCGTCATGCCACCGGACGCTGCAAACCTGCATTATGAAGGTGAGTTGGTGATTGTCATAGGAAGAGAGGCGAAGAACGTATCACCGGACGATGCAGCTGAGTACGTCTTTGGCGTCACCGCAGGCAACGACGTGAGCGAGCGCGATTGGCAACGATCCGATCTTCAGTGGCTTCGGGCCAAAGCGTCAGACACGTTCGGACCAATCGGACCTAGCATAGTGAAGGGCCTAGACCACAACGATCTGCTGGTACAGACCCGAGTGAACGGGGAGATCCGACAATCCGAGCGATCCAGCGACCTGATCTTCGACGTAGAGACCATAGTGAGCTACGTCAGTCGTTACATCACTCTCATGCCTGGCGACGTGATATTCACCGGCACTCCAGGGAGTACTCAGGCAATGCAACCGGGGGACGTTGTCGAGGTGGAGGTCGAGGGTGTGGGTGTCCTACGAAACACGGTGGTGGCTGCACACAACTAGAAGGAAGACCCCACAGGAGGTGTCTTGGAGGTGTGTGGTGCGGATTCACCGCTGCACCATCGTCCCCCTGAACATGATGGTGCGTGCGTCGCTCGGGCAGCGCTGCGGCCCGGTCGGCGGCGCCCCCAGTCCCATCAACGTCAGCAGGCCTATGCGCAACTCTCTTGGCCGCATCATCCGGTCCCCGCACCTATATTAGTGGGTTCGTGTTGAATCGCCGCTGAGGCAGATCGCGCTAGTCAGGGATCCGTGCATGCCCTCGCTAGACTTTCTGACAGCCTCACCTAGTCGCAACGAATTCCTTTGCCTGGCTTCAGACTACTGAACGAACCTCCACCGCGCATCAATGGATCAGCTATGAACCAAGCCTCGCCAGATTTGAACTGCCCTAGTTGCGGCAAGCCGACTTCGGGCAAGTACTGCACCCACTGCGGAACTCCACTGGCAAACAGCAGTTGCAGCCAATGCCAGACAGCGCTGTCACCCGGAGCACGATTCTGCCACGCGTGTGGCGCGGCTTCCGGGGGACCGGCGAGAGGTGCAGCTGACAAAAAAGGCACCATCTCCTTACCATGGGCAGTCGCAGCGGTGTCGATCGTCGTTCTCATCCTGGTCATAGCCGTCAGGTATTCGTCCCCATCACAGCCTGCATCGTCGGAAGTAGCACCACAAGGGTCGGCTCCATCGGGTGCACCCGACATAAGCACGATGAGTCCCCGACAACAAGCCGATCGTCTATTCGACCTCATCATGACAGCCGCCGAGGCGGGTGACACCGGACGGGTGTCTTTCCATACGGACATGGCGATTCAGGCCTACCAGATGATCGGCGATCTCGACGGTGATGCACGGTACCACATGGGTCTGATTCATGTGGTGCGTGGTGAGACCACTGAGGCGCTGGCTCAGGCCGATTCGTTAGAGATAGTTGTGCCAGGTCATCTCCTGGCGTACGTGCTGAGAGGTTCGGCTGCTCGCGCCATTGGAGATACAGAGGCACTACCCGACATCTACCGCGATTTCCTCGCCGACTACGAACGGGAGATCGTAGTCGCACGACCCGAGTATGAGATGCACAGGAACTCGATTGACTCATTTCTGAATGAGGCCCGCACAGCCGGAGTTACCGGTAACTGATGCCCACCATACACTTGGCACACAGCCCGGATTCGGACGATGCCTTCATGTTCTACGCCCTTGCGGCCCAAAAAATTCCTACCGGTGACCGCGAATACGTCCATGAGCTGTGCGACATCGAGACGCTCAACCAGCGAGCACTGAACGGCGAGCTGGACGTCACAGCTGTGTCCATTCACGCGTACGCGTATCTGTCGGAGAGATATGCCCTGTTGCCGCATGGCTCGTCCATGGGTAACCAGTACGGACCGACCGTAGTGTCTCGCAAGCCGGCTCCCGCGGATGCCCTGGCTGCCATAAGGGGGGCGTCCGTGGCCCTTCCAGGTGAGCTGACGACCGCCGCTCTTGCATTCCAGCTGTGGCAACCCGAATTCGATTCGGTTCTCATGCCGTTTGACGAGATCGAAGCCGCAGTCGCCGACGGCTCCGTGGATGCCGGGGTCTTGATCCATGAGGGCCAGTTGACCTACGCAGACAAGGGACTCTACCTGTGGCAGGATCTGGGTAGTTGGTGGCACACGGTCACCAAGCTCCCGTTGCCCCTGGGAGGCAATGCCATTCGGCGTGACTTGGGCCCTGAGCTGATAGGAGAGGTCTCGCGAGACTTGCGGGCGAGCATAGTCTACGGTCTGGAACACCGCGAAGAAGCACTCTCGCATGCGATGCAGTACGCTGGTGACCTGGATGCAACCAGGGCCAACGAGTTCGTCGGAATGTATGTGAACGAATACACCGTGGACTACGGTGATGACGGACGCCGTGCAGTCCGCGAGCTGC
This sequence comes from Gemmatimonadota bacterium, assembly GCA_039584755.1. Lineage (GTDB taxonomy): Bacteria > Gemmatimonadota > Gemmatimonadetes > Gemmatimonadales > GWC2-71-9. The sequence continues at coordinate 18,328 of JBDGXD010000024.1, forward strand.
TCGACCGGGGAGTTGCCTCGGGCATCATTCCCCACTCCGTCGAAGTGATGTTCGTGGAGGATAAGGTTCAGTCTTGAAACCGGACCGAGATTGACGTGGCCAAGCGTGATCGTGCAGTTTTTGTTTCTTCCGATGCTGCCGATAATGGGTACGGTATTGCGCGACCCAGAAACGGATTGGCATTCTCATCGTAGGGGCGACCCATGAGCGGACAGGACATGGTTGAACGATCCACATGCGTCCTCGTTGTCGACGACGATGAGGCGCTTCGGAAGGCACTCGTTCGTTTCCTTTCCAACCAAGGATATTCGGTGAGTGCAGCCGCCACGGGCCAGGATGCACTGGATCTGATAGAAGCCGAGAGTTTCGAGCTCATGCTGCTCGATATCCGCATGCCCGGAATGAGTGGCATTGACGTGGTACCTGAAGCGCTGCACCAAGATCCTGACTTGGCGATCCTCATGCTGAGTGCCCTGTCGGACGCTACGAGTGCCGCAATCTGCATGCAGCGAGGCGCGATCGACTATCTGACCAAGCCAATCGAGCTAAATGACCTCAGCGAGGCGATTGCTCGTGCTCTGCGCAGGCGAGACACCTTGATGCAGAGCCGCGAGATATCGACATGGCTCAAGGAGGAGGTGCAACGCCGCACCGAGGAGATTGAACGAGAGCGTCAGAAACAACAGCAGTTGACGGTCTTCACATTGGAGGCTTTGGTGAACGCACTCGAGGCGAAACACCACTGGCTCAGCGGCCACTCAGCTCGTGTAGCTGCTTTCGCAGCCACGGTCGCACACCACATGGAGCTCACCGACGACGAGGTGGAAGACGTTCGAATGGCGGGACGGTTACACGACTTGGGCAAGATCGGCATACGCGAGTCGGTGTTGAACAAGGGTGGAGCACTGTCTGATGAAGAGTACGAACATGTCAAACAACATGTGTTGATAGGCTCTCAAATCCTAGCTCCGCTGGAACACCTCGGCCAGATCGTGACATTCATCAGGGGCCATCACGAGCATTGGGATGGAACTGGCTACCCAGACGGGCTTGAGAGAGACGACATACCCATTGGGGCCCGGATTATCTGTGCGGCAGAACTATACGATGCCCTGACAACCACGCGCCCTTATCAGGAGAAGCTATCTCCCGAGAAGGCAGTCGTGCGCATGAGGGACCTCAGTGGCTCAGTCTTGGACCCAGCGGTGGTAGACGCAGTGACGTCTTCCGTCGAAGCCCGCAGGACCCTCGTCTTCATTGAAGACGAAATCTCGACTGACTGACGCCCGGCGCGCAGTCTGGGCCCTCCTCCCTCTGTTGGCAGCCTGTTCACCGCCAACCCACTGGATCGCGGTGGCTGGGAACGATGCTAGCGGGATCGTACTGCTGGACTCCGATCTCATGGTGCACGACACAACGCCGCTCGCTCCAGCCACGTTCGGCGACTCCAAGCTCCTCGCAGCCAGCTTTGGCCGTGACGGTGCGTCTTTCTACCTGGCTGACAGTGGGCCAGGCGGCGGCAGAATTAGCCTGGTCCGCAAGTCGGACGGCCTCGTGCTGGAGACCAGGGTATACCAGCACGATATGACCCCTCGAATGCTCACGGTGACGCCAGACTCGCGCACGCTCATCGTGGGCGGGCGCTCAGCCAACGGCAGGGCCGACGGCGTGGTTTCACTGCTTTCGGCCCATTCGCTGAGCGAGTGGATCAGCATCGAGCCATGTGCCGGCTCCCCGGACCATGTCACCGTTTTCCCCGAACTGAACAGGGCATACCTCCGCTGTGAAGATGTCGGGGCCGTCGTCGCGGACATCGATTTGGAACTTCGCCGGGTAGTGAGGACAGCTGTGTTGGACGACAGTGGGGGACAGACAGACAGCCAGTGCGGACCTGGCGGCATTGCCCTGTCGCCGTCGGGTGGCTTTGTACTGGTACCGTGCGCTAACTCCGGTCTGCTGCTCTATCTGGACCGACTCAGGCTGGAGGTGCTCGACTCAGCGACGGTAGGCGTCGGGGTGTTTCACATCGCCGTCGCTCCGCGCGATCCCATTGCGCTGATCACGCTACCGGACTCGCAGGCAATTGCTTTTGTGGACCTGCGGAGGCGCCAAGTCACGACTCGGCTATTGACCCCCGGAGAGCCTAGATCAATTGCCATCAGCGGTGACGGTAGCATCGCCTACGTTCTCGTGGCCAGATCTGGGCCGGACTCGGCAGCGGTGGTCCGAATCGACGTCGCGAGCGAACAGATCCTGAGCAGCGTTGCGGTGCCGGCAGGATCGCGCTTCCTCTCCCTTTGGCCCGGGGGGTGGAGTCCCACCATGCGGTGGAGATGAGACCGGCACCCACTGCGGCTCTGTGGGTCCATTGACAGAGCAGCTCAGTAGCCCACCTAGTCCGCGGACTGCTGACCTGATATCGCAAGTCATTTGATATTAAGGAGTTAAGCACGTGACGACTCACGCGGCATCTGGCCGGATGGTGAGCAATCCGGGGCAGCAATAACAAGCCCGGGGCCAAAGGCACCCGGGCTGTTAGGGCCGGGCGACGCCGCCGTCAAACGCCGCACGCGACCACTTCTCAGGAGAGGGTTCGTTGCAATCCCTCATTCCGTCTACTTGTAACAGCGGGTACCCCTATTTGGTTCCCTCCACTAGCGTAGCCGTCGGAGGCGGCCCAACCGTGAAAGCGTGAGCGTCTCGGAAGCGGCCCCTCTGCGGAGCGTCACCGTGGTGTTGGCAGCACCCAGCCCGACTCCAGTCGGATACAACCGCACCAGGCTCCTGGATACGTCGAGGGCAACACCGTGAGTCGAGGGCCCACGCATCTGCACGAGAATCGAGTCGCTTTGGCCCTCGGCAATGGCCATGAGCGAGTCAGGCCCAATGAGGATCCGCACTCGGGAAGAGCGGTATACAGCCCCCATGCGGGCCGTGTTGTAGAAACCCCTGAAGTCTTCCGCGGCTCGGATAACCGCCAGCTTGTCGAGCCACGCACCAGCAGGAGGATATGCCATCGCAGACACTAGCCCCACGATCGCTATTACCAGCACCAATTCGGTGAGAGTAGACCCCTTTTGCATGCAGCAAAGGTAGGATGCATTACGCACCACCGAATACTCGAAAAACCGCCACATTTGGCCAAAAAACGCAGCGTCCGAGCGGCATAGGTTGTGCTGCATCTGATACGAATACCCTTGCCCGAGTCCAGCGAGGCAAGCATACTAGGCGAGCATCAACAGGATCGAGGAAGCACGCGTGCCTTTAAAAGACCACCGTTCAGAAACCAACAACTGGGAACTGCACGAGCCCTTCTTGGAACGGGCTGCAGACGCCAATGCGGGACAGGGCGACGGCGATGGGCTGGGAGCCTTTCTGGCCTTGCGGTTGACCGATCAGTTCGCCGTCAACGGGAAGGCAATTTGCAGGGACGCCACTCTCTATCAAGTAACCGCCACTCGCAAGTTCTTGGACGATGCAAATCCCCGCACTCCCGAAGTCACACACCTGCGCGAGATAGTCCGGGTGGCAACCATGGCGCTGAAGGCCGATGACCGCCGCCTGCTCTTTCCACCGTTGATGGCCTTTGCCTACTGGCTGGAACAGGAACTCCGGCTGGATGAGGCCCTGGATGTATTGACAACCGCGTTGCGGTTGAGTGACGGGCGTGACGGCGAGGAAGAAGTAGCGGCACACTTGAATCACGCGCGTTTGTTCCGGCTGCGCGGTAACTTCGCCGAGGCCCGGGTTTCCTATCAACTTGCGGGTAAAACCGCTCTAGTCATCGGAGACCAGCACTCCTCGATGCTCAGCGAGATCGGGCTGGCTGTTGTGCTGCAAAAGGTCGGTAACCTGCCTGAATCGGAGCGGATCTTACGTGGTGTCATTGCGGAAGCTCAACGCCTCGAGGACTACGATGCGGAGGCAAGGGCGTGTCACGATCTCGGTGGAACGCTGCACTTCGGTGGCCGTGGCCGAGAGGCCATCACGCTGTTGTATCGTGCCTATGAACTACATCAGAGCCCACTGAGGCAGGCCCGGGCGCTGAGTGATACGGGCTCCCTGCTAATGGAAGAAGGCTGTTACGAAGCGGCGAACCATGCCTTCAGGGTGGTACTGTCCAACCATCCACCGCGGGAAGTCAGGATCAGAACAGTGCTCGAGCTGCTAGAACTCAGTGCGTTGGTTCGGGACCGGGTCTCGTTTGAGCGCTGGCACCAGGAGTTGAAACATCAGCGCGAGGAGTTGGCGCCCGAGGAGCAAGTCGATCTTGAGCTTAAGTCGGGGTGCGGTCTCGGCCACTTCGGGCTCACCGCTCGAGGCGAAAAACACCTCAGGGCCGCGGTCACACTTGCAGAGCAATACGGCATGGGAGAACGAATCTTCTATGCCGAGGAGGAGCTCAGGGAGCTGCGAGAGCGCCAGGCCGCGGACGACCGGGGTCTGACCCTC
>JBDGXD010000025.1:0-22764 GCA_039584755.1 Gemmatimonadota bacterium
ACTTACAGGCAAGTGTGCGGGCACGGTTTTTGATTGACATGCGACTCGTCCGTTGCTTATGTTGGCTTGATGCTCGTCCTCCAGCGAAAGCACGCCAATGACCCTCGATGAGACGCTGCTCAAGGTCCCGCTGTTCGCTCATCTGAGCGAAGAGGAGATTCACCGCATCAGCCGGATCACCCGCAAGAAGACCTATCCCAAGAACAGCGTCATCGTCTTCGAGAACGACCCCGGTGACGCCTTGTACGCGGTCGCCACGGGCCAGGTCAAGGTAGTGCTGACCGGGGAAGACGGACGTGAGGTGATCCTCTCCGTGCTGAAAGAGGGCGATTTCTTTGGAGAGATGGCACTGATTGACAACATGCCACGGTCAGCCAACGTGATCGCCATGGAGAGTTCCCGCCTGATAGTCCTGTATCGCGACGACTTCCACCGTTGCCTGGAGGAGCACCCCCGGATCGCGTTGGGCTTGTTGCAGGCCATGTCGCGCCGACTTCGCCTGGCAGACGACAAGATCGGTGGCTTGGTGCTGCTCGATGTGCCGGGTCGCATATCCCGCCTGTTGCTGCAACTGGCAGACGACGGCGATGGCGCCAAGATCAGCCGGCGGATCACGCATCACACGATCGCGCAGATGGTAGGATCCAGCCGGGAAACGGTCTCCCGCACCATCGGGAACCTGGCCGAGCGGGGTATCGTCAGCGTTACACGCAAGAACATCGAGATCGTCGATCGGGCAACACTCGAGGCGGCTGCTGGCATCAGGTGAGGCATGTCACTTGCTGTGGGTGATTGCATTCATTGGTGTAGTTCCGATTGATGCCTAACTTGGATTGCATTGTGACCGGGCCGAACGCATGACACAGCGACTCACCTTCTGGGGCACGCGGGGATCCATCCCGACCCCGGGCGGATCTACCTCCCGCTATGGCGGGAACACACCGTGCGTTTCGGTGGAGTATCTAAAGGGGACCGAACGACGGCTACTGGTGCTGGACGCCGGCACGGGAATCAGGCTGTTGGGCAATCAGCTGGTCGAGCGCAGTAACGGCGAGGTCGAGGTAGACCTACTGTTGAGCCATACACACTGGGATCACATTCAGGGGCTGCCGTTCTTCGCGCCGCTGTTCAACGGTGCCAGTGCGGTCCGGATCGTGGGACCCCGCCAGGGCGATGTGACCCTGGAAACGATCCTGCGACGCCAGATGGAGCCGGTGGTGTTTCCGGTGCCACTCGACGGCTTGGCCGCTCAGTTGACCGTCGAGCACGTGGCCGACGACCTGGTTGTGGGCGACTTCGAGGTCCGAGCGATGCGGGTCAGGCATCCCGGCAACACGCTGGCCTACCGACTCACGCCGGTTGCCGGCGGCGCGAGCCTTGCGTATGTGACAGACAACGAATTGGGCCAGGGTGGTAACTATGAGGTTGGACCACACTGGCGCGAGGAATTCGTACAGTTCTTGCAGGGAGTAGAGGTTCTGGTGCACGACTCGATGTACACCGGACGGGAGTTGGAGCAGTACCGGGGGTGGGGACATTCCTCCTTCGAGGAGGCCGTGGCTCTGGCAGCCGAGGCAGGGGTAAGACGCCTCGTGCTGTTTCACCATCGTCCCGAGCGTGACGATATTGCCATGGATGCACTTGCCGAGGCGGCGCGGCAGATGGCCACAGCTGCGGAGCATCCGCTCGAAGTAACCGCCGCGATTGAAGGCACCGAACTCACGCTTGACGGAGGATAGACCTATGCGGTGGCGTTCACTGATAACCCTCGGCGTAGGTGCGATACTGGTCGCACCACCTACTGCGGAGGCTCAGGACGCGAGACCCGGAGTGGGTGTACTCAGCTTCGAGAACGGCGGTTCCTACGGTCTTGAGAGCGAGGATTACCAGGCGTTCCAAGTGGGCCTGCAACAGATGCTGATCACCGAGTTGGCGGTCAACTCGGAGCTTCGTCTGGTGGATCGTAACCGCATACAGGAGGTGCTTACGGAGATAGACCTGGGAGCCAGCGGTAAGGTCGACGCCAACAGCGCCGCTCGAATCGGCAAGTTAGTGGGCGCCCGCTACATGATCATGGGCGGTTTCATCGACTGGTACTCCGATTTCCGGTTCGATGCCCGAATCGTCGACGTGGAGACGAGCGAGATCATTCAGGCCAAGTTCGTCCGTGGCAAGCGGGCGGACATGTTCGACATGGTGGTCCAGTTGGCCGATCAAATCACGCGTGGCGCCGAACTCAAGCCGCTCTCGAAGAACTTGATGGAGGAGCGCAAGGAGATAAAGCTCTCCGAGGACGCCGTGCGGATGTACACCAAGGGCTTGATCTACCAGGACCGCGGTGACACCGACAAGGCCGTCGAGCTGTTCAGTCAGGTTGCGCGCGATTTCCCGGAATACACTCCCGCGCAAGAGGCTTTGGAACAGATAAGAGGCTAGCCAGCGGGCGAATGACTGACCCGGGAAGAAGCAGTATCTGGGTTGAGCGATACATCAACGGCACCCCAAGGATCAGGAGGCCACCGCCGAGTGCGTCTTCCACGGGGTGCCGTTTCCGTGCGTGATACCGCAAACGAGTGGCAATGAACTACACGCTGCTCTACCCCACCGATTTCGACATCACGCCCATAGAACGAGCGTTGGAGGGTGAGGGCGTTGTCGCTGACGTGGTCGAACCCAGTTCGATTACGCAGTCCAGCGACGGCACTACCGTGTTCGTATTGACGCCGGGCAGCCGCACGGCATTCTCCGATCAACTGCTGCGCAGCTTCGTTGACTCCGGTGGCGCCGTAGTGGCGATCGGTGCCGAAGACGAGGCCGACATCCCAGCGGAGCTGGATCAAGACCTGCTGGCGGCATTCATCCCGCAACCCTACGGCACCCATCAACTATTACTGGCGTTGAGAACCGCCTATCGCGAGGCGGCGGCCCGCACCGAGTCCATGCGGGCCCAGGAGGAGGCGGCCTCGCGAACCAAGGAAATCGGCGAGCTCACCAGCATAGGCATGGCGCTCAGCACAGAGCACGACTACGAGGAACTGCAGAACCTGGTCCTCTCACGCGCACGTGAGCTGACGTCGTCCGACGCCGCGAGCCTCTATCTCGTGGAGAAGACTGACAAGCAGAAACCGTTGCTCCGCTTCAAGCTGTCACAGACATACTCCCGGCCCGAGATCCCGTTGGTCGAGTTCACCATTCCGATCGACCGCAAGAGCATTGCAGGCTACGTGGCAACGACCAACCGTCCGCTCCGCATCGACGACGCCTACTTCCTCGCCCCGGATGCGGAATATTCCATCAACCGGTCGTTCGACAAGAAGTACGGCTACCGCACGAAGTCGATGCTCACGATCCCGATGGCTGACCACAACGAAGAGGTCATTGGTGTGCTCCAGCTGATCAATCGCAAGCGCGATTTCGAAGCCCTATTGGACACACCGCAAGATTTCGACGCACAGGTAGTCCCCTACTCCGCGCGTAGCGAGGGTCTGAGCAAGGCTCTCGCGGGTCAAGCGGCGGTTTCGATCGAGAACAGCCTGTTGTACCAGGAGATCGAGCGGTTATTCGAGGGCTTTGTACGCGCCTCGGTACACGCCATCGAGCAACGGGATCCAACCACGTTCGGCCACTCGGGTCGCGTGGCCGACAAGACCGAGGCTCTGGCACAGGCGGTAGACCGGGTAAGCTCGGGTCCATACAGAATCGTCACATTCTCCCGCAAGGAACTGCGGGAGATCAAGTACGCAGGCTTGCTGCACGACTTCGGCAAGGTCGGAGTACGAGAAGAGGTGTTGGTCAAAGCCAGGAAACTGTACGAGCACGACCTGGAATCGGTGAGGCAACGCCATGCGTTCATCCACCGTACCGAGGAGCGCGAGCTCTTCAGGAAGCGTGCGGAGTACTTGGAGACCAAAGGCCGCGACGGCTACGCCGAGCACGCGCAAGCGCTGCAGCAGCAGTATGACGACCGCATCAGCGACCTCGATCGTTTCATGCAATTGGTGCTCAGCTCGAACGAGCCATCCGTGTTGCCGGAGAAGAGCTCGACCGAGTTGGCGCAGTACGCCGAGCAGTTCTACGAGGACCTCGACGGAGCTGAACGACCGTATCTCACACAAGACGAAGTGCGATTTCTACTGATCCCCAAGGGGAGTCTGGATGAAACGGAGCGGCTCGAGATCGAGAGCCATGTGACGCACACCTACAAATTCCTGCAGCGCATTCCGTGGACCAAGGACATGAAGGCGATACCCGGCATTGCCTGGGGCCATCACGAGAAGCTGGACGGCAGCGGTTATCCCCGCAGGCTCCAGGGTGTGAAGGAGATCCCGATCCAGGCCCGCATGATGACGATCGCGGATATCTACGATGCACTCACCGCGGCCGACCGACCCTACAAGAAGCGGCTCGAGCCGCAGCGCGCACTCGACATCCTGTCGTACGAAGTGAAAGACGGGCATGTGGACGAGGAACTATTGGAGATCTTCGTGGGAGCCGAAGTCTTCAAGCGTGAGGAAGAGGCGTGAGCTAGGGCGGCTTCACTTCAGCCCTCAGACTTCGAACTTCATCATTCGGCCTTCTAGTAGATCCTGTACTACCACTGGAAGGCTGAATGTTGAAGGTCAGCTGCCGATCGTGCTCCTGCTCCCGCTCCTGCTGGTGACAGGCGACGGCTGCAGATTCATCGTCTCATGAAAGGTCGGTGGCTCATACGTCCAACCGCGCTGCAGTTTGCGAGTCTCCCTGCGCAACCTAAACCACAGATACCGCCCAATAAGCGGTGCCGCCAGTCTGGCACTCAGCCCGAACTCTCGGCGGTAGTCCTTCAGCAGCATCGATATCTTCTGCTTCAACACAGGATCCTTGCGGAACCATCGCCTCGCCGCCCAGAGAACGCTGGTCCATCCGAGCCGCAGGTCGCGCCCCTCCCAGCGGAACCGCTCCCGAATTCGGAGATCGGCGTGATTTTTATACCGTTGCCAGCCCTGCAACATGGTGCGCGCGATCCTCACCACGCTCGGACCGTTCAGCTTGAAGTCGCGGGTGAACGCCTTCACCAACGCACGCGTTTCCTGACCTTGTTCGAGGTGCGGGTGCTTGTGACGGAACATGAATTGGCCGTGCGTATCCGCTTCCGGGACCTCACTGGTGCTCAACAGCGTGCCCTTTTCCAGATGCTCCTCGTAGAGCGGTGTGCCTGCGACAGGGGTGTAGAGCATGAACTGATGGAAGTCAGTGTCGTGCGCAGCGGCATACTCGATCGCCTGGTCGATATTGTCCGGAGTGTGTTCCTCGAGTCCGATGATCGTCGAGCCCAGCACGCGGATTCCGTGCGCCTGGAGTTTGCGTACCAGTTGCCGCGTGTCAGTACCTTTGAGTTTCGAGTAGCGGGCCGCGTCGCCCTCCAAGCCCATCCACACCCATGAGATCCCCAACGCCACCAACTGGTCCATCGAGTATTTGTTGAGCGCATTCGCCGAACTGAAGACATACAGGGCCCAGGACTTATGGTGCTCTTCCATGAGTTCCAGCAACCGCAACAGCCGCTCGCGGTACAACAGGAAGTTCTCGTCCATCACGAAGAACGCCCGGACCTGCATCGCTGTCTCGAGTTCGCACATCACCTCGAACAACTCATCGCCGGTCTGGAAGAAGTGGACGCATTTCCCCTTGCCGCCGAACATGGCGGACGTAGCACAGAAGTTACAGCCCATGGGGCAGCCCACGGACGGGATCAGCGTAGCTGCGGTCTCACTTGACTTGCTGGAAAGTGGGACCCCCATCGCGCGCCCGCCGATGCCGGATACGATGTGGGGATGGCGAATCGGCCGGTCGACATCCTCCGCAAGGAAACTTCGCATCCAACGCACGCCTTCACCCCTGACGATGTAATCGGCATCGATGCGCTCTTCCAGGTCCGGTATGTTGGCAACGTGCCCACCCACAACCACAGTTGCCTCAGGCAAGTGCTCGCGGACCAACTCACACATCTTCCGCACTTTGAGCAGATTCGGCTGAATCGCGCCGATGCCCACAATATCGTACCGATTCGTGGTAATCTCTTCCACGAACCGGGCCAGTGTCGGGAAATCGAGCAGCGTACATGGGGCTTCGATGTTCGCCTGAATCATCATCAGGCCCCAGGACCTGTGGAACATCCGCACAGAGAACGCGCCCTGGAGTCGCGTCACCTGATTGTGATAGAGCTCCATCGGGTTGATTGCCCTGCTCCCGTATTGATCATCTTGCGCGTATGGGCCGAACACGCTGCTGAGCAAGACTCGGGCATCAGAGCCGCGTGCGTGTACCGGGTCGTCGGACGCCGGAGCCGAGGCTACTGTGGTCGTCATCGAAGTCATGGTCTCGGAGGAATCTGCAGCGGAGGAACCGTTGCTTTGATTGGAACGGGAAGTGGGATGATCATCGGCACGTCGCAGGAAGCTAAGCACCAAAGGGGTGGAGGTCTGCACTTCAGAGGACGGTGAGAGAGACGATCCGGGACGGTGTGGGGTGGCCGTCTTTGACCGTCCTACACCGTCCTCGACCGACTTACACCGTCTTGGAGTTTCAACTCGCCGCGCGAACCGCAGCCACGAGTTGTTCCCGCAGGGAACTCTCTGGCATGTGCCGGAAGTGCAGCATCGACTTGGCGTAGCGCACCTCTCCTTTTTCCGATCTGAACCGCGTGTGGATACCTGCCTGTACGTGGCCTCCCCGTCCCACTCGCTGGCGAAATCCGACGTACCACTTCTCTCTGTCGTGCTCGAACACCCGCTCAGCATCACAGAAGAGCTCTTTGAGACGAGTGGAAGAGAAATCCGGCTTGCTGTCTTCCTCTTCCTCCTCGAGGGCGACCAGCTGGAATTCGCCGCAGGTGAATAGGACCCGCTTCGGCTTCCCTCTCTTGCGCTCCGTCCTGATCGACCACTCGTTGCCAAACCTGTCAGTGTAGGATTTTGCCCACTCCACCACGGTTACACCTCCGAAGTTGTTGATGTCATTCGTTTGCGGGTCCGTGCCGGACCCAACTCACGTTGGCTGATACCGGTCACACACAGGTGCCGTGTTGCGATACAGTGACTATTGATGACCCAACTCTGGTACACCACTGGCGGCCACATCGGCAAACACATGCTCTTCCAGCCATTCCCGCAGCACGCCATCGAGTTCGTCCAGTTCTTGTTCGGGCTGCTGTGCCACCGCTTCCCAGCGATGTCCATCGGTAACGAGGTACCAAGTCGGGTCGGTGGCAGTCACGCCGCGCGCCGCGTTGGCGGCCTGCCCTTCGTACGATATGAAATGGAACTCACTCCCGCGGTGCAGGATACGCCGTTGTTCAACCTTGTATCTACTCGTCATGTCTCACCTCAGGCGTGGCGACGCCAGTTGCAGATCGGTCGAATCAATCTAACCACTTGCTGTCCTGGGCCGTCTTGCCCCAGCTCAATATCGGTCGGGACCGCACAATTCGCCGGTCGCATCACCGTTTCCGTGCCCCACCCCTCCGCGGTCTCAGAGACGGACCCTGCTGTCGCGTCTGGGTCAACCGCTCCTCCGGTTGCATAGGCGCTACGGCTGGCTCGAAACCTGGCACCACATCGCGCGGGAAGGTTCTACCCATCAATTTCTCCACGTCGTACATCAACAACCATTCATCCGGTGACATCAACGTAAGCGCCACACCCTGCGCGCCGGCACGTGCTGTCCGGCCGACGCGATGGACGTAGATCTCCGGATCGGCTGGCACATCGTAGTTCACGACCATCACGATATTGTCGACGTCGATGCCACGTGCAGCAACATCGGTAGCCACCAGGATTCGAATCCTACCCGTGCGGAATCCATCGAGTGTCTTGTTGCGGATGCTTTGAATCTTGTCGCCGTGCAGCGCTGCCACTTGGATGCCGTCGCTGCGAAGCTGACCGGCGAGTCGATCCGCACCGAGTTTGGTGCGGGTGAACACCAGGGCCCGACCGTCCTCCGGCAACTCCCCCAGGAGCCGGGCAAGCGCGTGGCGTTTCTCCGATCTGTCCACGGCTACAAGGATGTGTTCCACACCGTCGGCGGCGGCGGCGCGCTGGCCGATTTCGACGGCCGCGTGATTCTTGAGCGCGCGTCGTGCCAACCGGTCCACATCAGCAGAGATGGTTGCAGAGAACAACAACGTCTGACGTTTGGTAGGCAACGTGCCCAGAATTCGACTCACATCGTGAGCGAATCCCATATCGAGCATCCGGTCGGCTTCGTCGAGCACCAACACCTCTATGTTGGAGCTGTCAATGTGACCGCGGCCCATGTGGTCCAGCAACCGGCCGGGTGTTGCAACCACAATATCGACACGGTTCCCTAGAGCACGCGTCTGCATACCGATGGAAACGCCACCGTATACCGCTACGGCCTTCACGCCGCAATGCTTGCCGTAGTTACGGGCGCTCTGCAACACCTGCTCGGCGAGTTCGCGCGTCGGCACCAAGACCAGCGCTCGCAGTGTACCCCGCTCACCATGTTGTAGACGTTGCAGTATCGGCAGCAGGAATGCCGCGGTCTTTCCGGTTCCTGTCTGCGCCGAGCCAACCACATCGCGACCGGCCAGGCCCTCGGGTATCGCTTCTCGTTGAATTGGGGTGGGCTCGACATAGCCCTGCTCGTCGAGCGCACGTAGGAGTTCGGGTGCGAGCTGGAAGGAAGCAAATGACGTACTTACCAAAAAAATCTCCTCAATTGGGTGAAAGGCACGCGTGCGATAGTCATTCCATCACGCAATGCCCTTGCTCTTGCTTGAACCTAAGGAATGAATCGACTTGATAGTCGGTCCCAATCCTAAGCGGGGACCGTTCTACAGATGTGGAATGATGCCGGCTTGTGGTTCATATTATGGAGGTGAAACCTAACAGATGCGATGATTATATGCTAGTCAGGAGCGGCTATCGTACATTTTCGCCTATTGTGTTAAGTTGGATGGGCGACTCAACACCGAATGGAGATGGATATGGGAAGACCGGGACCGATGACCCAAGCCAAACGCAAGCGGGAACGCGACAAGCAAGAAAAACGCAAGGCCAAACAAGAACGCCGTGCCATGAGAAAAGAGCAGAAAGACCAGAAGGCGGAACAGTCGGACGATTCTGGAATAGACCCCGACCTCGCTGGGATTGTCCCGGGACCTCAACCGCCCAGGGTTGACTGATACCATAGACAGTCCAGGACGGTGTAGTCAAAGACGGTGTAGGATGGCCCCCCAGCCACCGTCCTTCACACAATGGCAGATCGCAAATCGTCAACCACAAATCCTACCCCGCGCCCCACCCGCCACCACCCGGCGTCTCGACCCGCAGCACGTCGCCCGGCTCCAAGTGTACTGCAGCTCGACCGCCGACCGATTTACCGTTGACCGTATTCACGCCCGGCTTGCCGTCACCGCCACCCTCGGCGCCGGCCGGGGCGTACACGCGCCGCTCGCACAAGAGACTCACCTCCATGGCCTCGAGCGCCTGGTACTCGCGGATGACTCCGTTGCCGCCACGGTGCCGGCCACTGCCGCCGCTGCCATCTCTCAACGCATAGCTACGCAGTCTCATGGGGTGTTCCAGCTCGAAGACCTCTATCGGGGTGTTCCGGGTGTTCGACATGCCGACGTGGATTCCCGAGGGTGCGTCACCAACGCTGGAAGCTCCTTGCCCACCGCCCAGCGTCTCATAGTACGTCCACCCTTCACCGCCGATCACGACGTTGTTCATGGTACCCTGCCCTTGCGCCGGCACGTCGGTCGCTTGGCCGAGTGCCAGCGTGACCGCGTCTGTGATGCGCTGCGACGTCTCCACGTTCCCCGCCGCAACCGCAGCCGGCCAACCGGCGTTCACGACCAATCCTCTCGGTGCCACCACGTCTATCACACGATGCACACCGCCATTTGTGGGAATGTCCTGATCGACGATACAACGCAACACGAACAGCACCGCCGAGCGTGTGACCGGTAGCGGACAGTTGATGTTGCCGCGGACGACGGGGTCGGATTCACTGAAGTCGAACGACATTCTTCCGTCCGCCACGTCCACCGTAACGTGGATCTTGACGTCGCGCTGCTCGATTCCATCGCTCTCCATCCGGTCCTGTGCGGTGTAACGTCCTTGCTTGACCCGCTCCTTCACAGACGCCACCGTGCGACGTTCGGCATAATCGAGCAGATCGTGCACGGCACCCTCGACGTATTCCCTGCCCTTGCGTTCCACCAATTCGCGGTAGCGCAGTGCACCGCGCTCGCACGCTGCCAACTGTGCGGCCAGATCGCCCTGCCGCATGACGGGAGTCCGCACGTTGGCCAGTAACAAGCTCTCGACGTCCTGCTGGATCTTGCCGGCAACAGTCCAGCGGATCGGGGGAATGATCAAGCCGTCTTGGAAGATCTCGGTGGAGTCGGGTGGCATGCTGCCGGGACGCATGCCACCCACATCTGAATGGTGTGCGCGTACCACTGTGTAGCCGGCCACGTCACCGTCCAGCTCCATGGCGTGCACCATGGTGATGTCTGGCAGGTGAGTGCCACCGGTGTAGGGGTCGTTCAGGATAAACGTGTCGTGCGGCACAGGATCGAGGTCCATTACGGCGCGCACCGCCTCGGGCATGGCGCCCAAGTGAACTGGAATATGTGCCGCCTGTGCAATCATCTCACCGTTGTCATCGAAGATCGCGGAGGATGAATCGCGCCGCTCCTTGATGTTGGGTGAGAACGAACTCGCCACCAACAACGCACCCATCTCCTCGGCTATACCGGCAAAGGCGTGGGCCATTACCTCCAGGCCAATTGCATCGAGTGTCATGCGCGCTCCAATATCACGGCACCGCTAGCGTGGATCTCGCCACTCCAACCCTGCTCGATGCGCGCCGTAGCATCCAGGCTGTCTAACATGATTGGGCCCTCGAGTTTGGTTCCCGGCGCCAGCGCGTCCCAGTTGGCCCGAAACCCGGCAACCTCGCCATTCTTTCCAGTCGTGCTCGCACTCAGTTGCACCGAGATGCCACCGCGAGCGGCTACCAGCCTGAGGTTCACCACCTCTACCATACGGTCTTCATCAGCGTGGCCGAAGCGCTCCGCATGTACCTGGTGAAACGCTTGCGCAATGGCCGGGCCGGCTCCCGCGATCGATACGGTGAGTTCGTAGCCCTGTCCTTCGTAACGGCAGTCGGCGAATCGAGTCAGCGTCGCATTGGGTAGCTCTTGCTCGGCATCTCGCTCCAGATCGCCAAACAGCCGGTCCAGATCTCTGCGATCCAGCTCGATCGCCGGTCGATGCAACGACGCTACGAATTCGAGCTTTTCCGGTGCTGCGGCTAGCCCTAGTGCCGACAGAACACCGGCATGGGGTGGCACCAACGCGCGTCCCATGGCGAGGCTCTCCGCCATGCGACACACAAACATCGGCCCTGCCCCCCCGAACGCCACCAAGGTCATGTTGCGCGGATCGACGCCGCGTTCAACACTCACGGTGCGCAGTGCGCGTACCATCGCTGCAGTGGCAATCTCCACGATGCCGTGCGCACAGCGTTCGACCGACAGCTTGGCAGCAGCAGCAACCTTGGCCACCGCCTTGTTGGCCAGTTCGGTTTCCAACGTGAGTTTGCCCGCAAGCGCGTGCTCCGGTCCCAACCACCCCAGCACCACGGCGGCGTCGGTTACAGTCGGCTCCTCGCCACCCTGACCGTACGCCGCGGGTCCCGGCACCGCGCCGGCGCTACGCGGTCCGACTCGCAGGGCTCCGCCACGGTCTACCCACGCGATGCTGCCCCCACCGGCTCCCACCGTTTCGATCAGTACCTGTGGTAACGACAACGCCAGGCCACCGACCGATGCGGCCGTTTGCAGCAATGGCTCACCACCCAGGATCACACTGGCATCGGCACTCGTTCCACCCATATCGATAGTGAGCATGTCACTCATGCCGACGGCGCTGCCAACGAGACGTGCGCCCTCGACCCCACCAGCCGGACCGGAGAGCGCCAGAGCAGCCGCTCTCACTCGAGCCTGCGCCACACTCATGGTGCCGCCATTGGAAGCCATGACCCGAAGTTCCTCAATTCCCTCTCGGGTCGCTTGATTGCCGAGTAGTTCGATGTACCCGCTAACCTTGGGTCTCAGATACGCCTCAGCGACCGCGGTGCTGGTACGTTCGTATTCCCGGAACACAGGCAGCACTTCGTAACTCGAGACCACCGGGATCTGGGGATGCGCCTCCCGCATTGCGGCCGCCAATTGCGTTTCGTGTTGGGGGAACCGGAAACTGAACAGAAAGGAGATTACAATCGCGTCAGGAGAGTGCCCACTCACCAACTCCACTACTCGCTCGATTTCTTGCGAGGTGAGCGCCTGCTCAACTCCGTCAGGAGTCACCCGCTCCGCAACTCCAATCACGTCTTCGCGGGCTACAGCCGGGGCAGGGTGATGTACTGAGAGATCGTACAAGTCGGCCCGGTCCTGACGCCTGAGCCACAGCAGGTCCTCGAAACCGGCAGTGGTAGCCAGCAACACGCGCCCACCGGTACGCTCCAGCAGAGCATTGGTTGCAACCGTGGTTCCGTGCACCAACAGCTGCCGTGCACCGTGCCGACCACCCGCAGCAGAGGTCTGTGCCAGTTCGGTCCACAGGTCGGGCGGCACCGAGCCCGGTGCCGACCGCACCTTCCCCACCGACACGGTACCATCTATCCCCAAGGCAACGATGTCGGTGAACGTACCACCGACATCGACACCCAAACGCATCAGTTTTTTTGTAACCACGTGTGCCCCACAAGCCCTAAGGTCAACAACACCGCGAGCAGACCTACCCAGTCACCCAACCGGGTGTAGAGCGGGACGGTGTCCGTCGTCAACACCACGTCCGACTCGTACGTCTTGACCGAAAGCTTGGTTCTCTTGTGTTCTCTGCCAAACGGATCCACAAACTCCGATATACCACTGTTCGCTGCACGAGCAATGCCGATGCGATTCTCGATCGCTCGCATCACCAGGTGCGCCGCGTGTTGGTGCGGTGCTGCGGTCTCACCATACCAGGCATCGTTGGTGATATTGAGAATGAAGTCGGCTCCCTCGCGACGATACCGGCGTGAGAGGTTCTCGAAGATCGATTCGTAACAGATCAGGATCCCGAACCTGCCGATGCCGACCTCGTAGATCGCGCCCGGATCGCCGACCCCGAACGCGCCAAACCATCGCAAGTTGAACCAGCGGGGATTGAGAAATGGGACGCGCTCTACGATTGGGACGAGGTACCTCTTGTGATAGACCGGATTCGTGTCTCTCCGCCCTGCCGTATCGAATAGAAATGCTGAGTTGTAATACTCGTAGTCGTCACGTGTCTCACCCCAGATTATGTCCGGTCCGCCGGTGACGATCGGGACGGAATCACTGAGAGCGTGTTCCGCTATGAGAGGCTCCCACGCGGGATGCATGTGGAACCAGTGGGGCACCGCTGACTCCGGCCACACCAACAGCTCGGGATCGGTCTGTGCCGCCGCTTCGCGTGACAACTCGAGTGTCGCCGCCATGATAGAGTCCTGCAACGCAGAGTCGTTCTTCTCCGACCACTGTACGTTGGGCTGGACCACCGTCACGCGCCCGAGCGGCCGTGTTTCAATCGATCTCTCGCGGATCACACCGTATGAGACCGCGATGATCACTCCGACAACGACGCCACCCACCAGTTTGAGAGTGCGCTGTCGGTTGCCACGCTCTTTCAGCGCCAGCGCCAGCGCGGTGTTGGCCAACACCAACAGGAAAGTCACTCCACGCGCGCCAATCACGTCGGCGATCTGTACGACAGTGGTGTAGTGCGTCAAGGAAGAACCGAGGCCCATCCAGGGAAATCGAATATCACCCTGGTGCGCAACGGCCCACTGCATGGCCGTCCACAGAACCGGGAACGCGATTAGGACCGAGATCTTGGTTCTGCGCATCATCCATGCGACCAGCGCAAACATCGCAGCAGCGTAGCACGCGAGGATCGCGATGGTGGCTGCATAACCCAGGACTGACAGTTCGGTGAAACGCCACAGTGCCACGACCATCCAGTGTAGCACGAAGCCATTCGAGATGAGGCCAAACCAGAATCCCTGTACCAGGCTGCGCCGCAGCGGGCGTGGATCGCTGATCGCCCCTTGTATCAACCATATCGCGGGGATGAGACAGGTGAATGAGGGAAGAAATAGATGGAATGGTGGATATGCGATCGTGAGCAGTATCGCGCTTGCCACGATCAGCAGCCAATCACCCTTTGGCAGGGCGAGTCCCTTCACAACGTTACTTCGCAGCCTTCAGCGGCCGAGCGTTGGATGGCCTCAACCAGCCGATGGAGTTCGATCTGGTCTTCAAAACCTGCCGGCTCCACCTCGCCTCTCACGGCGGCCACGAAATGAGCCAGCTCGCCCCGATACGAGATGGTGAATGCATTCTCCCGGCCGGTTGCACCCGTAGGCGTCACGTTGACCGGCTTGTCGTTGATTTCCTTGAACACTCTGAGCGGACCGATTCCGGCAGAACCGTGGCTTCCCACCAGATCCAACCACAGCATCTCCCGCTCTCCTACGTGGTTCCACGACACATCCGCGAACAGGGACAGCCCGTTGTCGCATCGAATCAGGGCACAGCCCTCTTGCTCGACGTCACCATCAGTCTTGGTGGGACCAAGGTGCGCCGACACGGCTACGGGCTTGGGATAGTTCGACAGCCACAACGCCAGATCGATTAGCGGCAGCCCGAGATCTTGCATGGCGCCACCACCGGCCTGCGGCCCGAAGATGCGCCAGCCCAGCGCTTGTGGTGGCTGATATGTGTACCAACCGCATCTGACAGTTCGCACCTCACCCAATTCGTCACCGCGCAGGAACTCACGCACGGCTTGAACGTCACCGCGAAACCGGTGGTTCATTCCGGCCATCAGGATCCTATCGGCTCGCAGTTGGGCAGTTACCAGCTTCTCGACACCCGCACTAGTCATTGCCACAGGCCGTTCGCACAGTACGTGAACGCCAGCCGACAATGCGGCAGACGCGTGGACCTCGTGCAGGTGATTGGGCGTGCAGACCACCACCGCGTCTGGCTTGGCATCGCGAAACAGGTCCACGACATCGTCGTAGACATTGGCGATCCCGATCCTGCCAGCCAAGGCACGAGCCTTGGGTACGTCGGTATCGCACAACGCGACTATCTCCACATCCTTCATCTTGGACAGCAGTGGAAGATGGGCGACCTGGGCAATTGCCCCGGCTCCGATAATGCCAAAACGGATTGGATCGCTCATCGTGGTATCCTATACATGAAGCCGCCCACGGCCGACACCGTCAGAAGATCGGTCGACAACCCACCCCTCAAGTCGATCGTGAAGTAGAGAGTCTGTAACAGTCTGACGTGCCCGCCGAGGGAGAGGTCCAATGAGGCATCTATACCGTCCAGCGCATCTTCCACGAACGTCCCGTCGATCGCTTGCCCCCAGCCATTGCGAAGGTGCAGGCCAAGGCCGGCTCCAGCGAATCCGGCAATGCCCGGCGACAACGACGCAACGTATTGCAGATCGAGGGCAGCCTCGAGATCGGACCAAGTTACGGTGCCTATCTCGATATCGAAATCACCAGTCGGATCGTTGACCAGATCACGCAGATTCTGCTCGAACTTGGCGATCTCGTCGGCCTTGAAGTCCGCCTGGAAATAGGATAGACCCGCCAGCACCCGCACTTTGGGTGCAATCATGCCAAAATCTGCCCGCACAGCTCCTGTGACCGCCGTCTCCAGCCTATTCGAGAAAACGGCACCCACGCCAAACCCGATACCTGTGAATCGTACCCCTTCGTAGCTGAACTCGTCGAGGAAACCCTGCCCCGAAAGCGTGGCGGGGAAGATCACGAGCATTAGAGCAATCCTAGTACCAACGTTCAATGCTTGTCCCCGGGAAATAGGTTGTAAGGATCGTGTGAGCGGTCTGCCCGGCACGTGATCGTCCGATCGCACCCCACTGGCACATGCCAACCCCGTGGCCCCAACCGGCACCCGATATCCTGAGGCTCTCCAACAAACCTGCGGAACGAACGGGAGCAAGCTCGATGGCGGTGCTTCCCAACGGGCGTTCATCCGGTGTTTCCAGGACTCGCCGGATGTCCGGTCCAAAGACGGGTATCTCACCACCACCGACCAGGATCCGCAACTCGGTGATACGTCGAGACCCGCCTTGGCTGTGAATTCGGATGTCATGGACTTGATCGACTGCCGACTGGTCGACTCCCACCACCGCAGGCAGTGTCCGCCGTAATATATCGCGCAGTTCTGACCCCTCCCACTCAACAGTCCATCTGAATCGAGGGGATGGGTCGCAGTAGTACCCACCGCTGGGTCTGCGGTCGGATACGGGCTGCAAGTATTCAACAAGTCGAACGGTTCTAAACGCTTCGTCGGGCGAGGCGGTCGAATAGCCGCAGGTAGAATGATAGAAGACGCTGGCCAACTCACCGCGATAGGTGATGACTATTCCCGCGGTGCTGGCTACGGCGGCGTTGCCCAGGTCTGTCTCGCGTCGCACACCTAGATAGGCCTGATCACTCACGGTGGCGCGGATGTCGTACCCGTCCTGACGAAACCGTCCGATGTTCTTGAGAGCGTAGGTACGCGAGGCAATCGCCTGAGCCTCCAGTGCCGTCTGCTCGTTTCTGGCAAGCGTGCCCATCTCGGCATTGACCACACCTCTGAGATAAGCCTCGAGTCCAACCACGTTCACGGCAACGATCGATTCATCACGGGCATACAACTCGACGCTGCCCCGGAAAGGCCTGGCGTTTATGGTGACGAACGAAGATCGATCCAGGCTACGCACACGGATCTTCTCCGCTTGGCTACCAGAGCGTTCCTCCACAAGTACCCCACCAACACCAGGCAACACCCTGATGACTTCCTCCGCCCCGAGTGTGAAGTTCTCCGAGCCTTCCACCGCGACACGACCCTGACCACTGATCCTCACCGCCTCCGCTCCCGCCACCACCGCGACCCTGAGCTCCGGCTCCCTCCCCCGCTCCGCCGCTGGCCCCGGTTGCGCACAGCCAGAGAGCAACAGCACACCACCCACCGCGACCCCCAAACGTCTGGGCAACTTGAAGCGCTGGCAATCGTCATTCCGGCTACTGTAGGACCTGGTCACAATCTGGCCTCGGCGATGAAATCATAGTCCCTGATATCGCTGGTTCGCACTTCCACAAAGTCACCCGGCTCGGCCCAGCCACCCCGTGCCACGTAGGTTAACCCGTCTACGTCGTCGGCCTGCCACTTCACTCTACCTACGTGAGTGAACCCTACTTCATCAGGTTCCGCAACGCGATCTATGAGTACTTCCGTATCCCGCCCGACAAAGCGTCCCAGCCGGTCTTCAGAGATACTGCGAGACAGCTCCAGCAGTTCCTCTTGGCGAGCGCGTTTGGTATCCTGCGGAACATCGTCACTCAACGTCGCGGCACTGGTTCCCTCTTGAGCCGAATAGACGAAGACACCCATCCGCTCGAAGGCCATCTCGCCAGCAAAATCACAGAGGATCCGGAAGTCCTCTGCGGTTTCACCGGGAAAACCCACAATGGTCGTCGTGCGGATGGCTATATCGGGCACCATCGCGCGCAGGCGTCCGACTGTTTCCCTGATCGTCTGTTGTCGCTCGGGTCTGCGCATGCACTCGAGTTGGCGGTCAGATGCATGCTGCATGGGAATGTCGATGTACGGGACGATGCGCGATTCGTGAGCCATCAGACTCAGCAATCGATCGGTGAGCCCCGCTGAGTAGACGTAGAGCAACCGAAACCACGGTATGCTCGTTCCGGCCAACAATGCCTCCAGCAGCTCCGGCAGTCGTGGACCGTCTCTACCCATGTCGCGACCATAGTGACCGAGGTCCTGGGCAACGAGGCTGATCTCCTTGGCACCCTGTTGTTCCAGAACTTGTGCCTCCCGCACCAAGCGCTCCATCGGTTCTGAGCGGTGTTTACCGCGCATCAGGGGGATGGCACAGAACGCACAGGTATGATCACAACCCTCCGAAATCTTGAGATAGCGGATGTGTGCATCGCCTCCCAGATGGTGCCGTAGCCCTGGGTGACCGGCTATCGGATCGTCTATCAATCCCTGCTCGGCCAACGCCGGCACCAACTTGTGTAAATCACCGAAACCGAAAAACAGGTCGACCTCTGGAATCTCTTCCTGCAGCGCCGCGCGATACCGTTCGATCAGACAGCCCACCGCAACCACGGCTTTGACGTTCGCACTCCGCTTGAGGCTGCCAGCCTGGATCATGGCCTCGATCGACTCCTGTTTGGCGGCGTCTATGAAGCCACAGGTGTTTACCAACACGACGTCGGCATTTTCAACCTCGTGGACAACTGTAGCACCGTGACCAACCAGGTCACCGACCAGGCGCTCAGAGTCAACGGTGGCCTTGTCACAGCCGAGGGAGATGATGCCGAGCTTCACGGGATCGAAATCAACGGAAGATGATGGTTTCAGGTGAAGGAGCGGAGAGCGGGGAGCGGGGTCACGAGTCTGAACTCACGTATCCGATCGCAGACATCTGGTCCGCTCCCAGCTTCCGGTTACTCTACGCTACGCCAAGAAGCTCTCCAGCGCCCGTGCTCTGCTCACGTGACGCAGTCGAGCCAGCGCTTTCTCCTTGATCTGACGCACGCGCTCGCGAGTGATCCCCATCATGCCGCCGATCTCCTCCAGCGTCATGGGCTCTTTACCCTCGAGACCGAAGTAGAGCCGCAGGATTCTCGCCTCACGTTCTTTGAGGGTCTCGAGCACCTCATCTATCGACTCGGACAAGGCTCTCTCGAACGTCTCATCATCTGGCCCAGGAGCCTGAGTATCCGGAATGTAGTCGAGCAGCTTGTTGTCTTCGCCGGGCGTGAGTGGCGCATCGAGCGACAGGTGGCTTTGAGATATGGACAATGTCTTGGCCACCTCTTCCCGCGAGATGTCCATGCCCTCTGCAATCTCTTCCACTGTCGGCTCGCGGCCGAGTTCTTGTAGCAGACTCGACGAACGCTTCCCGATCCGGTGCAAGGTTCCGGCACGGTTCAGCGGAACCCTTACGATCCGGCTTTGTTCAGCAAGTGCTTGAAGTATGGCTTGCCGGATCCACCAGACTGCGTACGAGATGAACTTAATGCCCTTCGTCTCGTCAAACTTGTGAGCGGCCCTGATCAGGCCAAGGTTGCCTTCATTGATCAGATCGGACAGGCTCACGCCCTGGTTCTGATACTTCTTGGCCACCGACACAACGAATCGAAGGTTACTGCGAACTAGCTTGTCCAGCGAGAGCTGGCAGCCCTGCTTGATGCGCTGGGCAAGAGCCACTTCGTCTTCACGAGTGATTAGAGGATACTGGCTGATCTCACGAAGGTACTGATCCAGAGAACCGTCATCTGACGCAACTCTCTTGACCGAAGCGAGTGCCATGCTTCAACTCCCTCTGCGGAAACTTACAGACCCTGACCCAACTGCCGCCGCCGACTGTTCGTGATGTACAAACCGTCTATGAAAAAGGTACGGTGCTGCTTCACACTGTTGGTTCAGGGAGATTCGTGGCACGGCACCTAGTAAGTACCTACCACGCCGAGGCGAGGTTGCAGTCGGCGATGCGCCGAAAAGGTTAGGTTCAGTCACTACGTAAATGTGAGCCGCACGGCCCGCGCTCTAAACTCCGACTGCACTTTACGTTAGTTGGGTCACGGCAAATTTGCAACCGTTACTGACCAACCTCGTCCTGAGGCCCACGACCGTAGAGCGGCCAGGAGATCTACCGAGGAACATTCGTGTTCCAGTTTCGCCGCCACACACGCGGCCGTTTCGCCCCTGGCAATGTCAGCGTGTATCACTCGCGCCTGGGGTAGGTCGCTGAGCGAATCGAGGTCGAGGGTCTCACCGCGAGTGTTGAGTATCACTGCAATCGATGAGTTTGCCATGGCAGACGGTAACATCCTCTGAGTTCCAGGATGGTACCACGATCATGCAGGCAGTGGCGAAACCGTGCGGTATTCCTACCTTCTTCGCTCCAAGCGGTACTTCTCGATCTTCTTGTAGAGATTGCTGCGGGGCATGGAGAGTTTCCGTGCGGTCTCGCTCACGTTCCAACCGTTCTCGGCCAACTTTCCTTGAAGGAATGCCTTCTCAGCCTCTTGCTTGAACGATTCGAACGTGTCGCACAACATCAGATCCCCTAGCTCTGATCCCTGAGCATGGCCACCCAGCTGGGCCACATCGGCAGCACTGACGAGATTGTTCGAAGACAGAATGAGCAGGCGCTCAACGGCATTGCGCAGTTCTCTGACGTTGCCGGGCCAGTCACGCTCTGCGAGGACCTCCATCGCTTCGTCACCGAACTTCTTCGGTCGCATACCGAAGCTCGTAGCCAGATCATTGCTGAACTTGTGCACCAAGAGAGGAATGTCCTCTTTCCTCGCCCTGAGCGGCGGGACCTCCACTGGGACTACGTTCAGGCGGTAGTACAGATCCTCGCGGAAACGACTGGCTGTTATCTCTTCTTCCAGGGACTTGTTCGTCGCAGCTACAACGCGTACATCCACCTTGATTGCCTTAGCAGCACCGATCCGGGTAACCACTCCTTCCTCCAGCGCGCGCAGCACCTTTGCCTGCGCAGCCGCGCTCATGTCACCCACCTCATCGAGGAACAGCGTCCCGCCATCTGCCTGCTCAAACTTGCCCGACCTGTCGTCGGACGCCCCTGTAAACGAGCCCTTCATGTGGCCAAACAGCTCGCTCTCGATGAGTTCACTGGGGATGGCGGCGCAGTTCACCTCAACGAACGGGTTGTCGGCGCGCGGTGACTGACGGTGAATCGCCCGGGCAATGAGTTCCTTGCCACTGCCGTTCTCACCAGTAATGAGCACGCGGGCCGGTGTAGGGGCGACCTTCTCGATCACCTGCAGAGCCTCCTTGATCGCCCGGCTCTCGCCCACAATCTCGTAGCGGTCAGTCACCACTTCGCGCAGCCTCTCGTTCTCGGTAGAGAGGTTGACGTGCTGTAGCGCGTTTCTCAGGGTCAGGAGGATACGGTCGGTATCGAGTGGTTTTTCCAGGAAATCGTAGGCGCCCAACTGAGTGGCTTCAACCGCAGTCTGGATGCTGCCGTGCCCCGAGATCATCACAACCGGGAGGCCGCTGTCGACCTCGCGCAGGTGGGCCAGCGTCTGCAGGCCGTCCATCCCGGCCATCTTCACATCTAGCAGCACCAGATGTGGCTGGAAATCCGCTGTCAGCTTCAGGGCCTCGTCCCCGCTGTTTGCAGTGGCTACATCGAGACCCTCGTACTCGAGGACCTGGCGGAGAGCCTCGCGTACACCCCGTTCGTCATCAACAACTAGAACTCGTTT
The DNA here is from genome assembly GCA_039584755.1 of Gemmatimonadota bacterium. Taxonomy (GTDB): domain Bacteria; phylum Gemmatimonadota; class Gemmatimonadetes; order Gemmatimonadales; family GWC2-71-9. Next base: position 21,403 of record JBDGXD010000025.1, read on the forward strand.
TCCCATCATTCGGCTCGCCGGTAGAATGTCACGCCGTCAGAGCGGATCCGCACGTCCCCAACAGTCGGTGGCACGGCAATCAGGATCACCCCGTCGGATCCACCCGTGAGCCGGTCGACCAGCAGCGGGATCGCCGGGCCGGGAAACGGAAACGAGGAAATAACAAACTCGTCGATCTCCCAGGCGACGACCCCAGGTCCCCTCATTTCCACCGACCCTGAAACCCTGATCGGCTCACGTGGATCGATAATACCCTGCAAAGGCCCCAGAAGATCGCGTCCAAAGACATCGGTCAGCAATTCGCCCTGCAGCGAGAACCGGTCACGCTCGAGAATGACATTAAGCGAGTCAATCGCCCGCCTGGCAGATGGGGTCAGCCGGTCCCGCACGATCGACGCCATTTCGTCCGCCGAGAGTTCTATGCGATCCGGACCGTCCCGCCGGCCGATCTCGCTTTCCTTTTCCTCAGCCGACCTGAGGCTGGCGTCTGACGGGCGACCCATGATGAGCGGGGTGGAACTGCCACGGTCCTCGCCGACCAGTTTGCGGAAGCCCTCCGCCAACTCCGCACGGAAGTACCAAGCACCGAAGACGAGAAACACCGCGATGGCCAGGCACCCGATGCCGGCGAACACGTTCTTGAAGCAACCTTTCATCGCGCTGCGAGTCTTGCGGCGTGAAGCCTGGTATAGCGAGCACCAGACGGCGACAGTTCGCTTTGCATGAGATCCACAGACTCTACTACGGGTTGTGACTCGAAATGGAGTCGTTCAAGTTGGCCAGCCAACCCACCGAGTGCCGCAGGTTTAGTGTCACGTCGGACCCTGCCGAGTGTGAAATGTGGATGAAACGACCGGCTCTCACGCGGGAATCCGGCACCATCCAGCTCGGCTTCCAGGTTCCGCTGGATTCGTTGCAGAGCCGCCACCGCTTCGCATCCAATCCAGATGATCCTGGCCCGCCGCGGATTGGGGAACGCACCGAATCCCGAGATTGGCAGCTCGAAGGCTGCCGTACCCACAGTTGCCCGATCGATCCCCTCACTCAGTTCGTGCACCCGTTGCTCAGTGACCTCGCCGAGGAATTTCAACGTGATGTGAAGGGAGTCAGGTCCAACCCACTTGACGGGGAAACTCTGCCCTCGCAGCGAAGCCGCTCTGTTCCACATCGATTGCCGCACATCATCTGGTACATTGACCGCGACGAACAGGCGCATCTCGCTCAGGTCTCGTCGACCAGCAGTTCGAGTTCCGCGTCGTCCGCATGCAACAGGCTGCCACGCTGGTAGCCAGCCAAGGTCAGAGTGACGCACGAGAATCCCAGGCCGGTGAACCACGCTGCGATCGCATCGCGCGCATCTCT
>JBDGXD010000026.1:0-22536 GCA_039584755.1 Gemmatimonadota bacterium
GTTCTGGTCTCGGCCGTGCTCGATTTCAACACAATCCTGTTTCCGGAAGGACCGGTCGTTTCCTACATCGTGAACCTACCGTCGTACGCCGTCACGGCAGCATACCTCGATGCACTCCCAGGTGGCGCGCCCTCGGATCTCGAGATCTTCATGGCGGAGGTCGAGAACTGGGCGATGACCGACTACGCTACCGCGCTGCTGGCAGGCGGGTCGATCGATCCGTCACATCGTTCTCGCGTCCTCGACCAAATGCATCTGTACACTGGGCTGAGCCATGACTTTCTCGACAAGGCAGACCTTCGCGTCTCCGCCGCAGAATTCGAGAAGGAACTGCTCAGGGAACGACGGCTCGTTGTTGGCCGGCTCGACGCGCGGTTCACGGGCCCTACGGGAGACCAGCTCGAGACACGGCCCTCACACGATCCCCAGTCAACCGCAATCAGCTCCGCTTACACGTCGGCATTCAACTCATATGTCCGTACCGAACTCGGTTACGACGGTGACCGTGAGTACGTGCCCAGTGGTATGGCGCGCCCGTGGAACTGGAACCGCAACGGCAGTTCCGTGGGTTTCGGGCTGGCAGGAATCCCCAATGTCGCACCCGATCTCGCGGCCGCAATACAGCGTAATCCACGGTTGGAAGTGTTGTTGATCAATGGGATCTACGACCTGGCCACACCGTACTTCGCAGCCGTATGGACGATGGACCACATGGGTCTTCCGCCTGACCTGCGCGACAACATCCAACGGGCAGACTTCACGGCAGGGCACATGATGTACGTCGAGGAAAGCCTGCTGCCGCAGTGGAAGGAGACTCTGACTGCATTCATCACCCGGACTTCGAGACCCGCGTTGACTCCTTAGCAGCGGAACGTCGTGAACATTGGTCTGCCCAGCAGGGTGACTGTTCGAGGATTTCCGATGACCAAACAGACTACTCTCGCCGCTCTGGCCCTCATGACTCTGTCTTGCGGACGGCAGCCCGAGCCCCAACAGGGAGAGTACGTTTCGCCCAGCGATCCGCTCGTACAAGCAAAGCTTGAGGAGTGGCAGGATCTCAAGTTCGGCTTGCTAATGCATTGGGGCTTGTACGCACAGTTGGGCATTGTGGAGTCTTGGGCCCTGTGCTCGGAAGATCAGCCATTTCAGGACCGCGGTGGGATGCCATACGTCGAGTTCAAGCAGATGTACTTCGACTTGATCGACCAGTTCAATCCCCAGCAGTTCGATCCAGCACCTTGGGCAGCAGCAGCGCGTGAAGCTGGCATGAGGTACGTCGTGTTCACCACCAAACACCACGATGGCTTCAGCATGTGGGACACCAGGCAGACCGACTTCCGCATAACGGGCCCAGACAGTCCGTTTCGAAACCATCCCAAGGCCAACGTCGCAAAAGAGATCTTCGACGCGTTCCGTGACGAAGGATTCATGATCGGGACCTATTTCTCCAAGCCTGATTGGCATCATCCCGACTACTGGTCACCACTATGGGCAACACCCAATCGCAACAACAACTACGACATCAGAAGGTATCCCGACAAATGGCAGAGCTTTCGCAACTTCACCTTCAACCAGATCGAAGAGTTGATGACTACACTGGGCCAAGTGGACATCTTGTGGCTCGATGGTGGCTGGGTGCGTCCCGATTCCACGATCAACGACGAAGTCCGCTCTTGGGGATTCGACATCGCCGAATGGGAACAGGACATCGATGTGCCCCGCATAGCCGCGATGGCGCGGCGCCATCAACCCGGTCTGTTGGTTGTGGATCGGACGGTGCATGGCCTTTATGAGGACTACCGAACGCCAGAGCAGAGCGTTCCTGATACCGCACTGCCCTACCCTTGGGAAACCAACATGACCATGACCCAAAGCTGGGGACACAACTTCAACCCCGAGTACAAGAGCACGGAGCGGCTGATCCACACGCTGATCGATGTAGTCTCCAAAGGTGGCAACTACTTACTCAACATAGCACCGACGCCCGAAGGTACTTTCGAAGACGAGTCGTATGAGCGTCTCGCGGAGATCGGCAGGTGGATGAACGTGAACGGCGAGGCTGTCTATGCCACCCGCCAGTATTCACATTTCGGAGAGGGTGGCAGCCTGAGATTCACGCGGAGCAAGGACTCGAACACGGTGTATGTGTTCGCACTGACCTGGCCGGGGGAATTCCTGCACTTGCAGTCAATCACAGTGTCCAGCAACAGTGAAATAGCACTACTGGGTAACGAACAGCCTTTGGATTGGTCGCAGGATAGTGACGGACTACACATTGAGATCCCGACTGGTCTCAGGAGCGTGAGCGATCACGCGTGGACCTTCCGAATCAGACAGGTAGTACGATGAACGTTACTATGACTGTTGCTCCGATGAGTCGTGCCATCAGGCATCCGTTCATACGGACCGTGGCGCTGACGCTTGTGCTGGGAGCTTGCGAAGGGTCTCCGGCGGACATCCCTCCAAACACCGTCGTTCCCACTCCACGACAGGTCGAGTATCAGAGGATGGAGTTCATCGGGTTCGTTCATTTCACCGTCAATACCTTCACAGACCGGGAGTGGGGCTTCGGCGACGAGTTACCGAACACCTTTCATCCCACCGAGTTTGACGCATACCAGTGGGCTGCCGTTGCTGCCGAGGTGGGGATGAAGGAACTGATCTTGACGGCAAAGCACCACGACGGTTTCAGCCTCTGGCCATCCCGTTATACCGAACACTCGGTCAAGCAAAGTTCCTGGCACGATGGAGCAGGTGATGTCGTCGGCGAGTTGTTTGCTGCAAGCGAGGAACATGACCTCAAGGTCGGCCTTTACCTGTCACCCTGGGATCGGAATCACGCCGACTACGGTACGTCGGCCTACCTCGAGTACTATCGGAACCAGCTACGGGAACTGTTGACGGACTACGGTGAGGTCAGCGAGATCTGGGTCGATGGGGCCAACGGCGGCACTGGATACTATGGTGGCGCCAACGAGGAGCGGCGAATCGATCGCGCGACCTACTACGACTGGAAGACAACCTTCACTCTGGTGAAGTTGCTGCAGCCGGGCACTTTGATCTTCTCTGACGCCGGTCCGGACATCCGCTGGATCGGGAATGAGCGCGGCTACGCGGGAGAAACAAATTGGTCCATGTTGAACGCAGATCAAGTAGTAATCGGTGCAGCCGATCAGGCCTATTTGAACTCAGGAGATCCCAACGGGCAAGACTGGGTTGTCCCGCTGTGTAACACCTCCATCCGTCCCGGCTGGTTCTACCATGCGGATCAAGACCACCAAGTGAAGACAGCGCAAGAGTTGCTCGATGTGTACTACCGTTCCGTGGGCCGGAACTGCGTCCTGTTGCTGAACATTCCGCCAGACCGGCGTGGTCTATTCCACGAGAACGACGTAGCCACGTTGCGTGAGTTCCGCCGGATTGTGGATGAGACATTTGCCGACAACCTGGCAGCTCACAAGGCGGTCGAGGCAGATAACCACCGTAACGGCAGCTCGAACTTCAGTCCGTCCAACATCGTGGACGACGATCTGGACTCCTATTGGGCCACTGCTGACGGACGCCGCCAGGCAATATTGGAGCTAGACCTGGGTGTAGCAACCTACTTTGATCGCATCATGCTGCAGGAGCCGATACGATTCGGGCAACGCATAGCAGAGTTCGCGATCGAAGCCAGAGTACAGAACGAATGGATACAAGTAGCCGCGGCGACAACCGTCGGTTACAAGCGCCTGCTTCGAGTCGATGGGATCTCAGCAGATCGTGTTCGCATCGTGATCAAACAGGCGAACAACGTGCCGGCTCTGTCCAACTTTGGCCTCTTCAGAGCGTCGAGCGCTGAGAGCATACCGTGATTGAACCACCAACCAACCTGGAGACGGCATGAAAGCAACCGAAATCCTGATGGACGAGCACCGCGTGATAGAACGGGTGCTAGCTGTATTGGAGGTAGCAGCAGGGCGGGCCGAGCGCGGCGATCCTATGCGTCCCGGCTTGTTCCTTGAGGCTGCGGACTTCATCATGAACTTCGCCGACGGATCGCACCACCACAAAGAAGAGGGCGTGCTCTTCAAGGTAATGGTCGACGCCGGCGTGCCGCTGGAAGGTGGACCGATCGCAGTGATGCTGTCGGAACACGAACAGGCGCGGGCCTATACGCGACGCCTCCGCGAAGCGGCCGAGCGCTGGGACCAAGGAGAAGATCTGGGCCGCAAGCAGGTAGCCCAGGCAGCAACCTCATATGCCATGCTCCTACGGCAACACATAGCCAAGGAAGATCGCATACTCTTCCCGATGGCGGACCAAATGATCCCACCTGGCAAACATGGTCAGGTCATGGCTGACTTCGCGACAGTGGAATCAGACGAGGAGCGAGCGGAGGTTTACGCCAAGTACATCGGGCTGACGGAGTCGCTGGAACAGGAAATCAAGCGCGACACAATCTGACATACAATCGAGGCGCGCCAATGAAGATCATCGAAATCAACGAAGCCAACGTCGACACCCACGGTTTCTTCTGCTACATGAGCAAGAGGAAGTCGGTCGGGTATCAACGCAAGCTGGAGTGGCTTAAAGCGCGTTTCTCAGAGGGCATGAGGATCAAACTGCTAGAGCTACCTGACCGCGGCTTCATCGAGTACATCCCCGGCGAGTGCGCTTGGAGGGTTGTGGACGCAAAGGGGTACATGTTCATCCATTGTCTTTGGGTAGTGGGCAAGAGCAAGGGCAAAGGTTACGCCACCGCTCTACTCAACGAGTGTATACGAGACGCCGAAGAGGCCAAGATGAAGGGCGTGGCAATGGTGACCAGTGAGAAGAACTGGCTAGTCGGCAAGCGATTGCTCGAAAGGAGCGGCTTTGAAGGCGTGGAAGAAGCGCAGCCCGCCTTCTCATTGATGGTCTTGAAGCTCGGCAAGGGAAAGCTACCGCGGTTTGTAGACAACAGTGCCACCGTTCGAAGACGTTTTCGCAACGGCTTGACCGTAGTACGCAGCGATCAATGCCCCTACCTCGATGACGCTACGACAACTGCACTAAGAGTGGCAAAGAGGGCTGGGATCAAAGGCCGTGTCGTCGAGCTGCAGAGCGCCGAGCAAGTACGGCAGCTGTCCCCATCTCCCTACGGAGTTTTTGGCATTCTGCTCAATGGAGAGCTGCTCAGCTATCACTATCTACTCGAGAAGGACGTCACGCCACTGCTGCGAGCGTGATCACTGGCGCTGTGGTCTCAGTGCTGCGACACATCGAGTCGCGCCCCATGTCTACTCAACATTGAGCGTCTTCACCGGGTCCACGCGCAGGGCTTTGCGGGCCGGAATCCAGATGGCAACCAGGCGATTACGGCCATGAGCAGCGACCCGGCCAAAAAGCTGGCGGGATCGTTGGCCGAAACTCCATGAAGCAGGCTGGACAACACCTTGGTGGAGGGCAGTGCACCACCCACCGGCGGTCCGCGTTGCACCTCGCCTGGCGATTGCCCTGGAATGAGGTCAAGTTAACATGCCAGCCTCTTGTCCTCAGTACCAACGGCACAGGGAGATCTGCATGTCGAACCGGGCCACCTTCTGTGCCTACGTAGCATCGTCAGTCGCCGTCACCACCTCGGACCAAGGAATCGACGACAGCAGACCACTTGGCCAATCTGCCGTGAGCGCCTCACACGTGCCCTTCGCATGTGCTGGTGAACCTGAACCGTGGGATGACCATGACATTTTGACAAGGTAGAGACTGGCGAGTCTCGAGTGAAACGAGTACTCGACACCGTCCTCCGCCTTTATGAGGACGGTCAGATGCTGTCGGCATGGGATGCGGGCAAGTGCCTTGGCGAACTGGAGGATTGGCCCGCGCCCGGACCTCGCATTGCAGCAAGCCGGCTAGCCCTCCACTTAGGCAACCCACGATTGGCAAGCCTGATTCAAGTGCGCACCTACCGTGCGCACCCGGATGACCCGGAAGCTCAGTACTACTTCGTGTCGCAGATCCGTGAGCGCAGAGGTGCGCTTTCAGCCTGGGAAGAACGGCATGCGATCGGCACGCCGGGATCAGACGATCTGAGACCAGTGTGGCTCTATCACGGGCAGTGTGCGCTGTTGGCGGCCGAACTCCGGGACTTCGAGGCAGCCGAGCATCACTTGCGCAAGGCGAATGAGGTGGAACCCAACCGGCCATGGTATCAAGTCGAGCGAGCGTACGTCTATGAACGTGAGGACCGAATGGAGGCTGCGCTCGCAGCATCCAGAGAGGGCATGGCCCTGAACCCACACTATCAACCAGCAATCTCAGCAACGGTGCACTGCCTGCTGTCGCTCGGCCGCCAGAACGAGGCCGTCGAGATACTCGAGAAGAAATGCGCCGAGACCCAAAGCAGCTTGCTCGTCGGCCATCTCATCAGCACGTTCGTCGACGCCAGACGCATGGATGAAGCTGAAGCACTGCTTCCGCGCTATGAGGAATTCACACCGATTCGCGGAAAAGACGCCGAGCAGTGGATTGCAAACAAGCGCATCACATTCGCGCGAGAACGTTCCGACTATCATCTCGTCTTGCAGCTCGTCGAGAAGATTGACCATCGTTACTTCGAGGAAGTCCCAGATCGCATTCGGGCATTCTTGGATGCCGATAGCGATGACTCACCGTCGAGCAGACTGCTTGACGTTCCCTACGTACGTCAGCACCACGTAACCTGCGCACCTGCCACACTCTCGGCGGTAAGCCAGTACTGGAACAAGCCGGTGGAGCACCTCGCAGTCGCCGAGCAGATCTGCTACGACGGGACGCCCATGCACAGCGAGCGCAAGTGGGCAAAGGAGAACGGATTCTACGTGCGTGAGTTCCGAGTCGACTGGAGCAGTACGGTCGCCCTGATTGACCGCGGTATACCATTCACGCTCGTTGTCTCCGATGCCGTCGCCGGCCATCTCCAGGCAGTCGTCGGTTATGACAAACCGATGGGAGTTGTCTTCATCCGGGATCCACAGACTCCGAGCCTCATTGAGGCAAACGCACAGGCCCTGTATCAGGCGTTCGAATCGGTGGGCCCTCGCGGCATGGCAATGGTGCCGGCTGACCGTGCGTACCTGCTTGCAGAACTCGAGCTTCCCGAATCAGAACTGTACGATCACTACTACGAGATGCAGCTAGATCTCGACGCACATGACCGCGATGCAGCGATCGTGAACCTGCGGGAGATGGAGAAGATCGACCCTGCGCATCGTCTCGCCCTGACTGCCCGGGGTACACTTGGGGCCTACGATGACGATCCGCCTGCGATCCTGCAGGCCCTGGACACACTACACGACCGCTACCCGGACGACCCTGCGCTGAGGCTTTATCGACTCCAAATCCTGCGCCAACTCAGCGCCCGTGAGTACCGGCTATCATGGCTTCACGGCCTCGTCGAGCAGGGCAAGGCCGATCCCGTTCTGATAATGGAGTACGCACTCGAGCTGAGCGCTGATGATCGCGAGAGGGACCATGCGATGTGGTACTTGCGGCGTGCGCATCGCCGACGTCAAGACGATTCACCGATCATCCACGCGATGGCCGAACTGCAATGGGCGGGCGGTCAACGCGAGCGGGCCATCTCGTATTACAGGTTCGCCGCCTGTCTGAGCGACACTCGCGAGCTGTATTCGCAGAGCTATTTCACGGCCTGCCGCTGGACCGGAGAAACTGAGACCGCACTGGACTTCCTGCGGAGTCGGGTTGCGCTGCTGGGCTCCCGATCGGGTTCTCCCGCCATGTCGCTGTTCATTGCATTGGAGTCACTCGAACGTATCGAAGACGCGTTTGCTGTCCTGGAAGAGGCCCGCGAGCGACGTCCCGACGACGGCGCTCTGCTGCTGCTGACGGCTCGCAAGCGGGCACAGCACGGGTATCAGGCGGACGCGGAGCGATTGCTCGCGGAGGCGAAAGGCAGGGTCAGGCGCGTAGACTGGCTGGCCGCTGCAGCCGACCAAGCCAGTTGGCGCGGGGATCGGGCCGATGCCCTTGTACTCTGGCGAGAAGTCATTGAGATCGAGCCACTGAACCTCGATGCCCATGGCAAGATTGCGCAGCTGCTATCAGAATCCCGGTCACGCGACGCTGCGCTCGCACATTTGCGTTCGGCGTGCGACACCTTTCAGCACCACGTGGGTCTCCACTACTTGCTCTACGCTTGGACCGACGGTGACCCGGCCACCGAGCGTGAAGGCGTGTTGCGACACATCGTCGAGGTTGATCCCGCTGATGCCTGGGCACAGCGAGAGTTAGCCACGAACCTAAGAAGACAATCGCGTTTCGAAGAAGCTGCGCGATTCGCGGATGAGGCGCTTGCGCTCGACGCCAGAACGGCGGCCGGGTTCACCATCAAGGGGAGCGTTCTCGAAAGCCTTGGCAGACCGACTGAGGCAACGGAGTGTTACCGCACAGCGGTGCGTTCTTGGGCCGACGCCCCAGGCGCCATACACGGCTTGCTAGATACTCATGGTGATACACTCGAGAAACGCAAAGAGGTGCTGGAGTTCGTAGAGTCGGAACTCCTCAAACAGGCGGCTGTGGGCGATGGATTCCTGAGCTTCCGAGAAGTGGCCCGCGCAGTTTTGACACCAACGGAGCTGCTCCGCTCTCTGGAGCACGCGCACCATATGCGTCCCGACCTATGGCAAGTGTGGTCGGTGCTGTCGCAGCACCAGGCAGAGATGGGACGGTTGGACGATGCACTTCTCATAGCGAGAGAAGCCACGGAGCGCTTCCCGCGATTACCCCGCTCATGGTTCGATCTGAGCCTCGTGCATCAACTGCGCTTAGAACCGGGCGAACAGATAGAGGCACTCGCCCGCTGCCGCGAACTCAATCCGGACTGGCCCAGTCCCACGTTGTCCCTGGGCACGGTGCTTGAAAACCAAGGCCGGCGCGAGGAGGCGGTCAAGATTCTGGAATCCGCCATCGCACGTACGCCATTGGAGGTATTACTTCGGGGACAACTTGCCGACCTGCATCACAGAGACGGCGAGCTGGATCGGGCCATCGATGTCGTCACTGAAGCAGTAACCATCAACCCGGATTATGACCCGGGCTGGTACCGAATGGTGGCATGGTGCTCTGAGCGAGGCACGAGCCAAGGCCCACTCGAGCTGGTACAGCAGATGGCCGAAACGCGGCCCGGAGAATACCGACCGTGGATTCGGCTGGCCGAATTCCAAGCCGAGGCTGGTGAGCTTGACGCGGCGATCCGGTCGCTCGATCGAGCCATCGGAATCGATCCCCGCACCACGATCGGGCACGACCTAAAGGCCCACGTTCTCACCCAGCAGCGACGCTTCCGCGAGGCCGAGGCTGCCTGCACGCCCGATGTGTTTGGCAGTTCACCACCGTTCGTGTTGCAGGGACGGGCGGCGTGGGTCGACGCCCAGCGCGGCGATTACACAGCCGCTATAGAACGCATGCATGAGTTGGTGCAAGCGAACCCCGACTACCAGTGGGGTTGGCGGCAACTAATGGAGTGGTTTGCCGAGACCGGCAAGCGTAAGCAGGCAATGGAGGCCGCCGAGCGTCTCGCCTGGCTCGATCCGACCGACATGGTGCCACAAGGTTGGCTCGGTGACATGAAGCGGCAACTGGGGGACGTGATGGGTGCGAAGAGGGTTCTCCGGCGCGCCATGGAATTCCAGCCAACCTATCTCTTCGCCGGCTTCGAGTACTTCGACATGCAACGTACCGAAGGTGACTTCGAGGGGGCGGAGCGCACGCTCAAGATCCTCGCGTTGCATGCCAAGGAAGAGGACGTACTGGCAGCAAGAATCCAAATCGAGGCTAGCAAGGACAACCGCGACAGAGCATTGGAGTTGATGCGCGAGCTTTGCCGCCTGCCAGACGCTAACGAGGATGCGCTCAAGAGGGCCGCCGCTGCGATCACCAAACACCAATGGCAGCGAAACTTGCAGAGGCTGCTCAAAAGGCTGATGCAAGAACCCGGGTGGCACGATTCCGTGCCGGCCATATGGGCCGGCTCGTGTGCCGATAGGGGCCGATTCGGCAGCCCATTCCGCTATCTGCGTCTGGTTCGGCTGGGAGAACCCGGAAAGGCCGCCATCTGTCACGTCCTGGAAGCTCTAGGTGACCAAGGCAAGACGATCAACCGCATCGAGAATCCCTGGAAGTACCTGCGGTTCCGCTGGCACGTCCGTGTCATTCGCTGGATATGCCACATGTGGTGGGAGGACGACCTGTACTGGGGAAGTGTGGGTTATGCGCTGGTTTGCCTCAGCAGATACCGCTCCATGATCAGATGGATGAGCAGTTGGCAATCGCGGAGCAACGTCCAATCCTGGATGCTCCAAAACCTCGCGATTGCCTTGTTGACAAAGCGAAAGGACAGACAAGCCCGGGAAGTCCTGCGTTTCGTGTCTGGTGATCTCACACACAGCGAACCGGTCGCACCATCTCTGAGGGTTTGGTGTGCCCTCGGGGCGATCTTGGACGAAGATTGGGACCTCGCCGGACAGATGCTGCACCAAGCACCCGCGGACGTCCTGGAAGATCGTCAGAAGCAGCTACGCAAGTTTGCCAGTGTGGCTCTAGGGGCTCTGACCTCAACGGGACACTTGGAGCCTCTCAGCCTCGGAGCCGAGAATACCATCCAAAAGACAGTCACGGAATACGCAGGTGTGGGAGCACAGTCTCGGTTGATCAACCTCGTCCGGTACAAGGTCGGTAGGCACACTCGTCGCACTTGGATCGCCTTCGGAGCGTGGCGCAAACTATATCCAGAACGCTTGGCAGCCCTGGTGCTTGCCGGAGCCGCAGCTCTCATCAGTCTCTGGTTGCTGACCGGCCCACACTAGATAGCATGGAGACCACGCCCACGACCGGCGCTACTTGATGAACCTACCCGCGTTGAGGTCGGCGTAGGCCTGCCGCAGTTGCTCCCGGGTGTTCATCACGATCGGGCCCTGCCAGGCGACCGGTTCTTGGAGCGGTTCGCCGGAAACCAGCAGGAATCGGATACCAGCCTCTCCGGCGTGCACCGTCACCTCGTCACCCCGGTCGAACAGCACGAGTGACCGATCTCCGGTCTGCTCCAACGTGGCGTCATCAACCGATCCGACAAGCTCTGTAGGAGCCGCGACGGGCTCAGAAGCGTTGCGAAATGTACCGGATCCCTCGAACACATAGGCAAACGCGTTGCGGGATGTCTCTACCGGCAATGTCTTGCACCGGCCAGCTGGCACCCGCACGTCGAGATACCGCGGATCGGCCGCGATCCCGTCCACCGGCCCCGTCCTGCCCCAGAAGCTTCCACAGATGACCCGTACACCGGTACCGTCGTCGTCCACCACCTCCGGGATGTCGCCCGACGTGACGTCCTGGTAACGGGGTGCTGTCATCTTTTGCGAGGCTGGCAGGTTGGCCCACAGCTGGAAACCGTGCATCCGCCCCTGCCCATCACCTCTAGGCATCTCTTGGTGGAGTATTCCACTACCAGCCGTCATCCACTGCACGTCGCCAGCTCCCAGGGTGCCGCTGTTGCCCAGGCTGTCGCCGTGGCTGACTTCGCCCGCTAGAACATAGGTGACGGTTTCGATGCCCCTATGCGGGTGCCACGGGAAGCCGGCGGCGTAGTCCTCGGGGTTCTCGTTGCGGAAGTCATCCAACAGTAAAAACGGATCGAAGTCGGTCGTGTCCCCAAACCCGAATGCACGACGCAGCTTCACTCCGGCACCTTCGACAACGGGCCTAGCTTGGACGATCTGCTTGACTGGACGAATCGACACGGCAACTCCATGTGGGCGTGCGCAGGAATGTTTCCGAAGTGTGAACACCCTTTGGGCAGTGGAGGTTCCATTACCGAGGCATGCCCAGCAACACGAACTGCGGCATTGTCACTCCGCCACGGCGCTCCTCAGTGCATCCAGAATCGTCTCTGGGGTTTTGACTGGTGCTCCACCCTGGGCTTGGCTGGGAGTTCCACCACCGCGCCCTCCCAGCTTCTCCGCTGCGCTTCGCAGGATGGCGGCCGCATCCTGTTCGGGCAGGTCATCGTTCCGCTGGCACACCAAGCGTGTCCCCTTGGCTTCACTGACAGCCAGCAACGCCACTGTTCCCGGCCGGGCGCTCAGTTGCGCCGCGATGCCCCGGGCCTGTTCGAACGAGCTGTCCTCCACATGGGCCACAACTCTCCGGACCCCATCGACCACAGGAGTCTGCTCCCACAGGTTCTCAGCCGCCAAGGCCATGAGTTCGCCTTGCACCTCCTTCAACACCCGACGAGTCCCCTTCGACTCGTCTTGCAGACGTTTGACCGCCTCGCCCAACTCGTCTGGGTGAACCGACAGGCTGGCGCTTACCTCCTGCAGACCGCGCAACGACCGCTGGTAGCCTCGGAGCGCTCTGCTCCCACATACAAATCCAACCCGGATCCCGCCTTTGTAGCGCTCGATCCTGGTGAGTTTCAGTAGGCCGACGGCGCCGGTCTGCCCCACATGGGTCCCACCGCAGGCCGAGGCCTCGTAGTCCCGTACCCAGACTACGCGTATCTTGCCACTCACCTTCGGTGGTCTCCGCAACGGAATCATGTGGATTTCATCCTGGTCGACGACGTGGATCTGTACCGGGCGGTTCTCCCAAATAACCCGGTTCACCTCGACCTCCACCTGGAAGGCCTCTTCCCAGCTCAACTCCGGAATACCCAGATCGATGTGGCTTTCCTGGGATCCGAGGTGGAAACTGATTGTAGGCGCATCAAGCAGGCGCACAAAAGCCTGTGACAGCAGATGTTGCCCGCTGTGTTGTTGCATATGATCGAAGCGACGTTTCCAATCGATCTCGCCGCGGACTTCGTCACTCAGCGGAAGCCGCTCAACCTGGTGCCAGACCTCGCCGTCCTCTCCCTCCCACACGTCGAGTACGGCCACATCATTGAGTTTCCCCCTGTCGTGCGGCTGACCACCCGACGTTGGATAGAACGCCGAGCGATCCAATTGCACCGCCAGGCCGTGTTCGTCCTCCTGGCGTGCGATCACCCGTGCCGTGAACTCGCAGAGCGTTGCGTCCGTGTAGTACAGGCGTTCCGTCATCTGTTCATGATAACCGGCTGTGCCATCAGTAGCACGGTCTCGTTTGGATTGTCTTCCACCTAGCCTCTCCGGTGTGCGGATCGTAGCTTGTCCCTGCGACCGTTGGCGTAGCTGGTCCGGCAGTCTCACAGGAGGTATTGTGGAATTCCTCACCGGCGTCTTCATCCTGATCCTCGCTGGTATCATCGGTGATACAATAGTCAAGACAGCCAAGACGAGGACCAAGTCAAAGCTCCAGCCGGAGCAACGCGACCTGGAAGAACTCAAACACCAGGTACAGCAGCAGGCCACGCTGCTTGCCGATGCCCAGGCGGTCCTGGGCGAGCAGGCCGAGCAGATCGACGAACTGCACGAGCGGTTGGAGTTCACCGAACGAGTGCTGCTTCAAGCGCGAAACCGACCGGAGCTTCCCGATCACAGCGAGCCTTCGACACCGCCCGGCTCATGACTTCATTGCACCCACCATTGATACCGATAGTGGCCGGGCAGGACCCAGCTTCCAACCACATCCGGACTCGAGTAGTATGAAATCCTTCCAAAGAGAAATCAGACTACCGGCGTTTGCCAGGGGTTTTCATCTGATAACCAGCATCGTCGAGCGAGAGTTGCCCGAACTGGAGAACATCAAGGTGGGCCTGGCGCAGGTGTTCATCAAGCATACGTCGGCCAGCCTTTCTCTCAACGAGAACGCCGATCCCACTGTTCGGATGGACTTCGAATCTCACTTCAACCGAATGGTGCCGGAGAATGCGCCCTATTATCAGCACAACTTCGAGGGGCCAGACGATATGCCGGCACACATCAAATCGTCACTTTTGGGTAGTTCGGTTACGATCCCCATCACCGCTGGCAAGTTCAACTTGGGCACCTGGCAGGGCATTTATCTGTGTGAACACCGCGACCGAGGAGGTCAACGCAAGGTCATCGTCACAGGATTCGGCGAATGACATCCGAGACGCTTGCTGAAGCGAAGGACGCGGTTTGAGTACGCTGATCTAGCCCAACCGTCCCGCTTGTCCTATCTTTGACTGTTCCAGCCGAGGTCGCATGGGCGACGGTGAGCTGTACCGTTTTCCACTTGGTCGTTGGCAGATTCGTACTCGTTGCCCACAGAGGAGCCGTGCATGCGGCTACTACTAGTCAATCCCAAGTCCCCTGAGAGCTTCTGGAGCTTCACTTGGGCGCTCGATCACGTCCTGCCTAACAAGAGAGCCCTTAATCCTCCACTGGGGTTGGCAACGGTCGCAGCGTTGTGTCCGGCGAACTGGGAAGTGGAGATCATCGACGAGAACGTCGAGTCAATCCCCCTCGAACCACGAGCTGACATAATTGGGGTGTGCGGAATGGGTGTTCAGTTCCCGCGCCAGAAGGAACTGCTGACCTTCTACCGCAGCCGCGGATACTATGTCGTCGCGGGAGGGAGCTACGCCTCCCTCTGTCCAGAGTTGTACGAGCCACTTGCCGACACGGTAGTGACAGGCGAGGCTGAGTACATTTGGCCGGAGTTCTGCAGCGACTTCGAATCTGGAAACGTAAAGCCGCTGTATCGCGAGACAGGAGTCGTGTCGCTGGCAGATTCGCCGGCGCCTCGGTTGGATCTTCTCAAACTACCCTCCTACCAAACCGTGAGCCTTCAATTCTCGAGGGGCTGTCCTTTTCGCTGTGAATTCTGCGATATCATCGTCATGTTCGGTCGACGGCCGCGCACGAAATCACTCGAACAGGTGCGCACCGAGCTGGATCTGCTGAGACAACATGGCATTCACAACGTGTTCTTCGTGGATGACAATCTGATAGGGGACAAACGCGCCGCGAAACAACTGCTACGGTTCTTGAAGGAGTACGAAGACGAGTACGGCCACGTGTTCCGGTTCGGCACAGAGGTATCACTGAACCTCGCTCACGACGATGAGCTCCTGGCGCTCCTTCGTGCAGCGAATTTCGATTGGGTCTTCATCGGAATCGAGTCACCCGAGGAGCAGAGCCTCAAGGAGACAAGAAAGTTTCAGAATACGCGTCATGACATCCTGGCCTCAGTACAACACATCTACTCGTTTGGCATCGAAGTGCTTGGCGGTTTCATCATTGGCTTCGACAACGATACAAATGATACGTTTGAGCGGCAGTATCAGTTCATCATGCAGTCGGGTATTCAGGCGGCAATGGTGGGATTGCTGACAGCCCTGCCCAAGACACCGCTTTACGAACGACTTGCGAAAGAAGGAAGGCTACTTCCCTATGTGAACGACGCCGACAACACCAAGCTCGGCGCCAACATCATCCCCAAGCGGATGGGTTACGACGAGATGGTCCTGGCCTACAGGGCCCTTCAGTGCAGGTTGTTGCACCACGGGAGCATTGCCCGCCGTATCAGGAACAAGCTACGTCATCTGCGGAATCCACAACTCAGGCAGGACTATTCGCTGGGTGAGCAGTTGCGAATCCTTAGCCGGCTCTGGATTCGTGGTGTGGCACCGGGTGGACCTTCCCGACTGTTTCACTTCCTGAGGTCACTGCCACTGTCCAGACCGAAGCTGCTGTCGTTTGCGTTGCAGGATTGGATCGTCGGTCTGTCGATGCGAGACTACTTCGACCGTCACTATACGCAGGCCGTTGGACTGGTGAGCAGGTTGGCGCGCAGGCGAGTTAGGAGAATCGAGAAGGCTTTCAGGAGCTATGTTCGCCGCGGAACATTGGAGGTGACTCTCGACGAAGTGAAGGACGCCGCCGCGGTGTTGTCGATTTCGATGAAGGGTTGGCTGGATCGACGGTTCTATTCGCGCGCTGGCCGCCATCTGGAACGACTGCTGAAAGGGACCTCTCTATCGCTGGTCCTACGTATCGACGCGCTCCAGGATGTACACCGCCACCATCTGGAACGCTTGTTGGATCGCCTGGAACGTTATGGCAGCCGGATCCACATCGCTGTCCACGAAGAGTTGCGATCGATGATCAAGGTAGACTCGTCAGTGTTCAATGTCGTTCTAGAAGCCTGATCGGTCTGGTACCCCACCACTACCCATCACGTGTACAGTGAGGTTACCTTCAACATGTGTCGAGTAAGGCAGCTTTCTGTGTTCCACGAATGACCACCGAGGGTAGGACGGGGACCTCGCAGAGATGCGGAGGCCCCTTTCTTTTTCGCTGGCCAAGTGGCCCATGCATGCAGCAGCCCAGCGCGGGGGTATGACCGCGAAGCATGATGATCGATCGGTCGGTACGGAACGAGCCGCGCTCCGACGAGCATCAACAACACCAAAGGAGCGGGTACATGCCGATCCAGGGAACCGTCAAGTGGTTCAACCCAAGCAAGGGCTTCGGCTTCATCACGCGTGACGACGGAGAGAAGGACTGCTTTGTGCATCACTCCGCCATCCAGGGTAGTGGATTCAAAACGCTGAACGAAGGCGAGCGAGTCGAGTTCGACGTGGTCCAAGGGGAGAAGGGCCCTGCTGCGGAGAACGTGAACAGAGTCGAAGGCTGACGCAGGTCGCAAGCACGCGGTGCCCATCCCACGCAGTTCGGGCTGAGCACCGCTTGCTGCAAGCAAACAGAAACCCTGAGTGCCTCTACCTGAAGTCGAGCCCGGCAGCACAGCTCGAGACAGCGGTCGTTAGGCAGTGCTTGCGCCTGGCTCACACAGGTTCACAAATGTCCAGCGAGAACGGCGATGGCCCCTCACGGTTCCACGTATAAAGATCGATTTGGCCACGAGTGGTCGATAAGTGAAGAGCGGAAGCGCGGCACGCTCAAAGGAGTGACTTTTACGTGCGGTGAGTTCGTGCTGGTGGCCGATGCAAACGAAATCACTGACAAGGCGGCCCTGACTTCAGCTCAGGTCAAGGACCTCTTCTGTGATGCGGAGCGGGCTCTCGTGCACGACGGCGAGAAGTGGTACGTCGGATTCCGGACGCGAATGGGGAGAGGCGGACGAGTACAGGGTGGGATACACACGCGCTTCAGATCGGCTGATGGAGAGGTGCGCTATGCCAAGGGAATGCTACACTTCCGGCATATGCGGGAGGATGCTCTGTGCGAGCACCTGGTTGCAGCAAAGCGGGCCGCGGGCTAGCTGCTGCGAGAGCCTGTATAGGACCTGCACTTACGATCACGCCAAGTCGTACTTAGTGAGCGGTAGGCTCCGGATTCTCTGACCGGTCAAGTGATAAACCGCGTTTGTGACCGCGGGGAACACCCCAGGTACACCGTACTCACCGACCCCGCTGGGTCACTTCCTCGTGTTGATGATCTCAACCTCGACTTGCGGAGCGTCTTTTAGCTGCAACAGCCAATAGTCGTGGTAGTTGGACTGTTCGACCGCACCGTTCCTGACGGTAATCTCACCATACAAGGCTGCCGTCAAAGAGAATACGGCAGCGCCTTCTATCTGTGCCTTCACAACATCCGGATTCACTGCAAGGCCACAATCGACTGCGCAGTAGATCTGACACAGCCGGGGTCCTGACCGTTAAGTCGGGATGCGGAGTTGCGGTTACGCTACACTGTCCGCTGGATCCATGGCCACCGGTCTTGTGACTGGCCCTGGCGATGGATGCCATACTCCAAGGAACAAGCAGCGGTGTTACCAACGTCCGGGAAGGCCAACCGATCCAGAATCAGGCGAGACCACCGCCGATATGGTCCAATCTGTCCAAGGTCTCATCAACGGTTGATGCGAACTTGTCGAACCCCGGCGTTTCGGCCGTTATGGTACCATCTATTATGCCGGTCAGCACGTTTTGACAGATCTGTGTCGCCCGAAGCAAACGGAATGCGTTCACGCTACCGTGGTAGTCGGCCGAATCAGCTGCGTTGATGAATGCGAGAACACTGGTGCGTATTCCATCTAGTGCGGACTTGAAATCCTCCAACGCAGCCGCAGGAGGATCTCCCTTGGTGAGCTGTGCCTCGACGTCATCGAGTGCCTGGCGGAGACCAGCCGTTACCTGACCGAGGTCACTCATTCCCGCCCCCGCCTTGTCAGCTTCGCAAGCTCCTTGAGTGTCCCCTGGAATACCGGGAGACCGGTGGTGTTGAGTGTGACGGTCTCGGCGTGGAGATCGGCCAGCATCTCCTCACAGCACTCGGTGGCACGACGAATCCTGATTCTGGCTAGAAAGTCAGAGTAGCTACCGGAGTGTCTCGTCGTGAGTACCGCCCACACGCTGCGTCGCAGGTTGTCGACGGCAAGTCCTAGATCGCGGACGCCCTCCGCGGGACGCCCGCCAGGTGCAGCACGCGCATCCAGCACGTCGAGGGCATTCCGGATTTGAGCAACACCCTTCCTGAGATCCTCATAGCTCATTGCGATCACTCAACTCATGATTGGCATCGACTAGCTTATGCGTCAACCGAATCTATCGCAAGCTTCTGTCGATCGGGAGGCACTCAGCAGCACACCTTGCCACCGTATCCCAAACACTAGAACCTCAGCGACGCTACGACACCAATCCGGCCACCACCAGCAATGAATCTCACCGGTTGCCGGTCGAGCGACACTTCTGCCCACCGATCTGTCTTGATCAATGAACCGATGGCAGCTCCAACCAGTCCACCACCAAGTGCCCCCAGGCCCATCGTCCCCAGCACCGGAACCCAGGTATCTTGGCAGCGTTGTGTGGGCTCGAGGGGAAAACCAGAATAGCAGCCATCTGTTTCAAAGTTGACGATCAGGCCGGTAATGAGACCAGCGCCCGCACCAATCACTGCACCAGCGGTCATTCCGGTGAGCCAGTTGGATCGTGGTCCTCGGTTAACCTCGACTCCGCCGATCGAGTTCACAGGCAAGATCACCGTTGCACCGGTCTTGGTCAGGAACGCCACGGAGTCGGAGGCAACGGCCAGCACGGTTCCGGTTACATCAGGACCATGCCAGTCCCAAAGGTTTCGTTGGACACCGCGACCGTATACTCTGACCTGGTCTCCCTGATTGAGTACGTACGATTCTTGACACCGAACCTCTGCCATGGGCAGTAGCAGCCATATGATGAGGGACATCGTGGAAGCGGCACGCATGATTCTCTCCTTGCAATGCTTCACCACGATGCTACTCGTACGGCGTCAGAGAATCGTCAAACCTCAATCAGATGACGTCTCCGGGCTTCGCCGCCTGTTGCGCAACAACCACCTGAGAAACCGTACCCACAGCGACCACTCCCGTCGCTCAGGTTGCTCACCATTCCAACGCTGAGCGCGATCGAGTGAGTCCTCGATCAAGGCATCGTGCAACGGACGGATCACCAAGTGCCATCGCAGGGCCGCGCGGCCCTTGACGTCCATCTCGACTACGTGTCTGAGACAAGTCCCATCCGGGCCACCCTCCTCGACATTGAAGCCATGATGACCGTCAAATCCGATGGGCTGGGTGAAACGGAAACGGACGGCTCGACCGGCTTGATAGCTGTCAACGGAATAGCGGATTGGACCGTGGCCACCCGATGCGTCCTTGGCTAGGCCACCGTCAAACCGCATGGCGGGCCAGCGGTCCGTTGGCCACAGGCCGTCGTGATCAGACGCCAGGCTGTCCAAGAGTTCGCCCACTCGCGACACCGGAGCGTTGATGTGTCGTTCATGTACGTTGCGTACTCTCATCGCGAGGTCGCCACACACGCCGAGACGAGGCTACCGCTTGAATACGACGAACCACTTCTCCAGGCTGCTCTTTTCCAAGCCGGAGATCGTCTCGAGTTCTCCGGCATCCAGCCAAACGCCGTCGCAAGCCGAGCACTTGTCGACTTCGACTCCTCTGTAGTCGATCGCTATCAAATCCATACCGCACTTGGGACAATGCATGTAGTGCAGCTGCTTCAATTCTTCTTGCTCCTGCGCCTTCATCTTGGCCCGACGCGCTTCTTCAACCTTCTTGCGTCGCTCGAATTCCACTCGGGCGTAGTACTCCTCTTCAGTCTGAGTTGGCTTGACCGGCATTGATGCTCCCACCTCGTTTTATCAGGAGAATAGGACTGTCATACACTGCTGGAACTAGGAATAAAGATAGTCAGGTATGGCTGCGGGGAGAGAGGGTAGAATGTGGAGTGGCTGGTACTGAACCCGGAGTGTTCACAAGGCCCCAATTCGCTTAGTCGCTAGATTAGTGAGCTGCAACTCAGCGGGATGTCTGTATTCTCCTCGCCCTGAAGGACAACAGCAACGCCACCACGGCAGGGGAGACGACGACCAACGGCAGCAGATATGTCCAAACACTGTATGGATCAAACCACGACTGGACGTCCCGCAGCCCCTGGTCCACTGTAGGGGCCACCAGAAAGACCTGGCGACACACGGACAGTGCTAGGAGCGCGACGAAGCACAACGTCCAGACCTCGGCGAACCAGCGCAAGAGCTTGACAGTCATTGACCCGGACGGATCTAGTGCGGGCCTATTCGGCCCGCGCCTCTACCAACTCGGCTTGTGCCTCGCTCTGCGTCTCCACTGAGCTGGCTGCAACCTTGTACGCAGTCACGACGGCAAGCCCGAAAAAGACCAGGTCCAGCAAGCCGAAGCTTCCCAAGAAGCCGACCTGTGTCAGCTCGCCCCGTAATTCATCCATGGCCGCAGCGACATTCGCAGTCACCATGGCTTCCAGGTCGGCCCGGAATTCCTCCCGCTCGACCTGCGAAAGTCCGTCCCAGCGGTCCTGAGCCACAGCCCAAACCTCCGGAGGGTACTCGACCTGAGTCGTCGCTTGCGACGGATCGACGCCTTCGGGCCAATTGACCTGTTTGCCCTCACTGGCGAAGTCAACAGCGACGTCATCGGCCAGGTAGGATATCACCAACTCATCGTTCTCGAGCCCCGACACGAAGGCCTCGGTGATCTCCGTATCATCTGAGAGAAGAAGTTGAACCGTGGTGTACTTCGCAGCCATCAGCGTTATCACAGCGATGGCCACAGCGACCACCCCACCAGAGCTGCTCTTCTCACCCCCACTCCCGAGCAACACACCGAGCCCAACCAGCCCACCGACCGCCCAGGCTATCCA
The DNA here is from genome assembly GCA_039584755.1 of Gemmatimonadota bacterium. GTDB lineage: Bacteria > Gemmatimonadota > Gemmatimonadetes > Gemmatimonadales > GWC2-71-9. The sequence continues at coordinate 21,041 of JBDGXD010000026.1, forward strand.
CCCCAATTCGTATCCGGTAAAATAGGCAATCCCCGCCCAAACCAACGCGCCGATCGTGCCTGCAATAACACCGCCTGCTACAGCGCCGAGCCTAACCATGACAACTCCCTGAAGTTGTGGATCTCCGTACGACCTCTAGGCAATAAGCTGCCGGAAGGGCTCTATCTCAGTGTGTTAGGTCACTTTTGCCTGACTTCGGGACAGTGGTGCGGTCCGTCGGCCAGCCGACCCACCATACCGTACCCGCCCGTCCCCTTGCCCCACACTTGACATTCATCAGAAGTACGCCGTTTCTTAGGAGCCATCTGAGCACTGAATCCCAGTTGAAATTCCAGAGAATCCGCGATGTCACAACCGTCTGCGTCCGATTTCCGTAAGCTCACGCTGCTGGCGATACCGTTGGCTGCGATTTGTCTCATCGCCTGCCAGGATAACGCCCCGGCAGATCAGGCTGCCGACCAGGCAGACCTCCCTCCAGCCGACCAATTGCTGCTCGCTTCCGTGAGGGTAGCGTTACCCCCTTCCGGGGTCACACCGGCTGATCTGCCCGACTCAGGATCGCAGGGTGCACAGTTGGTGACGCAGTACTGTATCGCCTGCCACAATCTGCCCTCGCCTGGATCACACTCGGCCACGGACTGGCCCCGGTATATCAGGAGAATGTGGCTTCGCCTCGAGAGGCTGCAGGATTCCTACGAGATCCCACTGCCAACTGCGGGCGAAAGGCAGGTGATGCTGCAATACCTGGTTGACAATTCACTCCAAGTGGCAGCTTCACTCCCGGCCGGGCAGGGACGGGAGTTCTTCAGGTCTACCTGCGGGGCCTGCCACGACCTCCCGGATCCGAAGGTCCACTCAACACAGGATTGGGTAGCGGTCGTCCGGCGCATGATGGACCACATGCAGGAGATTCAAGGGAGAACACTCACGCCAGACCAATACTCGCGCATCGTGCTTTATCTGGAGACGGCCTCCGGAGCCTGAGTGAATACCGAGCTGGACGTGCGGGCGTCAGCCGGCCCACCTCGATCATCGGGGTGGGCCTCTTTTGGAGGGGGCAGAGGGGGCAGAGGGGACAGTGGAGGCAGAGGGGGCAGACGAGGTAGAGAAGGTAGGTGAAGCTTGGCCGAAACACCCAACGTGAGTGATTCAGGCCCGGTTCCCGATCATCACGACCCCGAGGGAGGGTTCCGTAATCCCTGGCCCAAAGCAACGCAGCCGGTGTTCACCGGCATGCTGCGTTGGGCGGTTACTCGAGCCATAAAGCCGCGGATCGATCGCACGGCCCGTGGGTCGTTCCCGACTGCTGGTCCTGAGTTCACATTTCCACGGGCGGCGGTCGATCAGGCGTCGCTTACCTGGGTTGGCCACGCCACATTCCTGATTCAGATTGCCGGACAGAACGTGCTCACAGATCCCGTGTGGAGCGAGCGCTGCTCACCGGTGCAGTTCGCCGGCCCCCGGCGCTACATGCCACCAGGGATCCCGTTTCACCA
>JBDGXD010000027.1:0-26452 GCA_039584755.1 Gemmatimonadota bacterium
TCTGCAAAGGATTGTCCAGGGTCTGCCTGCAGCTCCAAGCCCTGTGTTTGACCGCACAGCAATTGAGCCTCGCACAGAGCGACGAGCACGGCGTTCCCATAGTGCCCACTCGAGTGCGGCGGTACTAGTTGGCCCCAGCTCCCCGTGCTGCACTGCAGTGTGCGGAGGGAGGTTGCCGGCTGCGGTCTCTCTCACTAGGACGGTCGAGGACGATCAAAGACGGGCGGACACTGACGGCGCGTGCTACTGGGACCAAGGCGAGCGGACTCCCGGTTTACAGCACGGCCGTCACCACGTTGCTCTCCATACCTTCCCCTTCCCTATTGACCGCGATCACCCGGTACTGCCACTCGACTCCCCGTTCCTGATTCTTGAGCATGATCGACGACTCGAGCGCCAAGCCCACGTGTGCCCACTCGTCAGCGCCACTCGGAGCACGTTCGACCCGGTAGGCCCGCACCCTTCCCTTCCCCCGCCCTTCGGGCGGCGGGTCCCAATCGAGAGCAATCCAATCGCGGCCTTCCTGGAATATCCTGAGATCTGCCACCTGGCCGGGCGGTGTGAGTGGCTTGTCAGGCCGGTGCGCACCCCACCCGATCAGCCTGAGCCTGCGATCGTCGAACTCGGTTCTGTACTCGGCATAACGCAGGTCCGACTTCATGTCTGACTTGAGCCGCTTCAGCACCTCGCCCTTTTCCTTGGTGGCCTGCTTGGCTGCAACGCGCGCCCGCGCGGCTCGGCCGCTTGCTTCGGCGAATTCCTCACAGACAGCCTCGATCCGGTCCGGTTCGACCGGCGGGGCGGGAAACTCATCCCGGTTATCCCTCAGCCCGGCGATCAGGTCCCGAGCCAACACGACTATGTCGTTTTCCCTCTGCGGAAACTGCGTCATCAGGATTCCTCGGCCGGAGCCATCCAGTCAGACGGCATGATTGGAGCTAAAGCACTATCTGACAAACTGTCGGACCCACAGGCGGCGCTCCTGTAGCACCGAGATATCGCTCTTCCAATGGATCGTTTTGATATTAAAATACTACAATCTGTCATTAAATTAATCCTTTAAAAGAAGCATCTTATAAATAGACGAACGATAATTATCTATTTAGTTAGCTATTCAAATTAGACTCGAAGAGCTTTTTGCTATATGCGCATTGTAACAATCTATTTTAATAGCAAAACGACTTGTTACGACAGCGAAATCGACGAGATCCAGGGCTGCGATGCTAGCCTTGGGAGGACAAGGAGGGTACGGAGGGCCGGTGTGTTGACCAGCCGATCCACCTCTATCCGCCGGCGTGTGCATGCGCCGTACACAGCTATCACGCTCCTGGATGCACGAAGAGCCGCCAGGATTGACTCGTATGCATGTACTGTGCATGTTACATGCATGGCTACAAAGACGATTTCTCTCAAGACAGAGGCCTACGAGAGGCTCAAGCGCGCCCGACGCCACCCTAACGAATCTTTCAGCGAAGTCGTGATGCGCGCTCACTGGAACGACGAGCCAACGACAGCGGCCGATTACCTGCGCCTCGTTCGAGAACGCGGACCCAGCTACTCGACCGAAGAGCTGGAGCGACTGGAAGCGGCTAAGGCCTCCGATCTCCCGCCGGGCGACAAATGGCAGACGGATTGATCCTCGAAACCACGTTTCTGATCGATCTGGAACGTGAGTTGGACAAAGGGGAACAGGGACCGACACAGAACTTCCTCGCAGCACACGAGACGGATTCCCTGTTCACGACGTTTACCGTGGCGGGCGAGATGGCTGCTGGCTTCTCTATCGATGCGCGGACGAGGTGGGAGCAATACATCGAGCCGTTCAAGGTCCTGCCGTGCACAACCGATGTCTGTTGGCAGTACGGTCAGACGTTCATTTACCTGCAAGCCAACGGCATGTTGATCGCGGCCAACGATCTCTGGATCGCGGCCACTGCACTTGCCTTCCAGAAACCGATCGTGACCAGGAATCAGAGACACTATGGGCGGGTGCCTGGCCTGAAACTTCTGACGTACTAGAGCCTACCGAACGGCCCGGTTGCGCCGCAATCGAAGCTGGCGAAGCAACGGTTGGGACCTTCGTTACGATGATCGACGACTACCTGCGGAAGGAATAGCGTGAGCTAACGCGTTCTGCATGCGAGGATCGCGGCGCGCCCTCGGGCTGCGCCAAACAACAAGGCCGCGACAAGGAAGTCGTCACGGCCTCGCTGGTTCAACTGTATGCCCGAGGAGAGAATCGAACTCTCACCCCATTGCTGGGACGGGATTTTGAGTCCCGCGCGTCTACCAGTTCCACCACTCGGGCAAGGACTGTAAGTATAACGCTGCCGGGAAGATATGGCAGTATATGTCAAAGACTGCACAACCCCAAAACCCGCCCAATTGCAGTCCGCGTGGCCACAGTTGGCCACAATTTGGCCACAGTCCCCATACGACATATACGATCTAAACGACATAAACGCGGCCGCGTGAGGCAGCGTGGCGCAGCGAAAGCCGCGCCGAGCATGGGCGCTGTCACACCCGGCCTATCCGGGCATGCTGTTCATAGCGGGATGCACTGAGCCAGAATCCCTTTGGCATTTGTAAGTGCTCAGAGGTCAGCCGACCTTCGGTAGCCAGGCGGGCCGCGCATACGCTATTAAGACAAGACTGAAAGCACGAAGAACGTTCAAGCTACCACCCGGTCGTCGCTCACGGCGGGGCTCACGGCCCGGTCGACCGGCCAAACCACCCAGGCCGTGGGGGCCCCAGGCACACCAGCGTCCTAATACCCAAATCCACTGCCGACGTAGAAGGCGGTGCCTTCAACGCTTCGTGCGATGGTGAAGCTGCCGGTGAACTGGCGATACAGCGGAGCGCCCCAAATCCCCCCGCCAAACGACGCATGCCAACCCCCAGGGCTCTCACCCGACACGAAGACCCGGCCCGCATCCGTGAAGGCGAACAAGCCGAATTCCCAAGGAACCAAGAAGCCAAAATGACCGAGCAGCAGCCTGAATTCCGCCGACCCATAGACCGATGCGTCTCCAGCGAAACGCTCTTGGGGAAAACCCCGCAGCCTATTTGCCCCTCCAAGGAACGCCGCCTCATAGTACGGAAAGTCACCCCACGCCTTCTCACCACGGACACCGAGCGCGAGTGTCTGGCCCCCTGACCTGGAGAAGGAGAGGAATGTCAAAGCGCTTCCGTAGACACTGCCGAACGCTCCACTGTCGGCATCTAGCGCCGCCGGATACACGCGTGCGCCTCCCTGCAAGAACACACCACGGGTGGCCGCTGCGGCACGGTCACGCGTATCAAAGGTCACCACAGCCACGGCACCGGTCTGGAGGAACGTTCCGACCCCATATGGCTGCGTTAGCGAGACTAGGGTCGGCTCGTCGGGTACCGTGTCGGTCTGCGACGCCTCGAACCTGACGCCGAGGTCAAGCTTCACATTTCCCAGGGAGGTCGTCACCATTGGCTCCACGAGCAGTCGCCCGCGGCGGACCTTGTAGAAACTGCGTGGTTCTGCAGCTTCCGTGTCGTTACCGAAACCATAGAAGCTAAGGGTCTCGATTCCCGAGTAAGCAAGTGTGAACGAGGCTCCCACACCAGAGAGGAGATCGTGTACCTGGTAGCCGAGGTCTGCGACGAACTTGGTCTCCCGGGGAGCGTATCCGGCTCCCAGCGTGAGAAAGTTGCCGTACGGCAGCTTGAGGAAACCGTACCCCGTGCGTGTCGCACCGGCGTAAACTAGAATTCCGAGATCGGACGTGTAGGGGAACGCTGGTCGGGGCAGCCACTTGGCTCCCCAATCGGGACTGAGAGGCCCGGTCTCCCCCCAAGATTGGGGGTGCGGGGCGTCACGACGAACCAACGCCACGCCGGACCCTGGGGCCAGGTTGGTTCTGCCACCGGCGTCGTAGAAGTAGATACGTCGCCCCCCTACTGCAGAGGAATCGACGAGTTCGTCGGCACCACCTCCTCCGACGATGCGCAACTTCATGTTGTTCGTTCCGTTGCCGCGCACCACCACGCGATCGTCGCCACCGTGGAGATATAGTCGTATCTCGCGAGTCTCCCTCCGATCGAAAGTTCTCGTCCAGTACACTGACCCGTCACCCCCCTCGCCCTCAGGTGACCGCGTAAAGACCGTGATGCTCACGTGGTCGTCGTCAGTCCAGTCCACCACCGCCCTTTCGGACACATCGGTTGCGTGGACGTCCGCGTATTGGACCACGATCCGATAAAGCCGGTCGGCGGCTTCCTGTAGCCGATCGCGCCGCGCCTCGAGCTGCTCGGTCATCTCTTCGCCGAACAGCCGTACGTGTTCCGGGGGCATCCGCTCGACTGCGGCGGCGATGACGGAGTCGGTGAGTCGTTGCTGCACCGCTGTAACGACCGAGTCCCAGATTGGTTTCTCAAGCGCTACCAGGAACGGCCGGTCGATGTCCCAGGCGCTGCGGGTCACCCCCCCGACGTTGGGAACATCTTGGCTGAACCTCACCAGACGTGGCTCGTAGGGTCGCAGCAGTGCCTTGGTCGCACCGTCGAGTTGAATGAAAGCTTGATCCCGGTCACGAGGTATGGGGCGCCACTCATACTCGTCGCCCTGGTCGAACCTGGCCCACCACCAGTTGTTGACACTCTTGTCGCGGTCGCCCACGAGAAGATCTATCAACCGTGCAGTCAGGTAGCCGCGCGAATCCAGCCGGTTGCGAGGATCATCTTCGAGTTCTTCCAGGAAATTCGAGGTGTTCACGATTCTGCGGCTACCAGCAAAGCCCGGGGTGTCATCCGGCCCTTCGTCGGGCCGCTCCTCGATCAATACCAATTCTCCGCCGAGCGACTCGCCAAACTCAGCTAGCCGCAGGTCGTCAGGCAATACCCGCAACGCCGGTTCCACATGCAGCACGCCGACGGATTCCAGCAGCGGAGGTAGGACAAGTGCGCCGGAAGGATGGAAACTACTGATCTGATCTTGCAGAATGGCTTCGTAGATCGTCCCTCTCAGCTCTTCGGTGAGACCTTGTCCCGCGTATTTGTCGACCGAACGGCAAACGTAGCGTTTGCCGTCGTTTCCCATCACGTGCAGAGTCCGCGTGGTCATACCGCCGCCTAGTCTGAGCGGAGTGAGACCTCCACCAAACGTCGCTAGGTCAGCTATCTCCACCTTGAGCGGCACGGCCCACATGTCGCGATGTCCAGCGCCTGCGAAGAATCTCACGAGACCACTTCTTGCGTACCGAGCGCCAGGGATTACCGTAACGGAGTCAGGGATCACAGACGGATGCACGACGGGTTGCTGGCCGACCGTGTTGATGGGCTGTAGCGACGAGACGAGTACTACGCAGATCACTCCGCTGAGATTCGGTCTCATGATCCACTCCGGTTAGATCGCCGACCACCTTCCACACAGACCCTTCGGGTCCACTGCCGGGCGGGTTCTCTGCTGTGCCACGCTGGCAAGGCGGGGCCGAAATCCACCATCGACGCAGGGCATGACGTAGTAGAGCAAACCGCCAGCTTCACCCGAGTCGCGCACGGGGGGATATGTGGGTGGTTCAGGTTTGCGGTGATTTCGACTTCGCGCAGAAAACGATCATTGAACAGCGAGGCTGACAGCTTTGGTCGGAGAACCTTGACCGCGACGTTCCGCTCGTGGCGAATGTCGAGGGCGAGGTATACGGTGACCATCCCACCGCTACCGAGCTCCCGCTCGATCCGGTAGCGATCAGCCAGCGCAGCCTTCAAACGTTCCAACAGGTCAGCCATGTTGATGGATCTCCTGTGGTCCCAGGGATAAGGTAGGGCTCGATAGGCACGGGGGCCAGATAGCACCCGTTGCTGCGGCGGGCCATCAGCCAAACGCAATGTGGACGCAGCGGTGCAGTGTGCGTTGGCGAAGACCCCGGCGGATCGGTTTGCTAACGCTCCAGGGAAGATATGGCAGTCACTTGACTGAGAAGGAGGGGAAGGAGAAAGCGAGGATGCTAGCGGCGCTTCCGCAATCCGACGAGCACCCCGACTACAATGCCGCCCAGAGTCACAAAAAGGATGGCCCACTCGGAGAAGCGACTTTGCTCAGATCCAGTGGTGATGTCGTCCAGAGCCGCCCAGTTCAGCGCAAGCAGTATGATGACACAGAGAACAAGAGCCACACCCTTCGGCGTGACCCTCGGCCTCTTGGCGGAGTCCGTCATAGATCGAGAACCATTCTCTCTGTCAACGACCCGTGCCACCGATGCTACGGGCTCCCGCCCGGACTTCCCTGTCCCTGCCGCCTTCGCATGATTTGCTGGATACTCTCTTGCAGCCTCCTAGTGGCAATCAGCAATTGGGCTCGTTGCACCGGTGTGAGAAACTCGGCGTAATCCTGCTGTTCGGTTCGGGCCAGGTCCAACAGCTCTTGCTGCAACCCAATCAGCCCTTCCATCAGCGTGGTCAGACTGTCGTCATCGGCGGCCACACCCGGTCTCATCTGGGCTTGCAGGGCCTGCCACAGTTCCCGTTCTCTGGCCTGGATCTCACGCCGTTGCTGGTTCGAGTTCGTCGCAGTGGAGCGAAACAACTCGAACTGCTCGTCATTCAACCCAGCCTGCTGGCGATAGCTCGTCATATAGCGCTGCATTACCTGCTGCTGCAACATCTGGCGTTGCCGAGCCTGTCCCTGCTGTGCCTGGCCGGCGCCGGTGACCGATATCGCCATGAGCACCGTAAGCGTTAGTGAGCGCATCAGCCCTCCATCAAATCGAGCAACTCACGAAGCTGCTCCTCGTTCATATCATACAAGCCATACGTAGCTGACTCGTAAACCGGCGCATCGAATACCAGAGAATCGTATACCTCTTCCAGTTCCTCGGTCGAAAGCGCTTGAAGTTCCGCGAGTGCCGGAGGCTCGAAAACCTCACCCCCACCTCCTATCCGACCGACCAGCAACACACCAGCGACCAGTACGACGACCGCAGCCGCGGCAACAGACTGAAGCACCGGCATACGACGCCACCATACCACCGGAGTTGGCTGCTCCTTGACCCGCCGGATGACCGCCTGAGCCGTCTTCTCGACGTCGATCCGACTTGCTGCCCGCGCACCCAGGTCCTTGGCCATCCGCTCAATCTGTCGTTCGTCCATGTCGACCTCGCTAATCCACTGCGCCTGCCCCCCTGCACCCTCTCCTTCCCCTCCTTCCCCTACTCCATCTTCCTTTTAAGCCGCTTCACCGCCTGGTGATAGTGCACCCGCGCTGCTCCCACCGACGTCTCCAGTACCTCGGCGATCTCCTCGTATCCAATGCCCTGCTGCGCTCTCAGCAGGAACACGTCCCGCTGCATCAACGGTAGCCGCGCTACTGCGTGCTCCAAACGTCGCTCTAGCTCGCGTTCCACGGTGACCGAGTGTGGGTCGCCACCGTGATCTACCACATCCCGATCCTCTAGCGCTACCACTGGGCGTCTCATGTTCTTCCGCCTCAGGTCCTTTAGTGCATTCGACCCGATGGCCATCAGCCAGGTACGAAAGCTCGCTGTGCCACGAAAACTATCGAGCCGGTTGAACGCCCTGAAGAACGTCTCCTGAACCAGGTCGTCCACATCCTCGCTCGCACCCGCCGCACCCAGATACCGCGCCACCGCACCCGTATGCCGCCGCACGAGCTCCGTGGCCGCCGCCTCATCTCCCCGCTGCCAACGGTCAATCAATTCGGCATCGGAGGGGCCGATCTCGGACACCTCAGACACTTGCGTCGACACACTTGGGTAGACGGGGAGGCATGGGTGAATGTTAAGAGATTCCGTAGTCTTTCGGCAGCACGTGGCTCCCGGAGCGAAAGCAGGGTCGGGGAGGAGTACGGCCCAACCATGCGGTGGTGACGACTGAAGCGAACCAAGCGCCGTACCCTCCCTATCACTGCCCCACCGCATCCTCTGCCCCCTCTGCCCCTAGCCACCCTGAACCATCCTCAGCAAACCTCGAGTCGTCTGGCCCCGTCTTCTCCCGCCTCCGAGAATCAGGCTCTCCAAATCCGACCGCTTTACGCCATTTTGAGCCGTTCTGAGCCGATTTCAGCCAACCTCGGTCAAATTCCGTCATTCTAACATTCAGCTCCCTCTTTGCCCTGCTGGTCAGAGACCAGAGATCGCCGCGCCACACTTGCGGTTTCCCTAAAGTTTTCTTAATATTCGAACGTTCGTTCGAATACTCATGCACGAGGAATCATGACCACTCACCAATACGACGAGCGTCTCCACAACCTGCTGCGCACCGCCGCGACGGTCTTTGCCGAGCAGGGTTTTCACGCCACCTCGATGCGCGACCTATCGAAGGCCACCGGCATGAGCCTGGCCGGCATGTACTACTACGTACGCTGCAAAGACGAGCTGCTCTATCAGATTCAGGAACGCTGTTTCACCGGCGTTCTCGATGGTGCAGAGGCTGCGATCGAGGCGGGAACCGACGCACAAGACAGAGTGGACCGGTTGATTCGGCATCATGTGACATTTTTCGCCGAGCACATGGGCGAGATGAAGGTGTTGTCACACGAAGCGGACAGTCTGACCAAAGAGCGTCAGGACTCAATCAATCAATTGAAGAAGCAATATGTCACCCTGTTGGCAAAGTTGATCGGAGATGCACAGGGAGAAAACGCCAAAGCAGATACGCGAGTGGCAGCCTACGCTCTCTTCGGCATGATGAACTGGATCTACACCTGGTACGATCCAGACGGTGAGGTCACACCTGCACAGCTCGCCGAGCAGTTTTCTGAAGTCTTCTTGCACGGAATAACGACTTCCACAACTTCTGCGATACCACACGGAGGATGATCGCACATGGGGACCACAGTCACAGCTAGCCCTGGCACAGACAAGAGTACCGAAACATTAGTCCGTTACTCCGTTGAGGACGGCCTCGCAATCATCGAACTCAACGATCCACCGGCGAACACTTATACCTACGAGATGATGCTGCAGCTAGACGCGGCCATTCTCAGGGCGCGTATGGATGACGACGCTCAAGTCATCATCCTACGTGGCAACGGGGACAAGTTCTTTTCGGCGGGCGCGAACATTCAGATGCTCAATGAAGTCACCCCGCGTTTCAAGTACTTCTTCTGCTTGCACGCCAACGAGACCCTGAACCGGCTGGAGCACACTCCCAAACTCGTGATCGCAGCCTTGAACGGTCACACCGTCGGTGGCGGATTGGAGATCGCCATGGCAGCGGACATCAGGCTGGCACGCAAGGACTCCGGCAAGATTGGCTTGCCTGAGGTAAACCTGGGCGTGCTGCCCGGCACGGGCGGTACCCAGCGGCTGGCACGCATAGTCGGCAAATCACGCTCCATCGAGATGATGGTGAAGGGCGAGGTCTTCTCGTTTGAGAAGGCGCAAGAGATTGGCTTGGTCAACCAGGTCCTGGGAAACGAGGGCTTCTGGGATCAGGTAGTCATGTATGCCAAGCAGTTCTGTACTCCCAACAAAGCAGCCAAAGCAGTTGGCAGCATCAAGCGCGCGGTTTGCTCGGGACTCGAGGTCCCGTTCGAGAGCGGTCTCGCAATCGAGCGTGAGTTACAGCAGTTGCTGTTCCAGAGTTCGGACGCAAAGGAAGGACTCGCGGCCTACGTTGACAAGAGGATGGCCGAGTTCAAGGGTGTATGAGTTGAAGACTCAGCTCTTCATCAACAGCGAATGGTGCAATGCTATTTCGGGCGATACGCTCGAGATAGTGAATCCCGCCACCGAAGAGACGCTCACCGAAGTTCAAGCGGCCGGCGAGGCAGACGTAGCCGCGGCGGTTGCGTCAGCGCGCACGTGTTTCGAGAGTGATGAGTGGCGTAACCTCACCTCGCGCAAGCGGGGCGAGGTATTGTACAAAGCCGGGCAACTCCTCGTCGAGCGCCGTAATGACATCGCGAAGCTCGAGACGCTGCAGAACGGCAAGCCCTTGTTCGAGTCGAAGATCGACGTGGCGATGACCGCGGAGACGTTGAAATACTATGCAGGCTGGGCCGACAAATTCTCCGGTGACGTTCTCCCGGTAACCGCCAACGACCTCGTCTATACGACACACGAGCCACTGGGTGTCGTGGGCGCCATCGTTCCTTGGAACTTCCCGCTCAACCTCGCGAGTTGGAAGGTCGCTCCAGCGCTTGCGGCCGGTTGTACCGTTGTGCTCAAACCTGCCCCTGAGACGCCACTTACCGCGTTGGCCCTGGCCGAGTTGTTACAGGAGGCCGGGCTACCAGCTGGTGCGCTCAACGTCATTGCGGGTGACGGCCCGACGACTGGAGCGGCGCTTGTGCGGCACCCCGACGTCGACAAGATCGCATTCACGGGTTCGACAGAGGTCGGCAAGCAAGTCATGCGTGCGGCAGCTGACAGCGTGAAGCGAGTGACACTGGAGTTGGGCGGCAAGAGTCCCAATATCATCTTTGCCGACGCCGATCTTAAGGCTGCTGTTCGCGGAGCAGTGAACGGCATCTTCTACGGCAAGGGAGAGGTGTGTGCTGCCGGATCCCGCTTGCTCGTGCAGAGTTCGATACACGACGATGTCGTCGAACAACTCGCTGCTCGAGCTAGCAAGATGGTTCCCGGCGACCCATTCAAGAAAGAGACTCGACTCGGCGCGATTGTCTCCCAGCGACAACACGACAAGGTGTTGTCGTACATAGAAGCGGGAAAGAAGGAGGCTGAACTGGTGGCCGGCGGCAGCGCCACCCAGGTCGACGGAAAGGGTTATTTCGTTGAGGCCACCGTGTTCGACAACGCAAGACCGGGTATGAAGATCGTCGACGATGAGATTTTCGGACCCGTACTCTCGGTGCTGAGCTTCGAGGACGTCGATCAGGCGGTGGCCCTGGCCAACGAAACACGGTACGGCCTGGCAGCGGGAATATGGACCAGCGATATGAAGACGGCGTTCAGAGTCGGGCGCGCGATCCACGCCGGCACCGTCTGGATCAACACCTACAATCTGTACGACACTGCCGCACCGTTCGGTGGATATAAAGGAAGTGGCTTCGGTCGCGATCTGGGCCGAGAGGCATTGGACGGGTACACCGAAGTAAAGACGACGTGGGTGGGATTGGGATGAGAGACCCCATAATGATCGGGCGGAGCGGAGGGAGGAAGAGTCAATGAGAGACGCTTACATATGTTCGGCAGTTCGCACTGCCGTGGGGCGGCATGGTGGCGCTCTGGCGACCGTCAGATCGGACGATCTGGGTGCCATCGTGATGCAAGCTGCGGTTGAGCGAGTTGGCTTCGATCCGGCCCGGCTGGACGACGTGATAATGGGCTGCGCCAACCAGGCGGGTGAGGACAATCGCAATGTCGCCCGCATGGCCTCGTTGCTGGCCGGTTTCCCGGTCGAGGTACCGGGTCAGACGGTGAATCGTCTTTGTGGATCGGGACTCCAGGCAGTTGCCAGCGCTGCCCACGCCATCAAAGCCGAGGAGGGTGACGCTTTCCTCGCCGGTGGCCTGGAGAGCATGACACGGACTCCCTACGTCATGAAGAAACGGGAAGCCGGCTGGGACCGCAGACCTCCCGACATCGCAGATTCCACCCTGGGTTGGCGCTTCGTGAACCCCAACATGCGAACCGAGTGGACCATATCACTCGGTGCAACTGCAGAGTTGGTGGCCAAGAACTACGGGATCACGCGGAAAGAGCAAGACGAGTTTGCCTGCCGCAGTCAGGAACGCGCTCGAGCGGCAATTGACGATGGTGTGTTTCACGATGAGATAGTCGCGGTCCCCGTGAAACAGCCTGACGGAACGGTGAAGGACGTAATCCGTGACGAACACCCACGGTCGGGAGTGACGGTAGACAAGCTCTCCCGCCTCAAGCCCGCGTTCGTGACCGAGGGTGGGACCGTCACCGCTGGCTCATCGAGTGGGATCAACGACGGTGCGGCAGCACTTCTGGTGATGGGAGGGACGCCGCGGGGACTTGGTGGAGTCGAACCGATGGCACGCATCGTCGGTACCGCTGTTGCCGGAGTCGATCCGGCAACCATGGGAATCGGACCGGTTCCGGCAACCCGCAAGGTTCTGGAACGTACGGGCCTCACCATCAACGACATCGAGCTGGTCGAGCTCAACGAGGCGTTCGCCGCACAGGCCATCGCGTGCATCCGCGAACTCAAGCTGGATGCTGAGAGAGTGAACATCTACGGAGGTGCGATCGCTCTGGGGCACCCCCTCGGATGCACTGGCGCCAAGATCTTGACCACACTGGTCCACTCGCTGGAGAGAACCGGCAATCGCTACGGACTGGCAACGATGTGTATCGGAGTCGGTCAGGGAATCGCGATGATAGTAGAGCGCCTGTGAGCGATTTTGCCAACGTCTTGGTCTCCACCGCAACCGGTGTTGGTCGGATAACCCTGAACCGGCCTAACAAACTCAATGCGTTTGCCGGGACTATGCGAGAGGAAATCGCGCAGGCTGTACGGGAGATGGCCGCAGATGATGCCGTCCGTGTCATCGTCATAACCGGCGCCGGCCGCGCGTTTTGTGCGGGCGCGGACGTCGAATACATGAAGCAGCTCACGGACGCCGGTGATGTCGATTCGTTTCGACTGCTAGTAGAAGCTGGCCGCAATGTGGTTACCACGATCCGAGCGACACCGAAACCTGTCATTGCCAGTATCAACGGTGCTGCAGCGGGTGGTGGCGCGAACCTGGCGTTGGCGTGCGACTTCAGAATCGCTTCCGATCGGGCTGCAATTGGACAGACCTTCACACGCGTTGGTCTGATGCCTGACTGGGGTGGCACCTACTTGCTCCCCAAGCTCGTTGGATCGACAAAAGCACTGGAGTTGGCTTTTTCGGGAGAGATGGTAGCTGCGGAGCAGGCTCTCCACCTCGGGTTGTTCGACCGAGTGGTGCCCCATGAGCAGCTCCCGAGCGAGACCGATGACTACGCACGGTCACTGGTAGACAAGCCGCCGCTAGCGATCGCGCTCGCCAAGAGCACGATCTATTCGAGCGAAGCCGGGACCATGGAGCAGGTACTGCAACTGGAACTCGAGCATCAGTTGAGGTGCTTTCAGACTGAAGACGCCAAGGAAGGCCTGAGCGCCTTCCTGGAGAAGCGAACCCCAACCTTCCGAGGCCGCTGAGACATGTCTATGCGCAAGGTCCACAACTGGGATGACTGGACTGACTACTTCTATTTCTGGCAGGATTCGATAGGGCTTGATCGTTCCGAGGTGCGCGGCTTCAACTTCGACATAAAATTCGGCGCCCCGGAAGTGGAATCAATCGAATTCGGTCACTACAAGGGTCAACGCAAGTGGCCTACGTTGATGCACATTCCCGACCAACGGATCCGCGACGCATTGATGAACCTGATCGTGTATCAGGGCGACACTGAGTTTGCCTCGGTGGAGCAACAACGTGGTCTGCTCGTCACGCCCCCCAGTGAGTATGACATGCAAGCGATACTCCGCGTCATGTGTGAGGAGATGCGCCACGGGTGGCAGATGTCGTACCTGCTGTGCGAGTACTTTGGTGACGAGGGAAGACGTGAAGCACAGAAGCTACTGGAGCGCACAGCCGATGAAGGACAACGCCTACTCGGCAGCTTCAACGAGATAGTAGCCAACTGGCTCGACTTCTTCACCTACACGCAGTTCATCGACCGGGATGGCAAGTTCCAGCTGAAAATGCTCTCCACTTCGGCGTTCGAGCCACTGGCACGATCGATGGGTCCGATGCTGAAGGAGGAAAGCTTCCATCTGGGCACCGGCAACAATGGATTGTTGCGCGTGATCAAGGCAGGCCGTATCCCACCTGAGGTCATGCAACGATTCTTCAACAAATGGGTACCGACCGCGTTTGACTTGTTTGGCACCGACAACTCCTCTTCTGCCCAATGGGCCTATGTGTGGGGTTTGAAGGGACGGTTCGATGAGCGGGAGAACCCTGCCGACGCCGATCAGAGGGAACTGAATCACCTCTCTCGATCGCTGTACCGCGAGGAATGCGTACGGTTGGTAGAGCGCTTGAACCGCTACATCACCGACCGTGATCGTTGGCTCAAGATCCCACACATCAAGTTCAATCGCAGCATCGGCCACTGGGCGCATCAGCACTACGACGTAGATGGCAATGAAATGTCGGCAGACAAATACGAGACCTACATAGCTTCGGTTACGCCAACCGAAGCTGACTACAAGTTGATTGACGATGTGACCAAAGACTCTGATTGGATCGAGTCGCGTCCGGCGTCTCACAATTGACTCTGGTCATCGCCCATCGCGGAGCGTCGGCATACGAGGTCGAGAACTCCCTCGCGGCGTTCCGTGCAGCACAACAGCTCGGAGCGGATGGTGTCGAGCTCGACGTGCACACCACGTTAGACGGGTCAGCGATCGTCCACCATGATGCAATCGCGGGTTCCCACCGCATTGCGGAGGTCCGTCTCGGAGAGCTACGGGACCACGAGCTCCCGAATGGTGAGGCTGTCCCCCTACTGGCAGATGCGCTGTCGACGCTCGGCACCAAGTCGCTTGCATTCATCGAGATCAAGACCCTGCCACCGAGTCACGATCCCAAGTTGTTTGAGGTGCTCGACGCAGGACCCGCGACTGCCAACTACCAAGTCCACTCATTCGATCACCGCATTGTGCAACGCCTCAAGCAACAGCGGCCAGAGTTACCCTGCGGTCTGCTGTCGACCTCCTATCCGGTCAACCCGATGGCCCAGCTCGACGACGCCGGTGCGTCCGTCTTATGGCAGGTCGAGAGCATGATCGACCGCGAGCTCGTCGAGGCAACCCACTCGGTGGGCTGCACCATCTACGCGTGGACAGTTGACGAGCCTCGGCGAATGCACCAATTGATCGAACTCGGCGTGGACGCGATCTGCACCAATCGCCCGGACGTTGCACGCGAGGTCGTTGGATGAAGCGAGTCGCAGTCATCGGTGCTGGTACGATGGGCCACGGAATTGCGCAGGTCGCGGCGGCCGCGGGCTATGAAACACTGCTCGCAGACGCAAATACCGAGGCCGTGGCAAGCGCTCTTGCCAGTATCAAGCAGAACTTGAATGGCGGCGTGAGCCGGGGTAAGACCACCAGGGCAGACGCCGATGCCACACTGGCCCGTATCAAGACCGTCGACACCATAGACCAGGCAGTGAGAGATGTCGGCGTAGTCATCGAGGCAATCGTAGAAAACCTGGAGACAAAACAACAGCTGTTCCAACGGTTGGAGACGATCGTCAAGCCAGAGACCGTATTGGCCACGAACACATCATCGCTATCAGTAGCCGACATCGCGGCAGCCACGTCCCGCCCCGAGCGCCTCTTGGGTATGCACTTCTTCAATCCGGTTCAGATCATGAAGTTGCTCGAGATCGTAGTGCACGATCGTAGCGACGAACAAGTGGTCGACCGTGCCAGCGCACTCGCTCAGGCCATGGGAAAGCAACCCATCCGCGTGCGCGACACGCCGGGATTTGCATCGTCGCGACTGGGAGTCGTACTTGGACTGGAGGCGATGCGGATGCTGGAGCAGGATGTCGCGTCAGCCGAGGACATAGACAAGGCGATGGAACTGGGTTACGGTCACCCAATGGGACCCCTGAGAGTGAGCGACCTGGTTGGCTTGGACGTGCGACTCGCTATCGCCGAATACTTGCATTCACAGTTGGGTGAGGCCCACTATCGTCCACCGCAGATCCTCCACAACAAGGTTGAGGCGGGAGAGCTGGGCAAGAAGAGTGGGATGGGATTCTACGATTGGAAGGCTGGACGATAGCACGGTAACACCGTGGGACGGTGAGAAAAGGAAACAAGGTGGCCGAACAACTGAACATCCTCGCAGACGTCAACGGACGCGTCGCGACCGTTACAATCAACCGCCCTGACAAACGCAACGCCCTCAATGCTGCCACCCGCGCGCAATTCATCGAGGCAATGGACCAACTGCGACTCAACGATGATGTTCGAGTTGTAATCGTTACCGGAGCAGGCGACAAAGCCTTCATCGCAGGTGCTGACGTCACTGAGTTCGCTGACCGTTCGCCAATAGATCAGTTCCAGGTAATGAGGCAACGTACAGTGTACGAAGCAGTCGATGCATTTCCCCGTCCAGTCATCGCCGCCATCAACGGATACTGTCTGGGAACGGGTTGTGAGCTGGCCATGGCCTGCGACATCCGGATTGCCGCTGACACAGCCAAGTTGGGTCAGCCGGAAGTGAACCTGGGGATCATACCCGGTGGTGGCGGCACACAACGCTTGCCCAGGTTGGTCGGCACGGGCCGCGCCTCAAAGCTGCTCTATACCGGTGAGATAATAACAGCACAGCAAGCTCAGGAGATCGGATTGGTGGACGAGGTGGTCACCGCATCCAAGTTGCGGCAGCACGTGGCAGACCTGGCGAACACCATAGCGCAACGCAGTCCTGTGGCGCTGCAATTGATCAAGGAAGCCGTCCGGGCCAGTGCCCGCAAGCCGCTTGATGAAGGGCTCCGCCTCGAGACGACGCTGTTCGGTCTTGCCTTCTCTTCACAAGACAAGGTCGAAGGTATCTCAGCATTCTTGGAGAAGCGCACACCGGATTTCCCAGGCCGATGACCGGCACTGTGGTGGGTATCACCGACCTGCACGTTCACATTCAGCCGTGGAATCAGCTGAAGCCGGCGGTAGCCGAGGTGATGCGGCGAGGCAAAGAGGACCACTGGGATCGGTTAATGGCACTGATGGAGGAACCTCGGGTTCTGCTCGACTTGCTGGACGAGCGTGACATCTGGCGCGTTGGCCTGATTAACTACCCCAGTCCCGACCTGATGGGGTTCACCGACGACACCAATGTATTCGCCGCCGAATACGCGGCCGCAGCCCCTGACCGGCTGTTGCCGTTCGGCGGTGTTCATCCCCGGTTCACCCAAGATCCGGAAGGACAGGTAGAAGAACTGCTGCAACTGGGAATCCGCTGTCTCAAGATCCATCCGCCGCACCAGCTCTTTCCCGCCAACGCCTACACCATGGGTCTCGAAGCCCTCGGCCGCGTGTATTCACGAGCGGAGGAGCGAGGCCTCCCGGTCATGATCCACACCGGGACGTCTATATTTCCGGGGGCACGCTGCAAGTTCGGGCGACCAATGGAACTCGATGACGTGGCACTCGATTTTCCGGACCTGACAATCATCATGGCACACGGAGGCAGACCACTGTGGATGGACGAGGCGTTCTTTGTACTACGCCGTCACAAGAACGTGTTTCTCGAGTTGTCGGGCATTCCACCTCAGAAACTGTTGACCTACTTTCCGCGCTTGGCGGAGGTCGGTGATCGGGTAGTGTGGGGTACCGATTGGCCCAGTCCCGGTGTCAGAGACTTGCGGGCGAACCTGGATCAGTTTCTCTCGCTGCCGCTTGAAGAAGACCTCAAGCAACGAATCACCCGAACGACACCTCTCAACATAATTCCGACTCGATAATGCTACGTCTGCCGCTGATTGCGGGCCCATCAATGTTTGCGATCACGCTCATTGTGGAACCCCTTCTGGGCATGAGTGAGCCAGCTTGGCGGGTAGCCGGACTGGCAAGCTGGATGGCCGTTTGGTGGCTGAGCTCGGTGGTCCCTCTGGAAGCCACCGCAATGCTTCCGCTCGTGATCCTCCCGCTCATAGGAACCCGCGCACTGCGTGAGGTGGCAGCTTCGTACGCTGATCCCATCATCTTTCTTTTCCTCGGTGGGTTCCTGTTGGCAGCCACACTGGAACGATGGGATCTCCACCGGCGGTTTGCTCTCCTCACCATTCACAAAGTAGGGACATCCGCACCCAGGGTACTGTTGGCTTTCATGATCACGTCAGCCATCGCGAGCATGTGGATATCCAACACCGCAACGGCCGTCATGATGCTGCCGATTGCGCTGGCCCTGGTAACTGGAGCAGGGAGCGGGGAGCGGGGAGCGGACCGTGGCAAAGGGCGGAGCGCAGAGACGACTCCGGACGCGAACGAGCTGGCAGCCAAGCGTGCCTATGAACAGGCTGGCAGGGCTACAGTCGGCGCTGACGATACAGCCAGCACGGCGGGACAAAGGGGTGCCGGGCCACCGGAACACCGTGGCTTCCCCACCGCCCTCATGCTCGGCATTGCCTACGCCTGCTCCATCGGTGGTGTCTCCACCCTCATCGGCACTCCACCCAACGCCATACTGGCCGGTGCTGCTCAGGAGTTGATTGGGATCGAGATAACCTTTGCCGGTTGGCTGCTTATCGGACTGTCTACTTCCATTCCAATGCTCGCGATATGCTGGCTGTGGCTGGTCACGCTGTACCGGATCCGGGGCCCCGTGCCTGGGTTGGACAAGGTGTTGCGAAAGCAACAAGGAAGATTCGCTCGGATGACAGGTGGTGAGCGGTTCGTGCTTGCCGTTTTTCTACTCACGGCACTGGCCTGGATCCTACGGGCACCCAAGATGATAGGTGATCTGCGGATTCCGGGACTCACCGACTTGCTCCCAGGGCTGTCCGACCCTATGATAGCGATTGCGGCCGCCTTGGTGTTTTTCGTCATACCGCTCCCCCGATCGCGTTACCCCACTGCATTGGATTGGGAATCAGCCCGAAAGGTCCCGTGGGGCATCTTACTGCTGTTTGGTGGGGGCATAGCGCTGGCGGGCGCGTTCGAGGTGAGCGGCCTGAGCGACTGGATAGGCAGTCGACTGTCCGGTCTGCGTGGGTTTCCGCTCCCATTGATCGTACTGGCAACCGCCGGGATCTTCGTCTTCCTCACCGAACTCACCAGCAACACTGCCACGGCCGCGCTGGGCATGCCGCTAATGGCAGGTGTGGCACAGGGTCTTGGCGTGGCCGCCCTCCCCCTGATGATGGCAGCAGCCCTGGCCGCATCGATGGCTTTCATGTTACCCGTCGCCACCCCACCAAACGCTATTGTGTTCGGATCCGGTGCCATTCGATCGCGCGACATGGCTGTAACCGGTCTGGCGCTCAACCTGGCGGCAGTGGCTATCATTACGTTGGTACTCTCGCTTTGGATGTGAGCGGGAAAACCGAAGGGTTGTGTGGCGAAAGGAATCTGACATGAGCCCTGAGCGCATTTTCGCAGCATTGGGGGCCGTCTCCGGGTCGTTGGGTGTCGCGGCTGGCGCCTTCGGCGCTCATGCGCTGCGACAGCGCTTGAGCCCCGATCTGCTGGCAGTGTTCGAAACAGGAGTGCGCTATCAGGTGTATCATGCACTAGCCCTGTTCGCGGTCGCGTGGGCGGCGACGCGCTGGCCGGGCAGTCAAACGACGTGGGCGGGATGGCTATTCATCGCTGGTACGGTGATCTTTTCGGGTAGTCTCTACGCGCTGGCGATATCGGGTACGCGTTGGCTTGGCGCGATCACGCCAGTCGGTGGGGTATGCCTTCTCGCAGGCTGGTTGAGCCTGGCTTGGGGTATCTTGGCGGCCCGCTGACGGCTGCCGGAAACCGGCCGCTGCGGCGGCCGGAAACCGGCAGGTACGGCGGCCAGAAACCGGCAGCTACGGCGGCCGGAAACCGGCCGCTACGGCAACCAGAAACAGTTGACCTGCAAATAACTAGTTGAGATTGGAATTGAAGCGAATAACACTCTTGGGGCTGGCGGCAGCACTCACAGCAGTTGCCTGCATCGAAGAACTGGACGGCTTTCTCTTTCTGAACGTCTCCGCGTTCCCTCCCGACACGACATTCAATGAGACAGTCGAACTCGCAGGATCGGTAGTGCGAACACCGGCACGGACGGGCCTGCTCTACATAGTCACGGTGACAGGTGGAGCGTCGACTGTCTCAGATACGGCAAGCCTCCACGGCTTGTTCAGTGTGACGATTCCGCTCACGGTCGATGAGGATAACAACCTGATAGCGACGGCGTCAGACGGAATCGGTTCCCCCTCACCGTCGCCCTGGACAAAGACGGTCACTCAAATAGACACAACGGCACAGCCACAACAGTCGCCCAGCGGCTGACCGACGAGCGTCGCATCGCGCCAACCCTGCGGCACTCCGCAGGCGGTACTACTCATGGCCAATCTCCGAGATTTCGCTCCTTTCGAACAAGACCTCGCCTAGCACAACGTGTGGAACCAGGCGGTTCGTAACCCCGGTTCCACACGAACCGCGCCCCCTTTCACAAGCGTTATATTCGTCAGCGGAAGTACCATACTCTTGTCGTCCAGCCATGGCTGGACGACACTCCCTCAACAGTGGTGGCGAAACCGGATGTGAGTAACATGTACCCAACGGTCTACTTCGACGGTGTCTATCTGCCCAAATCAGAGCTGAGCATCTCGCCCGATGATCGTGGATTCCTGTTTGGCGATGGCGCCTATGAGGTCATAGTCGCATACGGAGGTCGCTGTTTTCGCAAGCAGGAGCATCTGCAACGCCTGAAGCACTCCCTGCAATCCTTGCGCATCTCAGCCTACGACGCTCTGGCATTGGACCCAATCGTCGAACAGCTGTTGGCCAGGAACGAAGTCGCATCCGAGGACGTCACGGTCTATATCCAGATCACCCGTGGAGCCGCGCCCCGCAAACACGCGTTTCCGTCAGACGCCCGGCCAACTGTGTTTGCGCAAGTAATGCCCGTGGTACGTGACCCGACATTCACCACCGGTGTATCGGTAATCACTACCCCAGACACACGCTGGAGCCGCTGTGACATCAAGTCGATCAACCTGCTCCCCAACTGTCTGGCGAACCAGCTTGCCCAGCAAGAGGGTTGCATCGAAGCGATCTTCGTACGTGACGGTGTGGTGCTCGAAGGCACCTTGTCCTCATTTTTTGCGGTGTTCGATGGAGTGGCTCGTACAGCTCCCTTGAGCAACTACATTCTCGCCGGCGTGACGCGTCAGGTAGTGCTGGACATCTGTGCCAGGGAGGGGCTACCCTACAGCGAGCAACCCATCTATCTGACCGAGCTGCGTGAAGCAGAGGAGATGTTCATCACCGGCACCACCAGGGAGGTTGCACCGATTATCATGATTGACGGCAAGCCTGTGGGTACCGGACAGCCCGGACCCTTTGTACGCCGACTGGGCGAGTTATATCGGGAGGAGGCGAAGGCTGCAACCATGGATGCACGGGCTCCGTAATTGATGAAGAGAGATCATGGAGCAACGTAACTGCGGGTCCTGCGGGACCCAACTCGAGATCTTGCGGCGGCCGTTACGCCGACTCCGTTGGAGCCGCTACTGGTTCAAAGGCTTTGCCAGCTTCTTCGGAAGGCCGCTGAGAGTCTGCGCCAATTGCGGGGCGATGTATTCCGGAGAGGGAGAACTGCTGGCCGCGGGCGCGGTGCAAACCGAGGAGGAGGTCCGATTGGACCTCTACCGGCGTGACATGGCTTACGTGCGGGATAGCTTTGGCGGGGTTATCGTCGCTTCAGAAATCGCTGCGGTGTGGCTGTTTTTCGGGGCCGAGTCGGTGAATGTGGCCGCCGGCGTGCTGGCGGCGTCGCTCGGCGTAGCCACACTTGTCCCCTTCGGGTTCTTCGGCAAGAAGGTGCGCGGTGCGCGCAAGCAGCTCAAGCGGATGAAGGAAGAACGGATTCGGGGAAGGATCCCCACCCTGTAGAGCCCTGAATCGAGGCGATTGTCAAAGCGGCTGGCATCACACAGGATGTCAGCCACTCTTTTTTCAACCGGAACCGCGCGTGTCCTACGCTACCGTCTCAACCGGGTAAACGCTCACTTTCATGCGTTTCTTGGTCTTGTGCTCGAACTTGACCACTCCGTCAACGAGCGCGAACAGCGAGTCATCCTTGGCCCGTTTGACGTTGTTACCAGCGTGAAACTTGGTGCCCCGTTGCTTCACGAGGATGTTCCCCGCCCTGACGAGCTGACCACCGAACCGCTTCACCCCGAGGAATTTCGGTTTCGAATCGCGGCCGTTGCGGCTCGAGCCAACACCTTTTTTATGTGCCATATAGCTAGCCCAGCTTCAGACTCGTGATCTTGATCTCAGTAAACTGCTGTCGATGACCGGTCTTACGGCGGTAGTTCTTCCGCCGTTTGAACTTGAAGATGACGATCTTCTCACCCTTGCCGTGACGCAGGATCTCGGCCGTAACCTTGGCTCCGCTCACGTTGGGCTGACCCGTGTTTACCTTCTTGCCGTCGCTCGACAACAGAACATCGTCGAAGGTGACTTTCGAACCCGGTTCCCCCTCTAGCTTGGGAACCTGCAGGGTGTCACCCTTGGACGCCTTGAACTGCTGTCCGGCAGCCTTGAAAATCGCGTATGACATAGCCTGTAAGCTTACATAGGGCATACAGTTGGGTCAAGGGAGGCTTGGGTTATTAGCTCTTGGGTTTGAAGATGTCTCCCCCGGTGTTTGTTCGTGTCTGCATTTCGGGCTGGAATGGCGATTTCTTGCTCTGAAACGCTGATCAGCCAGTTCTGACTCCACCCCCACCCCCGGCCTGAGTCAGGGTCTTAGAGCATTTTGAGTTGGCGGAATGTGCCTGAAGATCGTTCCGTCAGCGAATGTTGGCGGTGTGGAAGCGTTGATTTCAATTAGATGTGGTGACGGGTTACTGCTCTCCGTTGATCAACTTCCTGACCTACTGATTCTCGGTCAGTGTGTTCGCGGGATTACGCAGCGGTCGCCTGAGTACCCCCCTGAACCTACCTCAGGTGGTTACAGCTCCAGATCAGGAGGGCATCACACGAACAATGCACTGAAACCCAGAGCCGTGCACCGGAGCCACGGAGAGGGCGATCCACGCCTGTCAGGCGCGGGCAGATGCGATTCGATTCCACCTTGCTCAACACTACGAGGGCGTCCAGTGTTGGATACCTTTTGAGTCTTCGGGGCGAATACTCCGATGCCCACATGCCACAGCTTGTTACTCACTGTCGGTAGAGCCATACTACTTGCGTTCCTCGATACACTCACGAACAGGGAGCTTGACCATGCGTCCGTTGGCTGGTGGTTCAGCCGTCGGCTGTTTACTCGCAGCATTCTTACTAATGAGCTGCGCGAACCCACAAGCTGAGCGCGCAAATCACGAGGCAGAGTTCACGCCGAAAGAGAGGCTCGGCAAGCTGCTCTTTTTCGACAGCAACCTCTCTACACCACCCGGCCAGTCATGCGCCAGCTGCCACTCACCTGATGCGGGATTCGGCGATCCCGACCAGTTGTTGCCCGTGTCACGCGGTGCGCACTCCGATCGTTTCGGCAACCGCAACGACCTGACGGCGGCCTACGCAGCATTTATTCCGCCGCTTAGATACGATGAAGACGAAGAAATCTGGGTCGGTGGTTTGTTCTGGGATGGGCGTGCGGCCGACCTTATGGAGCAGGCAAAGGGCCCGCCACTCAACCCCCTCGAGATGGCCAATCCCGACATCGAGTCAGTCATCGTGGCAATTCGCGGAGCAGACTATAGTAATCTGTTCCTCGAAGTGTACGGCCAGGACGCATTGGACGACGCGACGAGGGCCTTTGATAATTTCGCGGATGCGGTCGCGGCCTACGAGGCGTCGAGCGAGCTCAATCCGTTCGATTCCAAATACGATCTGTATCTCGCCGGCGAGGTGCAGCTCAGCGAGCAGGAAATGCGCGGCAGGGTCCTATTTGAGATGGAGGACAAGGGCAACTGCGCCGCATGTCACCCCGACCAAAGAGCCCCCGGCGGTTCGGCTCCGCTCTTCACGGATCACACCTACGACAACCTGGGCACTCCGAGTAACCCCGAGAGCCCGTTTCTCTATCTGCCAAGCGAACTGAATCCGGATGGTGCTGACTACATCGATCCCGGCCTGGGTGCCGTCGTAGAGGACCGTGAACTCAATGGTCTGTTCCGAGTCCCAACACTCAGGAACGTTGCGCTCACACCTCCGTATATGCACAACGGAGTTTTCAAGACGCTTTATCAGGTAGTGGCATTCTACAACTCGCGTGACGTAGCGCCATGGCCGGCGCCGGAATGGCCGGACAATGTGAACAAAGAAGAACTCGGAGACCTGAACCTCACGCCCCAGGAGATTGAGGACATCGTGGCGTTTCTACGCACTTTGTCGGACGGATATCGGGCACAACCGGACAGGTAGGAGCTGAGGTGCAGACATGCCTCTGGCACGAGGCGTTGAGAGTACACAAGGGAACACTGACAACAGGTGAGCCCCAGTAGTCACCATCGGATGATGGGGCTCATCCTGCTCAAACGCTACTTCTTCAATTCCTTGCGTATTCCCATCGCGTAGTTCGGGTCCGCTTTCTCAAAATGCGCCAGATGCCGGTTGATTATTCCCTTTGGAACACCCTTGCTACGCCACCCTGATTTCTTTGTCGATGACTTCTACCTGCGACCGAAGTTACCGAAGGCTCAGCCGTAGAAGTCCTCGAAGACCCCTCGCCTGAGATCAGGTAAGGTCGAATCGATCGGCGTTCATCACCTTGTTCCAGGCCGCCACAAAGTCACCCACGAACTTCTGCTGCGAGTCGTCTTGTGCGTAGACTTCCGCGATCGCCCGAAGCTGTGAGTTCGAACCAAATACGAGATCGACACGGGTGCCGGTCCACTTCACGTCTCCGGTTTCTCGATCGCGACATTCGAATACGTCCTCGTCTTCCGAACTCGCCTTCCACTCCGTCCCCATGTCGAGCAAGTTCACGAAGAAGTCGTTGCTGAGCGTCTCCGGTTGCTTCGTGAAGACACCATGCTGCGACTGTCCGAAGTTGGCGTTCAATACGCGCATGCCGCCGACGAGAGCCGTCATCTCAGGCGCGGTCAGCGTCAGCAGTTGTGCCTTGTCAAGCAACATTTCCTCTGCAGATACGGCGTATTTGGCCTTCGAGAAGTTGCGGAACCCGTCTGCGAGAGGCTCGAGCACCGCAAAGGACTCCGCGTCCGTTTGCTTCTGCGACGCATCCGTGCGGCCCGGCGCGAAGGGTACCTTCACTTTGTGCCCGGCGTTCTTAGCCGCCTTCTCGACCGCGGCGCACCCGCCGAGGACGATCAGATCGGCAAGCGAAACCTTCTTGCCGCCCGACTGCGCTTTGTTGAATTCCTTTCGGATTCGGTCGAGGGCATTTAGCACTCTTTTCAGCTGAGCTGGGTGGTTGACTTCCCAGTCCTTTTGCGGCGCAAGACGAATGCGCGCCCCGTTCGCACCGCCGCGTTTGTCGGAACCGCGGAATGTGGATGCCGACGCCCAGGCGGTGGAGACCAGTTCAGGAATCGAGAGTTTCGAGTCGAGGATCTTGCTCCTGAGGCTTGCGATGTCCTTGGCGCCGATGAGTTTGTGATCGACTGCGGGCACAGGGTCTTGCCAGATCAGTTCCTCCGCCGGGACCTCTGGGCCGAGATATCGCGAGCGGGGGCCCATGTCGCGGTGCGTCAGCTTGAACCACGCCCGAGCAAACGCGTCGGCGAACTCATCGGGATTGTCATGGAAGCGCCGCGATATCGGCTCGTAGATCGCGTCCATGCGCAACGCCATGTCCGCCGTGGTCATGATGGTCGTTACCTTTTTCGACGGATCGTGAGCGGCCGGAGCCATACTCTCTTCAGCAGGATTGACCGGGACCCACTGGAAGGCGCCGGCGGGGCTCTTCACGAGATCCCAATCGTAGCCGAACAGCAGGTCGAAATAGCCCATGTCCCACTTGGCAGGGTTCGGTGTCCATGCGCCCTCGATGCCGCTGCTGATCGTTTCGTCCCCCTTGCCGCTGCCGAAACTACTCTTCCAGCCGAGGCCCTGTTCCTCGATGCTAGCGGCTTCGGGTTCGGGGCCAACCAGTGCGGCGTCGCCTGCGCCGTGGCATTTACCGAAGGTGTGGCCACCGGCGACGAGCGCCACGGTTTCCTCGTCGTTCATGGCCATGCGCGCGAACGTCTCGCGAATGTCCTGGCCTGACTTGACCGCGCTGGGCTCGCCGTTCGGCCCTTCCGGGTTCACGTAGATCAGGCCCATCTGCACGGCTGCGAGAGGGTTTTCGAGGTCCCGCTCGCCAGAGTAGCGCTTGTCGCCCAGCCACTCGGTCTCGGTGCCCCAATAAACGTCCTCTTCCGGCTCCCAAATGTCCTCGCGCCCACCGGCGAAGCCGAAGGTCTTGAACCCCATCGACTCCAGCGCGCAGTTGCCGGCGAGGATCATGAGGTCGGCCCACGAGATTTTGTTGCCGTATTTCTGCTTGATCGGCCAAAGCAGCCGGCGCGCCTTGTCGAGGTTCACGTTGTCCGGCCAGCTGTTGAGCGGTGCAAAACGCTGGTTGCCGGACCCCGCTCCCCCGCGGCCGTCGCCCACGCGGTAGGTGCCTGCGCTGTGCCACGCCATCCGGATGAAAAGCCCTCCGTAGTGACCGTAATCTGCCGGCCACCAATCCTGAGAGTCGGTCATCAGTGCATAGAGGTCCTTCTTCAGGGCCTCCAGGTCGAGTTTCTTGAATTCTTCAGCGTAGTTGAACTTCCCGCCCATCGGATCGCTCAGGTCAGAATGCTGATGAAGAATC